>NZ_JBQFRO010000007.1:0-231666 GCF_056537425.1 Ruegeria sp. CE9 | reverse complement strand
CCTTAAATGAGATCGTCACGACCTGCTCCTGTCATGTCCCAGCATGCGTTAACAGAACTGCGTTCGATCTGACAGGTGGGGACGAGTTCGCAAGAGAAGGGATACTTATCGAGTGTGGTAAAGGTTTGGCAACGTGGCTAATGTAATGCGCAAAAAAGCTGTATTTTGCGCTCTATGATCCCAAATTACAGATAAATTGAGCAATACGAGAAAGTTGAACACCTTTATGTCGCATCGGAACAATTGAACACCGCAAATCAGATGAACCCATGAATCAGGCTTCGTGCAATTTGTCATCAAACTGACACGAGAGACCCATGCGCTATTCCGGACTTCGGATCATCAAAGAAGCTCTGACAGGCCATAAAGGCTGGAAACCAGCCCGGCGCGACCCCGAACCGCGAAGCGAATACGACATCATCGTTGTTGGCGGTGGCGGTCACGGGTTGGCCACGGCCTATTATCTGGCCAAGGATTTCGGCGAGGCCCGGATTGCCGTGCTGGAAAAGGGCTGGATCGGCGGCGGCAATGTGGGGCGGGACACGACCATCATCCGCTCGAACTATCTGCTGGACGGGAATGAGCCGTTCTACGAATTCTCGCTGAAACTGTGGGAAGGGTTGGAGCAGGACTTCAACTTCAACGCCATGGTCAGCCAGCGGGGTATTCTGAACCTGTTGCATACGGATGCGCAGCGCGATGCCGCGCGGCGGCGGGGCAATGCGATGATCCTGAACGGGTCGGATGCCGAATTGCTGGACACCGATGGCGTGCGGGCGATGTATCCGTTTTTGAACTTCGACAACGCGCGCTTTCCGATCAAAGCGGGCTTGCTGCACCGGCGCGGCGGCACGGTGCGCCATGACGCGGTGGCCTGGGGTTATGCGCGCGGCGCGGATACGCGCGGCGTGGACATCATCCAGAACTGCGAGGTGACGGGCTTTCGCATTGAAAATGGAAAGGTGCAGGGGGTCGAAACCTCGCGCGGGTATATCGGGGCCAAAAAGGTCGGTGTTGCCCTTGCGGGCTCGTCCAGCCGCGTGATGGAGAAAGCTGGCATGCGCCTGCCCATCGAAAGCCATGTGTTGCAAGCTTTTGTCTCGGAAGGGCCGAAACCGGTGATCGACGGTGTCATCACCTATGGCGCGGGCCATTTCTACTGCAGCCAGTCGGACAAGGGCGGGCTGGTGTTTGGTGGCGATATCGACATGTACAACACCTATGCCCAGCGGGGGAACTTGCCGGTGATCGAGGATGTGGTTGAAAGCGGTATCTCTCTGATCCCTGCCTTGGGTCGCGTTCGCCTATTGCGGGCCTGGGGCGGGATTATGGACATGTCGATGGATGGCTCGCCCTTCATCGACCAGACCGGTATCGACGGGCTTTATTTCAACGGGGGCTGGTGTTACGGCGGCTTCAAGGCCACTCCGGCGTCGGGCTGGTGTTTTGCGCATCTGCTGTCCACGGACCGTCCGCATGAAACCGCCACAGCCTATCGTCTGGACCGCTTCCGCTCGGGCCACATCATCGACGAAAAAGGGCAGGGCGCGCAGCCCAACTTGCACTGACGGAGCTGATAAATGATCATTGAACATCCGCTTCTTGGCCCCCGCGACGCGCAGGAATTCGTCTATCTGGGCGACGCAGCGCTGATCGATCGCCCCGATTGGCAGGCCGAAAACGCCGCCGAGGCGTTTCACGACTATCTATACCTGCGCGACAACCCGGCGGGTGAGCATCGTGAGCTTTGGTATCACGAGCAAGGCGACCGGTCCTGGCTGGTGGTGACGCGTAATACGCTGACACATGAAATCACAAAAGTTGAAATGGCCCGGGATGTGGCTCGGGCACAGGGGCGCGGCAGATGAGCGGACAGATCAATCGACTGAAAGGCGGGCTGGTCGACCACGGTCAGGCCCTCAACTTTACCTTTGACGGCAATCGCTACCAGGGTTTGGCGGGCGATACGCTGGCCTCTGCCCTGTTGGCCAATGGCGTGCGCCTGATGGGACGGTCCTTTAAGTATCATCGCCCCCGTGGCGTGCTGACAGCCGGATCAGAAGAGCCGAATGCGCTGGTCGAATTGCGCGCAGGCGGCAGGCAAGAGCCCAACACGCGTGCCACCGTGGCAGAGCTATACGAGGGGCTGGAGGCGCGTTCGCAGAACCGCTGGCCTTCGTTGCAGCGCGATATGTTGGCAGTCAACGATCTCTTCAGCAACTTCCTGACGGCGGGGTTCTACTACAAGACCTTCATGTGGCCCAAGGCGTTTTGGGAAAAATTGTATGAACCCATAATCCGGCGCGCAGCGGGCTTGGGTAGCGTTTCGGGCGAAGACGATCCGGACGTTTACGACAAGGGCTTTCTGCATTGCGATCTGCTTGTGATCGGGGCCGGTCCTGCGGGCCTGTCTGCGGCGTTAACGGCCGGTCGGGCTGGGGCAAGGGTCATTCTGGCGGACGAAGATTTCGCGCTCGGCGGGCGGTTGAACTCGGAAACCTATACCATCGACGAAATGGCCGGTTCTGATTGGGCTGTCCGGGTCGTGGCCGAACTGACCACAATGGATAATGTGCGGTTGCTGCCGCGCACGACGGTGGTCGGCGCATTTGATCACGGCATCTATGGCGCTGTTGAACGCGTCGCCGATCACAAACCGGAACCCGGGGCCGAGGAGCCGCGTCAGATATTCTGGCGGATTTACTCCAAACGCCCGGTGCTGTGTGCCGGTGCAACCGAACGTCCGATCGCGTTTCCGAATAATGACCGGCCCGGGATCATGATGGCAGGGGCTGTTCGATCATACACCAATCGCTGGGCTGTGACGCCACATGAACGTGTCGCTGTTTTCACCAATAACGACGATGGTCATCGCACGGCTATGGATCTGATGGCGCAGGGCGTCAAAATTGCGGCTGTCATCGATACGCGGGCTGATGCGCCGGCGGTTCAGGGTGCCGAAGTCTTCGCAGGCGCGCAGGTGATCGGCAGCCAGGGACGTCTGGGTTTGGAGACCGTCACGATCCAAACGCAACAGGGTTTTACCCGCGATATCATTTGCGGATCTCTTGCAGTGTCGGGGGGTTGGAACCCGAATGTGCATTTGACTTGCCATAAGCGCGGACGTCCGCAGTGGAACGAAGCCCTGGCGGCATTCGTGCCAGGTGAGAACCTGCCTGTTGGGTTGTCTGTTGCCGGGGCCGCGGCAGGCGCGCTTTCCACCCAAGGGGCTCTGGAATCCGGGGCCGCGCGTGCCGCAGAGGCACTGGCCGATCTTGGCATTCAGGCAACTTCGAGCCCCGTTCCGCAGGCTGAGGATGCTCCGGTCAACCTGCAACCGTTCTGGTATGTAAAAGTAGGTAAAGGCCGGGCGTGGATCGACCAGCAAAACGATGTGACCGTCAAGGATGTGAAACTGGCGCATCAAGAGAACTTTGTCTCGGTTGAGCATCTGAAACGCTATACGACCCTTGGCATGGTGACGGATCAGGGCAAGACCTCGAATATGGGGGGGCTGGCGGTTATGGCAGAAATGACCGGCAAATCGATCCCTGAGACCGGAACGACGATATTTCGCCCGCCCTATACTCCGGTCGCAATGGGAGCGCTGGCGGGCAGTTCGGTCGGAAAACACTTCCACCCGACGCGTGAAACCCCCAGCCACAAATGGGCGGTCGAGCAAGGCGCGGTATTCACGGAAGTCGGCGACTGGCTGCGGGCGCAGTGGTTCCCGCGCACGGGCGAATCCCATTGGCGGCAATCGGTGGACCGTGAGGTGCTGCAGACCCGCAATTCGGTCGGGGTGTGCGATGTGACCACGCTGGGCAAGATCGACGTGCAGGGCGCGGATGCAGCGGCTTTCCTGAACGTGATCTACGCCAACGAGTTTGGGAAACTGCCCGTGGGCAAGGTGCGCTATGGGCTGATGCTGCGCGAGGATGGCATTGCCTATGACGACGGCACCGCCGCCCGGTTTGCCGAGGATCATTTTGTCGTGACCACTACCACCGCCAATGCGGTTCTGGTCTATCGCAACATGGAATTCGTACGCCAATGCCTGTGCCCGGATATGGATGTGCAGTTGATCTCAACCACCGAGGCCTGGGCACAGTTTGCCGTTGCGGGGCCGAACTCGCGCAAATTGCTGCAAAAGGTGGTGGATGCCGAATTCGACACCTCGAACGAGGCGTTCCCGTTCATGGCTTGTTCGGAAATCACGGTCTGTGGCGGTTGTCGCGCACGCCTGTTTCGGATCTCGTTCAGTGGCGAACTGGCTTATGAGATCGCGGTACCGACACGTTATGGCGATGCGTTGGTACGCGCTTTGATGGAGGCAGGCGAAGAATTCGATGTCGTGCCGTACGGAACCGAGGCCTTGGGCGTGATGCGTATCGAAAAAGGCCATGCTGCAGGGAATGAGTTGAACGGTACAACGACGGCGCTGAATCTGGGGCTTGGGCGCATGGTCAGCAAAAAGAAGGATTGCATCGGCAATACGCTGAGTGAACGCGAAGGGCTGAACGAACCCGACGCCTTGCGCCTTGTTGGCTTGAAGCCCGTTGATGCGGGCCAAGCGGTTGCTGCGGGCGGCCACCTGATGGCCAAGGATGGGCCTGTGGATGCCGCACATGATCAGGGCTACGTGACCTCTGCCGCGTATTCGCCAATTCTGCAGTCTTCGATCGGTCTGGCCTATTTGAAGAACGGCGCCGAGCGAATGGGCGAGGTGATGCGGATCGTTAATCCGCTGGAAGGCTCTGAAACCCATGTAGAAGTTGTCAGCGCCCATTTTGTCGATCCGGAAGGGGAGCGTTTGCGTGCATAAACTAAGAGCAATCACACCGCTTGGGGCGTTTGAACCGGCAAAGGATACGTTCGCAAACGTGTCCATTGCCGAGTTGGCAGACAGGGCTTTGGCCTCATTGTCAATGCGACAGGGTCACGAGGCGGAATTTGCCGGGCAAGCCAAGAACCTGCTGGGTTTTGATTTGCCGCAACCGGGGCATGCCGCGGTCGGGTCAGAGTATTCCGCGCTGTGGATCGGCCCGGACATCTGGATGATCGATGCCAGCTATGCCAGTCACGAAAATTTGTCAGTGGAAGTCAAAGCCGCAATGCAGCAGACGGCTTCGGTGGTTGAGCAGACAGATGGGTGGTGCCGTTTTGACGTGCGAGGCAGGGATGTGTTCCGCTTGTTCGAACGTCTTTGCAACTCGGACATCAGGGCGATGCAATCTCAGACGGTGACTCGGTGCGCTATTCACCACATCGGTTGCTACGTTTGGTGTCGCGACGCTGGTCAGGACTTTTCCGTGTTGGGCCCCAGATCTTCTGCGGGTTCCTTGCATCATGCGCTGGTAGAAACGGCTCAGACCATTTCCTGAACGGCTAATGCAGAAATGTGTTGCTTGTCACCCTGAACCGGTTGTGTTCCTGACGATCTTGCCGAGGGGTGGCACCGAACTGCTCGGTATACTGCCGCGACATTGAGGTCGGGCTGGTATATCCGACAGCATGGGCAATCGAGGTCAGCGAATCCCGAGTGTAGATCACTAGCTGCCGGGCTGCGCGCAGGCGCAAAAGGCGATAGTATTCGCCAGGACTTTGGCCAACCGCCTGACGGAAACTGCGTTCCATATGCCGGGCCGACACGCCGACTTGCCGCGCGACCTCACGTGTCGTCAATGGGAATGCAAGGTTCTCCGAGAACAGCGCAATCGCCTGTGAGACGTTATACGGCAGATGATCGGCTGTTTCGTCAGTGCTGAATGTCGGGGTCTTCTGCCGGATATTGGGATTTCGGATAGCCGAGTGCTGGAACCAGCAGGCGACCTCTGCCATTGTTGCATCGCCGAGCGCGGCGTCGATCACGTGCAACGCAAAGTCAAATGCCGAAGCCGCGCCGGACGCCGTACAACATCTGCGGTTAATGGCGATCACGTCATCGGTAATTTCAATTTGCGGAAATTCCGCCACAAATGCAGTGCGATAGAGCCAATGAACCGAACAAGTTTGGCCGTCCAGGACACCCGATCGCGCCAGTGGGAAAATGCCGCCGCTGACTGCGCACAGTGTGGTCCCGTGCCGGTACATATATCGCAGCTTGCCCGTCGTCGCCTGAGGGTTCGAAAATGTGCCGTCGGGCTCGGACAAAACGAACAGAAAATCAACCTCTCCCGCGGCGCTCAGCGCACCATCTGATTCAAAGGTGAGGCGCGCACTTGACTGAACCGATGCTCCGTCTTCGGAATACAGGGTCCATGAAAACTTCTCTTGCCCAGAGATTTCATTTGCGGCCCTAAGCGGCTCGATCACCGAAGACAGGCAGGCCATCGGGAAACCGGGCAACAAAAGGAACCCAATAGAAAACTGGTCTCGCCCGTCAAATTTCAGATGGTTCAAAGGAGCTGAGATCTGGTGCATGACAGCCTCTGATATCTACAAAATGCCACACTGGTCCGGGCAATCGCCACGGTATCGAGCACGATAGCAGAAATATCCCTGCTGTGAAACAAATTATCCTGATAGGGCAGGCTACACAAACACTACCGACCTGTGCGATGGTTGCCGGGAACGTTGAGACGGATCAAGAGGGACCCGATGACGCAGACGGATAAAACTGACGAAGCGGCGGTGCTGTCGCAGGACCCGCACAAAGTCAGGGACAGCGGCGAGAAAAATCTGGAAACCGCTATCGGTCGCGAAATCAAGGCGTTGCGGTTGCAGCAAGGCATAACAATCGCGGAATTGTCGGCATCGACCGGCCTGTCCATCAGCATGTTGTCCAAGATCGAAAACGGCGCGACCTCAGCGTCGTTGACGACATTGCAGTTGCTGGCCGATGCGCTGAGCACGCCTATCACCTCGTTTTTTCGACGTTATGAGGAAACCCGGAATGCTGTGCACACCAAGGCGGGCGAGGGTGTTGAAACAGAAAGGGCTGGCACCCGAGCGGGACATCAATACAACCTGCTGGGTCATCTGGGGGCAAATGCCAGCGGAGTGGTTGTGGAGCCGTACCTGATTTCGTTGACCGAAGAATCGGACCGATTCCCGACGTTCCAGCATGACGGAATTGAAATGCTGTATATGTTGGAGGGTGAAGTCGACTATCGCCATGGCGACTCGATCTATTCTCTCAAGCCCGGTGATACACTTTTCTTTGATGCGGACGCGCCGCACGGGCCCGAAGGGTTGGTGAAATTGCCGGCCAAATACCTGTCGATCATCTCGTATCCTCAGACCAGTTGAATGCCAACGCATTGATTTCAATGGTGCCCAGTCCAACCCGCTTGCCGGTATCTATGGTGCTTGTCACTTTCACAATCTCGGAATTTTCCCCACAGGAAAAATTATTTCGTGCTGTTGCGTTTTAAAAACCGTGCTGCTAGTGTCTTCTCGACGAACTTTTCAGAGGGCAAAAGCTGATGTGTGGAATTGTCGGTCTGTTTCTCAAAGACAGGGCATTGGAGCCTGAGCTAGGCGCGATGTTGACGGATATGCTGGTTACGATGACGGATCGTGGCCCGGACAGTGCAGGAATTGCGATCTATGGCGCAGAATCGGATGGCGCTGCCAAGCTGACGGTGCAGTCGGATTCGCCGGATGTAGACTTCGCAACTCTGGCTGCGGATCTGGGCGCTGCGATTGGCACGCAGGTTTCGCTGCGCTCCAACGATACGCACGCTGTACTGGAACTGGACAGCGGCAAAGTTGATGAAGCACGCCAGGCTGTCCGTGAATTGCGCCCGGGTATGCGTGTAATGTCGGATGGCGAAACCATCGAAATATACAAAGAGGTGGGTCTGCCCAAGGACGTGGCCGAACGCTTTAGCGTATCGACCATGGGCGGCAGCCACGGAATTGGCCACACGCGCATGGCGACCGAGTCTGCTGTGACCACCGAAGGGGCTCACCCGTTCAACACCGGCGCGGATCAGTGCCTGGTGCACAACGGGTCGTTGTCGAACCACAATTCTCTGCGTCGCAAACTCAAGCGCGAGGGCGTGCGGGTCGAATCGATGAACGACACCGAGGTGGGCGCATCTTACCTGACTTGGAAGATGCAGAACGGGGCTACTCTGGGCGAAGCGCTGGAAAGCAGCCTTGAGGATCTGGACGGGTTCTTCACCTTTGTGGTCGGCACAAAGGATGGGTTCGGCGTCGTCCGTGACCCGATCGCTTGCAAACCAGCGGTGATGGCTGAGACCGATCAATACGTCGCGTTCGGCAGCGAATATCGCGCATTGGTCAATTTGCCAGGTATCGAAGACGCCAAAGTCTGGGAACCCGAGCCCGCAACCGTCTATTTCTGGAGCCACTGACATGCAGACTTATGATGTTGCAGAAAACGGCCTGCGCGGATTGAACTCGATCCTTCAGGCGCAAAGCAAAAAGACCAACCAGACCAATTGGGAAGTGCAGAATCCCAAGGGCAGCCACGCCATTGCCGTTGGTCTGGACGCTCCGATTGAGGTGACGGTGAAGGGCTCAACCGGCTACTACTGCGCGGGCATGAACCAGCAGGCGACCATCAAGGTCGAAGGCTCGGTGGGCCCTGGCGTGGCCGAGAATATGATGTCCGGCACCGTTATCGTCGATGGTGACGCCAGCCAGTATGCCGGTGCGACCGGCCATGGTGGCTTGTTGGTGATCAAGGGCAATGCCAGTTCGCGTTGTGGGATTTCCATGAAAGGCATCGACATCGTTGTGCATGGAAACATCGGCCACATGTCGGCCTTCATGGCACAGGCGGGCAACCTTGTGGTCTGCGGAGATGCCGGTGATGCCCTGGGAGACTCGTTGTACGAAGCACGGTTGTTCGTGCGCGGTTCGGTCAAAAGCCTGGGCGCGGATTGCATCGAGAAAGAGATGCGGCCTGAGCATATCGAAATTTTGACTGGCTTGCTGGAGCGCGCCGGATCGGACGCTAAGCCGGATGAGTTCAAGCGTTACGGCTCGGCACGTCAGCTTTACAATTTCGACATCGACAACGCAGCCGCTTACTGAGGACATGGGAATGAAAGATTTGGATCAGACCATCCCCCGCACCATGCCGATCCAGTCGGCGACCTTTACCAACCCAATCAACGCGGAAATCCGGCGTGCTGCTGCTACTGGCATCTACGATATTCGCGGTGGTGGTGCCAAACGCAAGGTGCCCCATTTTGACGACCTGTTGTTTCTGGGTGCATCCGTCTCGCGCTATCCGCTAGAAGGGTATCGCGAACGCTGCGATACCTCGGTGACGCTGGGCACGCGTTTTGCCAAGAATCCTATCGAGTTGGACATTCCTGTCACCATTGCGGGCATGAGCTTTGGCGCTTTGTCCGGTCCTGCAAAAGAGGCCTTGGGCCGAGGGGCATCTATGGCCGGGACATCGACCACGACGGGTGACGGCGGTATGACACCTGAAGAACGTGGCCATTCGTCAAAGCTGGTGTATCAATACCTGCCGTCACGCTATGGCATGAACCCGAACGATCTGCGAAAGGCCGACGCGATTGAGATCGTGGTCGGGCAGGGCGCGAAGCCTGGCGGCGGCGGCATGTTACTGGGCCAGAAGATCAGCGACCGCGTGGCCGAGATGCGCACGCTGCCCAAGGGGATCGACCAGCGCTCGGCCTGTCGCCACCCAGACTGGACCGGACCGGATGATCTAGAGATCAAGATCCTCGAACTGCGTGAGATCACCGATTGGCAGGTGCCGATCTACGTCAAGGTCGGCGCGACCCGACCCTATTATGACACTGCTCTGGCGGTGAAAGCTGGAGCTGATGTTGTGGTGATGGACGGGATGCAGGGCGGCACGGCAGCCACGCAGGACGTGTTCATCGAACATGTGGGCATCCCGACGCTCGCCTGTATTCGCCCTGCCGTTCAGGCGCTGCAGGATCTGGGTGTGCATCGCGAAGTGCAATTGGTGATCTCGGGCGGCATCCGCACCGGGGCTGATGTGGCCAAGGCGATGGCCCTGGGCGCGGATGCGGTGGCTATCGGCACGGCGGCTCTGATTGCTCTGGGTGACAATGATCCAAAATGGGAATCTGAATACCAGAAGCTGGGCACCACCACCGGGGCCTATGACGATTGGCACGAAGGACAGGACCCGGCGGGTATTACCACGCAAGACCCGGAGCTGGCCAAACGCCTGGACCCGGTCGAGGCCGGACGGCGGCTGCGCAACTACCTGAAGGTGATGACGCTTGAGGCGCAGACCATCGCGCGGGCCTGCGGTCACAACCACCTGCACAATCTGGAGCCCGAGGATCTGTGTGCCCTGACGTTGGAGGCGGCTGCGATGGCAAAAGTGCCTCTGGCAGGCACCGACTGGTATCCGGGCAAGGCCGGGTTCTGATCTGAAATTAAAAAGGCGCGGCCCAAAAGGGCGGCGCCTTTCTTCTATTGAGACACAAAAACAGGGAAAGGAAGGCCGACCATGACGACAGATCTGGCAGCTTTCGCCAAAGAAAACGGCGTCAAATATTTTATGATTTCGTTCACCGACTTGTTCGGTGGACAGCGGGCCAAGCTAGTGCCCGCGCAGGCCATCGCCGACATGCAGGAGGAGGGCGCAGGGTTTGCGGGCTTTGCCACCTATCTCGACATGACCCCGGCGCACCCCGACATGCTGGCCGTGCCGGACCCCTCGTCGGTGATCCAACTGCCTTGGAAGCCCGAGGTCGCCTGGGTTACGGGCAATTGCGTGATGGAGGGCGAGGATGTCGCCCAAGCACCCCGCAACGTGCTGCGTCGCCTGATCGACGAGGCCGCCGCAGAAGGCTTGCATGTGAAAACCGGGATTGAGGCTGAATTCTTCCTGCTAACCCCGGATGGCGAACAGATCAGCGACCCGTTCGATACCGCTGAAAAGCCCTGTTACGACCAGCAGGCCGTGATGCGCCGCTATGATGTGGTGCGAGAGATCTGCGATTACATGCTGGAATTGGGTTGGGGCCCGTACCAGAACGACCACGAGGACGCAAACGGCCAGTTCGAGATGAACTGGGAGTTTGACGATGCTCTGCGCACCGCTGACAAGCATTCGTTCTTTAAATTCATGACCAAATCGGTGGCCGAAAAGCACGGTTTCCGCGCGACTTTCATGCCTAAGCCGGTTGAAGGTTTGACAGGTAATGGATGTCATGCCCATATCTCGGTCTGGGATGCGCCGGGCGCGGACGCCAAAACCAACGTCTTTGCGGGTAAGGGTGACGGCCCGACCGGTGAGGTTGGATTGGCCGAACAGGGCAAGCACTTCCTGGGCGGGATCATGAAGCACGCCAGCGCGCTGGCGGCGATCACCAACCCAACTGTGAACTCGTACAAACGCATCAACGCTCCGCGCACGATGTCGGGTGCGACATGGGCTCCGAACACAGTGACATGGACTGGCAACAACCGCACACATATGGTCCGCGTCCCCGGACCGGGTCGGTTCGAACTGCGCCTGGCCGATGGTGCGACAAATCCCTATCTGCTGCAGGCCGTGATCATCGCCGCCGGGTTGTCAGGCATCCGGTCCAAAGCAGACCCCGGCCGTCGTTACGACATCGACATGTATGCCGAAGGCCATACTGTCAAAGACGCACCTAAACTACCCCTGAACATGCTGGATGCGCTGCGCGACTATGATAAGGATGCAGAGTTGAAAGCCGCCATGGGCGAAGAATTCTCAGCGGCTTATCTAAAGATGAAGCACCAGGAATGGAACTCGTTCGCTAGCCATTTCTCACGCTGGGAAAAAGAACACACGCTGGATATCTGATCCCGCCTGCTGACGCGGTTTGTCTTTCGATCATGCCGAGTCCAGAACTTTCATGTCGCCGGAGTGTTCGTCGCGCTCCGGCGGCATTTTTTTGCATGTTTGGGGGGATAGAAGCGTCAGGAATCTTGGCTAATGTTCGAACAGAACCGTCAACGTAAGTATCTCAGTGTTCGGTCATTTTCGACCTTTGTGGATCGCTTAGTAGATTTTGGCGAGCGTTGAACTTGTTAGTCAAATGAAACAGGAGGCTGGTTTAAACCAAGTTTAGGAGTTTGGTTTTATTGAAACTTCAACTGAACATTTCGAATGCACCCAGAATTT
This sequence comes from Ruegeria sp. CE9, assembly GCF_056537425.1. Lineage (NCBI taxonomy): Bacteria > Pseudomonadati > Pseudomonadota > Alphaproteobacteria > Rhodobacterales > Roseobacteraceae > Ruegeria > Ruegeria sp. CE9. The sequence continues at coordinate 219,578 of NZ_JBQFRO010000007.1, read as the reverse complement.
TGCATTCTGAGAACTGAACCTAAATTATTTTTCCTGGATTGAACAACCCATAGGGGTCAAGTGCGTTTTTTATTGCTCTCATTATTTCCACCGTTTCACCAAGCTCTGCTACTAAAAACTCTTTTTTGCCCAAGCCGATACCATGTTCACCTGAACAGGTAAGGGCCGCAAACGTTGGTTCATGGCAGAGTTCTACAAAAGCCAGCGCCGTCGTCTGGACGTGCTGATGGTCGGTGATCAACCAATGAGTGGCCAGTGGAGCTTTGACGAAGATAATCGCAAAAAAGTTCCCAAAGCGCTGCTGGGCAGTCTGCCCTGGATCGATTGGCCTGCGCATGACGCCATTGACCACGCCGCAAAGAATGGTGTCATCACAGAATTTCTGGATGCGCTTGGGTCGCTGGACAGGCTCTACTACCCGACCTCGCACAGGGCGGCCGCGGATTGGTTAAAACAATTCCTCGAACGCCGGTTTGATCGGTTTGGGGATTTCGAGGACGCGATCGTCGAAGGGGAAAGCTGGCTGTGGCACGCGGTTCTAACTCCCGCTTTGAACATCGGGCTGCTGACGCCCAGGCAAGTACTGGGCGCAACACTTGAACACGCGCAGAAACGGGATATTCCCATCAACTCGGTAGAGTGGTTTGTCCGGCAGATCATTGGCTGGCGAGAGTTCATGCGCGCCACCTATGAACGCCTTGGCGTCGAGATGCGAACCACCAATCACTGGGACCATTGCCGCAAGATGCCCGCCTCGTTCTACGATGGCACCACCGGCATCGACCCGATTGACGACACGATCAGGCGCATACTGCGGAGCGGCTATTACCATCACATCGAACGCCTGATGGTCCTGGGTGGTTTCATGTTCCTGTGCGAGATCGACCCAGATGAGGTTTATTGCTGGTTCATGGAGATGTTCGTGGATAGCTATGACTGGATTATGGTTCCAAAAGTTTATGCAATGAGCCAGCATGCCGACGGTGGGCTTATCACCACCAAACCCTATTTTTCTGGTTCAAACTATATCCGAAAGATGAGTCATTGAGGCAAAGGGCCTTGGGCAGAGGTTTGGGATGGCCTGTATTGGCGCTTTATCTTCAAACATCTGGATAAGCTCGTACACAATCCGCGCTGGCCCATGATGTGTCGAGCAGCAATGCGGATGGATTCGGAGACCAAGGAAAAGCATCTCAGCGTTGCGAATGCTTTTCTGGATCAGCAACCCTAAAAGAGCTATCGGACATTGCTCTGTCACTCAATCGACTCTGTCACGAGATCCATCCCGGAAAAGATCGAAAACCCACCACCCGAGCCAGAGGTGACCGGATGAAGGCTTTGAAGAGAAACATCCCGTGAATTGTTCGGCAAGCGGGGGTAAAAAATGGGGCATTGCGAATGTGGACTTTGGACGCATTTGTGACTGCAGCGAAAGGGCCGCTTTGTTGTGCATTACACCTGCTGATGTTGTGGGACTGCGCCTACGTGAATTTCGGCTATGCTGGCCAATCGACGCCCCGACTACTCAAGCAATTTGCCCGCGGCCGAGATAGCGGAAAACGCTGCACCTTGAACTGTAGATTGCTCGTCTCCTCCCAGTGCTTCTCCGGCAAAGAAAATCTTACCCGCAACTGGTTTGAGGATATCATCAACATCATAGTCGCTGTTATTCTCCATTGAATAGCTGCCAAGAATTGAGCTCTCCGCGCTCCAATTCTGGGTCACGCCTGCAACATACGTGTCCCTGACGACGCTGCCGAACATTTCGGTTAACTCAGTAAGGATGTCATCGATCAATGCATTGTCACCAAGGGCTGACCGACGTGTTGGTCCTTCTGAGACTGAAAACAGACCCAGGATATTCTGGCGGGTTGGTTTACGAAAGGCCGCGTCGTAGTAGATTTTTTCCACCCATGTGTCAGCCAGTACGCTGGCACGAGAACCCTCAAACAATATATCTGGGTAGAAGCGTTGATTGAACCTCAGGAATGCTTTGAACCCAGAGCCGTATACGATGTCTTGAAGCGCTGCCATGTCAGGAGGCGTGAGCTGATCCGAAAATGTGATGAGTCCACGTTGAAGGACCGACAACGGAACCGTGACCAATACCTTGTCTGTCTCAAGGCTTCGACCATCGCTGAGCTTAACGGATAGGCGTATGCCATGCTCTGCAACTTGCGTGACCATAGCATCCAAGGCGATGTTTTCTTTGACAGTCGGTAAAATGAACCTTTCAAAAAATCCGTACCAAGTTGTGTCGTAGAACTTGACCTCTTGATAGAAATTCCGAAGCGCATTGAATTCGTTCAGCTGATCTTTGTGCCAGAATTGAAAAGTCTGGGGTCTGTAGTCGATTGTCCTGACACCCAGGTCAGTTTTGCCCTTTCCCAAGATGCGCCCCAAAACACTGGGATGGTCGTGTATCCACTCGGCCCCTAGATCGAGAGGTACATCCGCAAAGCCAGACAGGCGTTTGATGCGACCTCCCCAGTCGTTCGCTGCTTCCAGAACTTGAACCTGGATGCCTGCGTTCGTTAGGTGATAAGCCGCTGTCAATCCTGCACTGCCTGCCCCTATAATCGTGACATGTTGTGGGTGCCGGGCCGAAATCTGGCGGGGAGCGCAGAGAAGCGATGCAACAGACAAACTAGTGAAGGTTCTGCGGTCCATTTTTGTTCCAGTTCTATGGGGCCAGACTTCGAAGCAGTCAGCGAAGTCGTTGTTACAGAAACCATTCGATGAAAGAACCTGAAATATCCAGTTAAAGAGGCGAAAAAGCCATTCGTTGAGTCAAGTTCAAAGGCAGCTATGTCCCGTAGTTCAGACACTCACATAAAATCTCAACTGTCACCTTACTTTTCGATCGCGTACTCTTTGAAACGCAATTCCTTCGACGGCGGACGTTGCCGATATGTTAAGAGGTCGGCTATGCTTTGGCGCATTGCCCGAGCTTCTTTTCACCCAAGCTATGAGATTTTACGCTCCTCACAGATCCTCCCTTACGCTGCCTTCCGGACATCGATTTCCGCAGGGCAAGTACAAAATGCTCCATACTCTAATGATGAAAGACAGTATTCTTCAGGAGGCGCAGCTGGCGGAGTCTTTGCCAGCCAGCGATGAAGCGATACTGCGGGCGCACTCCGCCGGTTTTGTCGCGCAGTTCGAAAACGGGCTATTGGAAGAAAAGGCTATGAAACGGATTGGCTTTCCGTGGAGCCCGGAACTGGTGAAGCGGGTTCGCGCAACGGCAGGTGGCGCAGTTGCTGCTGCTGAGACAGCTCAGGAGTACGGTATCTCCGGGCAGCTCGCGGGGGGCACACACCATGCTCATCCGACGTTTGGGTCTGGCTATTGCGTCTATAACGATCAGGCAGTCGCGGCGCTCCACCTGCTTGCGGCTTGCATGGTCGAAAGGGTCGCAATCATCGATCTCGATGTCCATCAGGGCGACGGTAGCGCCGCCATTTTCGCCGCCAATCCATCAGTTTTCGTCTTTTCGATGCACGGAGAAAAGAATTTTCCGTTTCGCAAGTTTCCCGCTGACCTCGATGTTGCCCTGCCGGATGGCACCGGCGATAAGGATTACCTTCGCGCCTTAGCCCACCACTTGCCGGCTGTGTTCGAATTTCGCCCCGACCTCATTCTATACCAAGCAGGCGTTGATCCGCTGGCAGAAGACCGGCTAGGGCGGCTTGCGCTGACCCATGATGGGCTCATCCAACGCGATCAGGCGGTACTGCACGCCTGCAAAGGTCGCGGCATCCCGGTCTCAATGGCAATCGGCGGCGGCTATGCCAACCCCATTGAGGCTTCCATCAAAGCCTACGCCAATACCTACCGGGTCGCAAAGAAACTTCACCGATTTTGATGACTGTCCTAATCTCAGTGACTTGTCATTCTCACGATACTTCGATGGCCCGTTCTGCACCCTAAACAGACATGATCCTAAAAAAAGCGCATAACCGAAACGCAAGTTGCAGTGACTAGCAATAGTGAGCCCGATGCGGAAAATAGCAGTGCCTATCTTGAACGCCGCATATCAGGAGAAGTTAGAGAACCGAGACTGGCCGAACATTTTACGATGTTCGACAGGAGTCAGACCGGTCTTTCGCTTGAATAACCTCCGAAACGAAGGCGTATCAAGGTAACCAACAGCACCTCCGACCTCCGCAATCGAGTAATCGGTAGTTTCCAGCAACTGCCGAGCCTCTTCAATTCGCAGCGCTAAAACGTAATCTTGCGGTGATTTACAGGTGGCCTTGCGGAAGCGTCGCGCAAACGTAGTTGACGGCAACCCGGAACGTTTAGCCATTTCTGCTACCGGGTTATAAATGGCGTAATTGTCGGCAATCCATAACTGAGCCTGTGAAATAATTGCGTCAGCATGAGGTGCCGTAGTGATCATTGAAGAGAATGGTAGCTGGAGTTCTCCGCGGTTGGCCATAAGCCAGACTTTTGCTGCCCGCACCGCCCTTTGCGTGCCGCCGTAGTGCGCGATCAGGAACGTAGAGAGTTCCTGCCACCCGGTTGTGCCACCCGACGTTACGGGTCCGCGAGACGCATCAGCAAAGCAAAGGCCGCGGTCGATGCGAAGCCGCACATTTGGATAGAACCTTCGAAAAAGGCCTTCCCAAGCCCAATGTGTGGTCGCTTCAACCCCATCCAAAATACCTATTTCCGCCAAATAAACTGCCCCTGTGCAGGCTGACACAATACGCGTCTTGGCCAAGTCGCGCTTGGCAAGCCACCCCAAACAAGGATGTTGTTCGGGGTCGAGTCGGTCGTGCGGTGAAAGTGTCAGTCCAGGTACGATCACAATATCAGCGTCGCCCGCATTCTTAAATGTCTTATCTGGCGCGATCCATACGCCACTTCCGCAACGAAACCCATCAACGTCCGGTCCAACGAGACTGACGTCAAACACCGGCATAGGCTCCTCACCGCTCACCAGATGTTCCCAGTCCCGCCCTGCAGCCACCAAAGTGTCATACAGGCCGAATACGCTGGAGGCACTGGTTTCTGGGGTGGCAACGATCTGAACCGAAATTGGCATCGGTAAAATTCCAAAGTGGTGAATTTGCCCCCTTTCTAGCTGTTCCGCCACTCACGCCCAACGAAAAATGTCGCGCAGTCTTCAAGGGCACGTAGCCCGCTGGAGGCTTTAATGAAGATGAACGCAGTTTGGAGTATAATTTTCGACACTGAAAGCAGACCATTCCAAAGTGGTCCGCCTCAGGAGGACTCAGCCCAACAGACGACCAAGGAAGAACAACCTACAACTGCAAAGTGACAGAAGAGATGTGGAAATCGGTTATACATCTTGGACCAGGTTGTTCACTGTTAAGAGACCTTTAGTTTAAACATCTTCGATGCTCGTTTCGCCAGCACAGTTGGTAATTCACAGCCAGAACTTTAACGTCAGCTTCCGGCTGTCATACATAGCGATGCTCGTTGAAAAGACCGGCATGTCTGAGCCGAGCCAGGACATTCATCCGATCTGATGAGAGGTATTGTGCAGGCAGGTATTTCTCTGAGGGAGGAAACTGCATGATAATGCGTATTTTCAGGTGCTCGTGAGAGAAGGGAAGGAAGACGAATGGGCGGAGTTCTTCTTCAAGACCGCAAATCCAATGATGAAGGGAACCGAAGGTATTGTTCGGGTTCTTCCTGGTGCTCCGCACGGCGATAGCCCACGAGAGTTCAGTTTTGTGATGGTCTGGAAGGACTTGGCATCGCTCAAAGCTTTCGTTGGCGAGGACTATAATTCTCCGCATATCGATCCTGCCGAAGCCGAATTGGTCGAGAGCAGGCAAATCAAACACTATGAATTGGTGGAGTGATCCATGGGTTCAAAGGAAGCAAAGAAATACACCGGCTCCTGCGGATGCGGTCAGCTGACTTATCAACTGTCATCACCACCGATGTTTGTGCATTGCTGCCATTGCAGGGAATGTCAGAAGCAAACTGGCTCGGCTTATGTTCTAAATGCGATCATCGAAACAGAGCGCGTGATGTGGAGTGGTGAAGCTACAAATCACACGCTGGCTACGCCAAGTGGCAAGGGTCAAATAATCACAAGATGCGCGGTATGTGGTACGGCTGTATTCAGTGAGTATTTGGTAAGGTTGGGCAAGCTTAGGTACGTTCGTGTTGGCACGCTGGATAACCCCGATCTTTGTCCGCCGGATGCGCAGATTTTCACATCAAGCAAACAGTCTTGGGTTCCTCTAAAACCTGATATCCCACGTTTTGAAAATTTCTACGAGTTCAAAGAGGCCTGGCCTAAAGACGCATATGAAAGACTGAACGCGGTGTTTAAAGAATGACCATACATCTGAACGGCTGAACCGGGGCTGCAACGATCTCTTTGAGCCTGGCTTGAGCGAATTTACTATCGTACACCAACGTTTTCTTAGGCCACATGGAGCATCATTATGTCGAAATTTGTCGACCCAACCAAAGAGATTGAAGAGCTCTATCGAAGATATCTGAGCGCATGGAATGGGCGTGATTTTCAAGGCGTCGCGGATTGTTTCTCGGAACCTGCTTTCTATGCGTTGCCCGGGATTGACGTCACTATTTCTGACCATACCGCTTTTATAGCTCTTCTTGAGAAGGTTTTTGCAGGGCTGGAAGCTGATGGATTCAGCCACACGGAAATCGGTAAAATTTCGGTGCAAGTCTGCGCTGAACAGATGGCAATTGTGGACGTCAAGTCGATCACACGACTAAGACAGGATGGGTCGTCCATCGAGGTGATAGACGCACACTATGTTGCTCGGTATGCCGATGGTCGCTGGCGATTTACAGCAGCTGTGACTTGCGCGCCCGGCTGGCGCGAATAGGTGAATTAGCAATTCTCGGCGGGATTTGATCTTTTGGTTTCGTACATTGAAAAAAGCTTTTTTGCGTGTTTGTGGCGTGCGAGATCTAGGCAGAAAGTTCGCATGGGCTGCCATCAACCTATCAAGCGACCTCGAAAAACGTCATAACCGAACCCTGAACAAAACTTTGTTGAACTTGCTTGGTACAGTATGATCCTCGCATTGTGTCGAGGAGTAAGTCGATGCCTGCAATGATTTCATTTCGTTCTGTGGTCGATCCATCGGACTGCGATTTTCTTGGCCATATGAATGTCTCCCGATACTTCGCCGCCTGTTCAGACGGCGTTTTCGCGATCCAGTCGGAAATGGGACTAACGGCAAATGATATGCGAAGTGGGCGTCAGCTTTCGTTCGCCGTCGTCAATGCTATAAGCGATTTTCGAGCCGAGCTGTCAGCGGGTGATGCGTTGAGATTGGAAACCTCTATTGCCGGGATTGGTTCTAAGTCCATGACCTTTAGACATCGCTTGATCAGATCAGAAGACAACACGATAGCCTTTGAGACGATCTTCAAATGTGTGTTGCTAAGCCTCCAGACGCGCAGGGCGGCTGGTATTCCAGAAGATATTCGTGACAAAGCCGCACAGTGGCTGGAACATGAATCGTGACAATATGAACTGTGTAAACCTTCGGTTTTGCGAAGCTCGGAGATAAAAGTCGGCATTGGACTGCGAGCAGGCGCAGGCCACCGATGGGCCAAAGTCGGGTTTGTCCCGCGAATTGATCCTTGATCACTGGACGGATTTCGCAGTTGCAGCGAATGGCAGAAAGGACGGGCCGCGCTGCAGCATTGGAGATGATCTCTGGATGTCTCCTTTGGGCCGAAAAGCCACCACTGCTGTCCATGGGAGTTCTCTTTCGGGGCAACTCTACTCGGACATTGGCAATGTGTATTCACTTCCCAGAACTCTGAAACAGATCCAAAAAGCTTTGTGAAAACATCAAAATCAGGCAAGCTGAGTCCGTGGAGAATTGTGCATGCCTGATGTCGCAAGCTGGCTGGCTGAACTCGGCTTAGAAAAGTACGCAAGGGATTTCGACGACGTCGAAATCGATTTTGAAACTCTTCCAGAGTTAACGGAGCAAGACCTCGTAGAGCTGGGTTTGCCACTTGGCCCAAAACGCAAGGTTTGGGCTGCTATCCAACGCCTTAATGGAGAACTGAAGGAGCAGTCAGAGCGTGCCTTTGCGCCGGTCGAAAATGGCGGTGACAGCACGCCAAGCTCCGAAGGTGAGCGAAGACAACTCACCGTGATGTTTGTAGATCTGGTGGGATCAACAGCCCTTTCGGCACAACTGGATGCCGAAGAAATGTCCACCATTATCAGGACATATCAAAATGCCGTTGCCGGTGAAATTGCTCGTTTCGAAGGTCACGTCGCCAAGTTCATGGGAGACGGTGTCATTGATTATTTCGGCTGGCCCAGGGCGCATGAGGACGAATCCGAAAGAGCGGTGCGGGCAGGCCTTGAAATTGTTCGAGCCGTGGAAAATCTCAATGTAGGGGGGCAAATGATCTCCTGCAGGGTCGGAATTGCAACTGGCATTGTTGTCGTTGGCGAGCTTGTAGGAAGAGGCACGGCGCTGGAACAAACGGTTGTAGGCGACGCACCGAACCTCGCGGCACGGCTTGAAGCACAAGCGGGTTCCGGAGAAGTTTTGGTTTCCGAGGCAACACAGGCTCTGATCACCGGCGCTTTTGAAATGGAAGTGACAGAACCTTTGTCACTGAAAGGAATTGACGGACCGGTGGCGGCCTACAGAGTTCTTGGCGAACAGGACCAGGAAAGCCGCTTTTCACTGCGCTCGGACGGCATGACACCTCCACTGGTTGGTAGGGACCAGGAACTGGCATTGTTGCTTGAGCGATGGAAAACGGCACGTGACGGCGAAGGGCAAGTTGTACTTCTGGTTGGCGAAGCTGGAATCGGTAAGTCGCGCATCATGCGCGCCCTGGAAGACGCGATTGGAATCGAGTCACACACGCGGTTGATGTATCAGTGTTCTCCCTTTCACGGGGATACTGCGTTCTGGCCCGTCACCCAGCAATTACACCGCGCTGCGAGGTGGTCCCGGGACGATGACAACGAAGCGCGGTTGACCAAGCTTGAAACACTTTTTGACCGTGATGCCATGCCAATCATCGCGAAACTGCTTGGCCTGGACGGAGCCGAACGATATGGCACAAGTGATCTTTCGCCTGCTGCGCTGCGTTCCAAGACGTTGGATGTCTTGTCCCGGCAGGTTCTGAAGTTGGCCAAGCAAAAACCTGTGGCATTTTTTCTTGAAGACGCGCATTGGATTGATCCGACGACACTGGAATTACTGGAATTGACAATCGACGCGATCGAAGATGCGTCGGTGTTGATCGTGTTGACATCGCGCCCGGATAATCAGCCCGATCTCGCGGCGCATCCACATGCCACGCGACTGGCGCTGAACCGCTTGGGCCGTGCAGGTGTTGATGCAATTGTCGAACGACTAGGCGGACGAAAGCTGAACCGCAAGACAGTAGAGGCGATCATTGAGCGGACAGATGGCATCCCTTTGTTTGTGGAAGAACTTACCAAGGCGGTGGTAGAGAGTGGCCAAACTGCAATTCCCGCTTCGCTCCACGACTCGCTAATGGCGCGGCTAGACCGCACGCCAAAAATCAAGGAGATCGCGCAATCTGCGGCCTGCATAGGACGAGAGTTTGATCTGGGCCTTTTGGTGGTTGCGACAGAAGGCCAAGAGGACGAGTTGCGGGAAGGTCTGGCAGGATTGGCATCGGCCGAGTTGGTATTTCGACGAGGTTTGGGCGATAACGAACGTTATGTGTTCAAGCATGCGCTGGTGCGCGATGCAGCCTATGAAAGCCTTCTTTTGTCACGGCGGCGCGTGGTCCATGAGCGGCTTGCCGCAGCACTTGGAAATGTTGCGCCACCGGAAGTTGTCGCTCGTCACGCCGAGGCTGCCGGTCTGACTGACAAAGCCATAGAGCTATACCGCGAAGCTGGCGGCTTAGCTGTTAAACGTCCGGCTTTTCGCGAGGCCGCGTCGCACTACCAATCTGCTCTGCGCTTGCTTGAGCAGGAAGAAAACAGGCAAAGCGAAGCGTTATCAGTTGCAGCAAAGCACAGTGTGACATTGATCGGGGCGGAAGGCTACACTGCCAATGAAACGATAAAGGCTTTTGAACACGCGCGCCAATTGCTTGATGGATTTGATGATGCGCCTGAATGGCCAGTCATACGATATGGGGAGTGGGTTAGTCGCTATGTAAGCGCCTCACTACCTGAAGCGGAAGCTATTGGGCATGCAGTATTGAACGATATCGACTCTAGTGATCAGCACAGGTTCCGAAGTGTCGCAAATCGAATGGTCGCAACCTCAAGGACAATGATGGGCAGGTTTTCCGACAGCCTGCCGTACTACAAAAAAGCCCTCAGCGCATACGATACGTCGCGCGATTCCGATCAGGCAAACCGCTTTGGCACTGACGGAGGTGCAGCCGCAAACGTTTATCTGGCTTTGACGCATTGGTGCCTTGGCAACATTGATAGCGCATATTCTCACGCAGAAAACGCAACTGCGACCGGGGATCAACCTGGGCATCCTGCGCTCAGCCGTGCTTACATTCTGGGTCATATTTGTTACCTGAAATATTTGAACCGCGACGCCGACGCCCTTCAATGGTCAAACAATGTGCTTGCTGTCGCGGATCAGGCACAGATCGATATCTGGCGCAGGATTGGCCTGACAACACGTGCTGCTATCTACGCGGATCGTGGCGATTTTGAAGCGGCCCTGGTAGATGCCGATGACTGTCTTGCAGCGCTGATCAAGGCGAATACGCTATTGTTCACTGGTTTTCCAATGCGCGCAAGAGCACGTGCCTATATCGGTCTAGGAAAGCTGGACCAGGCCGAAAATGCGCTCGCGGCAATCGAACCGATGATGGAAAGAACCAGCCAAAGGTGGGATGAAGCGGATACTTATTGTGCCAGAGCGGAACTCGCCATGGCCTTTGGCTATCCTGAAAATGCGGAAACATGTTACCGTGAAGCCATCAGGATAGCTCAGGGGCAGTCCGCGCTTAGCTGGGAAAGACGCGCAGCGATCCCGCTCGCTCACTTGATGGCAGACCGCGGTGCCAAATCAGAAGCACTTAAGCTATTGGCTGACGTGCAGAACAAGTTTCGCAATCGTGTTCAGTGTAGCGATCACAACGCAGCATCAGAGCTCCTCACAATTCTGGAGTGGCCTTAATCACTCGTGTCATCGAACCCAGTGAATATAAGATATGGCTTGAAGTAGAACAAACATAGTCTCGCCGATCTTGTCAGAAGAACTTGGCTTGTGGCGTGTCTCCGCCAGTTGTTGACGCCGAACCGCAGTATAGCGCCAAGGCCGATGGCAACCATCAGGATGGCTAGGTCAACGGACACTCAAATCCTCCAAGTCCTGTGCGATACTGCTATTCCTTTAGGTCCAAGGCATGATGCCAACATAGGATTTGCGCGTCGCAACGGTATGCGCCATATGCGCTAGTGTCGTCAAATCGAAGACGGGAAGCTGCAACTCATCCTGAAGGCGCACCGCATAAGGCGGTAAATCGGTACATTCCAAAACCAGCGAACGTATGTCTGGCGCTTGGTGTTTAAGCCGCCTCGCCGCCTCAAGGACTTCGGCCTCAATGAGATCGGTGTCCATGCGGGTGCGCGTGTTTCGCAGGATCACCTCGGCGAATTCGCTGGTGTCCTCTAGGCCTTGTACCGCGACGGGAATGCCCGCCGCGCCAACACCTTCAAAATGCTTCGGCGTCAGGGCAGATGCATCTGCGGTTAACACGCCCACCGGGGCATTCGCCCCGGTCATGTGAAAGGCAAGAGGTACCTGTATCAAGCTGGATGCAAAGACGGGTACGGAAACAGCCGCGGCCAGTTCCTTTTGAAACAAAGCCAGAAATCCACAGCTTCCCGTGATTGCCCGAACGCCCTCGGCCTCAAGCCTTTGCGCGCCCTTGATAAAGGGTGCCAGTAGATCGGGCGTCGGGTTGTTTAACAGGGTCGGTACGGTGATGCCGTCGATCATTTCGTACAGTACGGGAAACGGAAGGCTGGACGGATTCTTGATGTGCCCGGGCGGTTTGGGGAAATAGCTTTCAAGGCACAAAACCCCGATCGAAGCCCCGCAGATGTTTTGGCCGCCTTCATAGATTGGCATAGTGCTCTGGTCCTTTCGAATAGGGGATTTAGAAACGGGCCAGCGAGAACGGGTTCAGGTTGATATTCGGGCTGCGTCCGGACACCAGATCCGCCACAAGCTCTCCGGTCTTTGGCGCCATCATCAGCCCGTAATGAGAATGACCGAACGCGGCAAAAAGCCCGTCCTTTCCGTTCAGCGGCCCAATCGCTGGCAGGCTATCGGGAAAAGAGGGGCGTCGGCCCATCCAGAACTTTGCCTCGCTAGTATTGAGGTCCGGCACCAAAGATTTTGCCTGATCGGTCAGTATCTTTTCCTTGCGCGGATCAGCTGGGGCATCGACACTGCCAAACTCGGCCGTACCGGCAACCCTCAGACCGCCCTGCATCGAACTTGCGACGACCTTTGCGTCCACATCCATGACCGAGTTGTTCAGCACAGCCGAAGGGGCTGGAAATTCAACATGGTAACCCCTCTCGGCCACCAATGGCACAGGTATGCCAAGCGGTTTCAGCAGGTCGGCAGACCACACTCCAGCCGCAAGGACAATATTGCGCGCGTGTAACGTGTCTTGCGACGTTAGAAGCTGCCAATTGCCGCCTTCGGTGCGGCTCAGCTTGGTGACTTCGGTCCGCACAAACTCGGCCCCTTGCGCACATGCTTTTTCGGCCAATACAGCGCCCAAACGCCCGGGAGACATTGCGCGAGCCTGGCCTTTGATCACAATCGCCGCCTTGAGGTCTTTTGACAGTGCCGGTTCCAGGCGCCGCAATTCAACACCGTCGACACGCTCCAACTCACCGCCTTTTTCCTGGCGGATCAGATAGCCAAGATCATCCAAGTTGGCCTGTTCAGGGTTGCGAAACGCGTGAATATAGTAGCTGTCCGCAATCAGCGCTTCGTGACCCGTGCCCTGCAGGTGCCGACGGTACATATCAATGGAGGGACGACACAATATCTCCATCGCATCTGAGATTTCGCGAACCGAAGTTTCGCCAGACTTGCCCAGAAAGCGCAGCCCCCACGGGATCATCTTCGGCCAGAAAGACGTTCGGACCGAAAGCGCGCTTTTCGGGTCCAACAGCATCTGGGGCAGCTTCTTCCAAATGCCCGGAACGGCCTGCGGAATAATCGACCAGGGTGACACAACCCCCGCATTGCCGAACGAGGTTTCCTGTCCAGGGTCGCTCCGGTCGATGAGACGGACCGATATGCCCCGTTCCTGCAGCGACAGCGCGCAACAGATGCCGACGATCCCTGCGCCGATTATGTTCACTTGCTCGGTCATCGCATCAGGCCGGGGAATGGCTGCGATTACGCGCGATCAGTTGGCTGACAATGACTGGCGAGGCGACAGCAAGCGCGATCAGGTCAGCGGTCAGGCTGGGCGCAACAAAGATCACCCCCGCGATGGCCATCAGGATGCGCGACGCGATGTTCAGCGGTTTCAGCCAATATCCAACCACGGCCGCGGAAAGAGCGATGACTCCGGCAATACAACTCGTGGCGGTGTAGGTGAATTCCCACAGATTGAACCCGGTTGAGGACACGAATAATAGGACCGGCGCATAGACGAAGGCCATTGGCGCAATCACCTTGCCCAATCCCAGCGTGAAGGCGGACAACCCAGTTCGGAACGGGTTGGAGTTCGCAATGGCCGCCGCCGCATAGGCCGAGGTACAGACCGGAGGCGTGATCTCGGACACCACTCCGTAGTAGAGCACGAACAAGTGGCTCGCGATCGGCGGGACACCCAGCTGCGCCAGCGCGGGCTGTGCGACAGAGACCAGCATGATGTAAAGCGCAGTGGTGGGGATGCCCGCGCCCATCAGGATGCAAACAATGGCAATGAAGACCAGCGAGATGAACAATTGCAGGTCTTCCATCGCAAACAACTGCCAGCTGCCGAACGAAATCATATTGTACAGGTCTGAGGCCAGGTTGCCTGCGCCTTGAGTGACCATGAAGCCGATACGGAAGCCAATGCCAGTAGTGTTGATAACACCTACGACAATGCCGACGGCGGCAGCAGCGGCGCCCACGGCCAGCGAGTATTTCACTCCCAACTCAACCGCTTGCAGCATCTCGGGTACTTCGATGCGTTTTTGCGGGTTCAACGTGGCGATCACCGACAAGGCACATAGGATCGCCGTCATCGTCAGATCGAACCCGCCGTCCGAGAATTTCCATAGCACGAAGGCCAGGAACGCCGCGGCATAGATCAGCGTGGGCGGTTGATTGATGCGCGACATGCCTGCGATCACTGCCAGAGAAATGCCGCAGAAGGCGGACATGAACGGCGTATATCCTGTGAACAGCACGACCAGCAGACCGATCAGAGGCACAATGTTGGCCCAACCTTCGGCCCAGACGGCCTTGAGTTGCGGCAGTTGCGCTTTCGCCAAGCCTTGCAGGTTCAGTTTGCGTGCCATCAGGTGCACCACTGCGAAGACTCCGACATAGTGGAGAATCGCGGGGAAGATCGCGGCGATGACGATGGTGGTGTAGGGCACCTCAAGGAACTCGGCCATGATGAAGGCCGCTGCCCCCATGATCGGCGGTGTGATTTGCCCTCCGGCTGACGATGCGGCTTCGACGCCGCCCGCAAAATGGCCGGGGTATCCAAGGCGCTTCATGTTGGGAATAGTCAGCGCGCCGGTCGAAACGGTGTTCGCCACCGAAGAGCCCGAGATCGTGCCGAAGAACGCCGAGGATACCACCGACACTTTTGCCGGTCCGCCGGTATAGCGGCCCGCCAAAATGGTTGCGTTGTCGATGAAGAGTTGCCCCAATCCAGTGCGCTGCGCGATCACGCCGAACAGGACGAAATGGAACACAATGGTCGAGACGACCCAGAGGGTGACGCCATAGATACCTTCCTGTGGGAAATACATCGACGACACGAAGGTTTTGAAGTTCACACCGGGATGTTGCAGCAAGCCGGGGAAATACGGACCCAACAGGGCGTATGAGATAAAAACACAGATGATCAGCGGCAGCACCCAACCCAGAGTGCGGCGGGCGATGTCCAGTACCAGCAGGATGATGATTACGCCCAAAACCACGTCATAGATGTTCGGGTTGCCCATCCGGAACGTCTGTTCCTCGATCCCCAGAAACGGAATGCCGCGCCATGCGACCCCAACATACAGCGCTGCAATGATCCCCAGCGCCATGAAGACCAAGTCGTACAGAGGGATGTTGCCGATGCGGAACCGGCTGACCTTGAGCGCATAGAGGTTTTTGGAGCCAATTATCGGAATTGTCGCGTAGACCAGAATGAACAACAGCGCCAGATAGATACCCATGTGCCAATGGTCGGCTGGCAGGCCGAAACCGGCTGTGAAGAATTCGTAGAACGCAAGAATCAGGGCAACAACGCGCAGCACCTTGCCTGCGGTGGGCGTGACTTGCCGGACGGCGGCGCCTTCGTCGAACTGTTCTTCGATGGCGGCCAGTTCCTCGGCCGTCAATTCGTGGTCATCAAGTTTCTGGGTCTCGGACATGATGGCCCCCCGATTTCGCATAATTCCAGAGCGCGGTGCCCCGAGTAGGGGCACCGACGACAAGTGTCAGTAAGCTACTATTACTGAAGCAGACCGGCTTCTTTATAGAATTTCTCGGCCCCAGGATGCAGAGGCACACCCAGCGCCTCGACACCATCCAGCGCCGTATCGGGAGTGATCTGCTTGCCTTTGGCGTGACCATTGTCCAGCAGCTTGCGGGTATTGTCGTTCCACAGCGCCTTGGTCAGGCCATATACCAGTTCGTCGGACAATTCCGAGGACACCACCAGCATTGCGCTGACCGCCGGGGTCTTGGTTTCACCGTCGATACCTTCATAAACGCCACCCGGGATGGCCGAGGGGATATAGGCTGGGATGATTTCGTTTATCTTCGCCATGTCTTCGTCGCTGAAGGAATGTAGATTCATGCCCTTGGTTGACGACAGCTGCACCATCGCAGCAACGGGCCAGCCTGCAGCGTAGAAATAAGCATCTAACTGACCGTCAGCCAGACGCTCGGCGCTTTGGCTGTTGTTCAGCTCGGCCTCATCCATATTGTCACGGTTGACGCCCCAAGCATCTAGCATCTGCAGCACGGCAACCTGTGTACCGGAACCGGCTTGCGCGATGCCGACGCGCTTTCCTTCCAGATCGCTCAGATCGTTGATTGTCTCACCGGCAGGCAGAACCAAGTGCAGGTCTTCGGGGAACAGGTTGGCCACGATGCGAAGATTAGGGTGAGGTTTGCCCTCGAACTTGCCCTCACCCAGATACATCGAGCGGGTGACGTCGGCTGCGGCCAGACCGGCCTCAAGCTCTCCGTTCTGAACGGCGGCGTTGTTGAACACCGACGCGGTGGTGGACTGTGCGATAGCAATCAGCCCCGGTACGCCGCACTGGCCGCCCTCTTCGCAGGGGCGAGAACCCGGAGGGGCGGAGATTCCATTTGCGATGGTGCCGCCGATGGGGAAGTAAGTTCCGCCTGCGCCGCCTGTGCCGATGCGGAAAAAAGTTGGGTCCTGTGCTAACGCAGGGGCGGCAAGCGCGCCTGCCAGGGCCAGTCCCGTCAAACATTTCACAAATTTCATCATCATCTCCCTTGTTGGATCGTCGGATTCGGTTTGGCCGAATTTCGATCTTGCAAGCGTAGTAGCAATTTTCATAAATACAAATTTGTTATATTTCATAATATTAAAGTTTAGCTTATAGATAAACCATGAACATTATGCAGTTGACCGTTTTTCGCGAGGTGATGGAAACCGGCTCTATCTCTCAAACAGCCAAAAAACTGAACCGCACCCAGCCAGCGATCAGTCTGGCCTTGAAGAACCTTGAAAAGACCCTTGGCCTGACACTGTTCGAGCGTAAGGGACGGCGATTGGTCCCGGTTCCCGAAGCGCATTACCTTTTGGCCGAAACAACAGGTATTCTGGACCGCCTCGCGACGATTTCCAGTACAATGGAAGGGTTGATTAAAGGGCATTCCGGCAGTCTGAATATCGCTACAATGCCGGGCCCATCCGCTTTCTTGTTCCCGCGTTTCATTAGCCAATCAGTCGGCGAAAACCCCGAGATACGTATCACATTGTCTACACGCAGTTCACCTCAGATTATTGAGCTTGCGGGCACGCAGAATATTGATTTCGGCTTCGCAGACTTCGATAATTCAACCGGAAAAGAGCCTCAGTATTCAACAGAACTGATCCGGGCAGATTGTTTTTGCGCCGTTGATCGTGACAGCCCGCTTGCTTCATGCAGGACTGTATCCATTTCCGATCTTGACGGGGCGCCTATGGGAGGATTGCATGCTACACATCCGTTCCAGCGCAAAATTCGACAAGAGTTTCAAGATGTTTCAGCTGACTACAACCCAACAGTGACCTGTCAGTACTTTCTACCCCTGATACCATTTGTGAGCTCAGGTCAGTGTTATTCGATCGTGGATCCGTTGACCGTAGCGACTGAACGAGAACTAAACCTATCCAACGGAAAAGTCGCGTTCGTGCCCTTCGAAAAGCCACTCAGATATGAATATGCGCTTCTTGAGCCCGATCACCGACCACCGTCTCAACTGGCATTAAAGATCAAAGCGGGCTGGAAAGCTGAAGTTTTAAAGATGTTGGCAGGGGTAAATGCCAAACCTCATGCAATTGGGATAGATGAAACAGAAAGCGAGCAAAGCTGAAAAACATATTATTACCAACAAAAAACTGATGGGAGGGAATGTCCACTTGGATCGAGCTACGACAATTTGACAACTGTCAGCTATGGGACCAGAACCTCCAGTTTCTTGGATCGGATCGAAGGTCGGCTTTGTCAGCAGAACAGTCGTTCACGTCGAGTGCCGCGAAGGTCCGATTCGCGGGCTGCGGCCGCAGCAAAGCGAGCAGTTGGTGAATGTCTCTTTTGGGCCGGTCAGTCTTGATAGTTATTTAGCCGAGCTGCAGAAGCTGAAGCCGCCAATATTATCAAGCTCCAAATGGTCTTGGGTTTTAGCGCTTCTAAGATTGGTCATTCTGTTTCTGACGATCGAGCCCACAAATTGATATCTTCTTCCGAACTGATTGCGTCGATCCTTGCCAACTCTTCATCACTGAAGGCGAGGTTATCGACTACGCCTGCGCAATCTACGATTTGACCCGGCCGGGACGCACCAATAAGCGCGGTCGTTACGCGTCCGCCTCTTAACACCCAGGCCAGGGCCATTTGCGCCAGAGTTTGCCCGCGTGCCTCGGCCATGTCGTTCAGAGCACGCACACTTGCCAGAGATCGCTCGTTGATCATGCCATCAAGTAGCGACTTCCCTTGTTTAGCACGGCTGCCATCCGGAATATCGCGCAGGTATTTTGACGTTAGAATGCCTTGTGCCAGCGGCGTGAACGCAATCGATCCTACCCCAAGATCGTTCAGGGTATCGAGCAAACCGTCCCGCTCCACCCAACGGTTGAGCAAATTGTAAGAAGGCTGGTGAATCAGGCAAGGTGTGCCAAGGTCGTTGAGAATATTCACCGCCTCGCGTGTGCGTTGGGAGTTGTAACTCGAGATACCCGCGTAGAGCGCGCGACCCGACCGTACGATATGATCCAACGCGCCCATCGTCTCTTCGAGCGGGGTGTCGGGGTCAAATCGGTGGGAATAAAAGATGTCGACGTAGTCAAGCCCCATGCGCGCGAGTGATTGGTCACAGGACGCGATCATGTACTTGCGCGACCCCCATTCTCCGTAGGGTCCCGGCCACATGTCGTAGCCTGCTTTGGAGGAAATGATCAGTTCATCCCTGTAGCCCGCGAAATCAGTTCTCAGGATTTCGCCAAATGCCTCTTCTGCCGATCCGGGTGGTGGGCCGTAGTTGTTCGCCAGATCAAAATGAGTGATCCCATGGTCGAATGCGGTCCGACACATTGCTCGCTTGTTTTCGTGCGTCGAGTCCGCACCGAAATTATGCCACAGGCCCAAGCTGACAACAGGAAGCTTCACACCCGACCGCCCACATCGCCGATAAACCATTCGCTCATAGCGGTTCGGCTCCGGGGTGTAAGGAATGGGTTTTGGCTTTGGCGGTCGTTGAGCTTTGGTCATGCGCACATAATCAATGGAATGTTGGGCCTGTCAAACGGATCAACTCCGGTAAGTTCGACACGAGTTTCTGCGCGTCCTAGATGGGTGCTTATAGCTATGTCTTTCTCCAGAACCAATGTTTTACGATTTGATCGATTGCATTCGGTACCGTCGCATAGACGCAGCGAAAGTCCGCAAAGCGGGCTGCAACCGCAGCATCAATATGGCGGGTTGGATGTCGGCTCTAGGGCCGTTTGGCACATTTGAGCGTCTGGTTTGGGCTACGGTTTTCATTTCTATAGTAATCAATGCGCGAAACTTGGTTAATAGCTGGGATTGAGGTTGCAGCCATGTCAATGGTCTATTCTTGGCGGATAAAAACTGAACTCCAACAAAATATCGACTGCACTGGAAATTGCTTAAACATTGCGATTTTTACCAGTGGCTTTTGTGAGCAGCGGCCTGACGAACACCTAGCGGCAAAGCTCCGCCGTATTGGTCGATTGCTCACAACTTATTAACTAAATCCTCTGTCGTCAGCTACCTTGGGTTGTGTTGCGGCGAGTCTTCCGTAAGCCGCTGACTTTTTTCTTGTCTATAGTGAGGGACTGACATGACGACCGTTTTAGCTGCTGGCGATATTGCGTTTACCGGGTTCAATTCTGACAACCCCGATGAGTTCACTTTCGTTGCCTTAACTGACAACGAGGCCGGGACTGAGATCAGATTTACTGACAATGGCTGGTTCGCAACGGGCGGTTTTCGCAGTACGGAGGGTGTTTTTATCTGGACGGCACCTGCAAATATCGCTGCGGGAACCGTAATAAATCCAGCTTTCTCGGGGCCATCCTTCTCTGCAAGTGGGGATCAGATACATGCCTACCAGGGGAACGAGACCGCGCCGTCTTTTGTTGCGTCTGTTCATTTCAACGGCACTGGTTATGAAGCTGACGCAACTTCTTCAAACACTTCGGCCCTGCCGACGGGTCTGACTGTGGGCACCAGCGCTGTGGCTATTCCCGAGACCGACAACGGAGTCTATGATGGCCCGCTTACAGGCAACAAGGCAGAGCTACAGGCAGCCATCAACAACGCGGCAAACTGGGTGACCGATAATTCACGGATCGACGATATCGAACCGGCGAGTTTCACTGTCACGGATGCCGCACCGTCGCCCTCAGTTATAATCAACGATTTGGACCTTGCCACCGATGAAGGTGGCATGGCGGATACATACGAAGTCACATTGACTGTCGCGCCTACGCAGCCGGTCACAATCACCATCGCGGTGGGCGCTGATCTGGATGTCGTACCGGCCGAGCTTGTATTTGATGCGACAAATTTTGATCAGCCGCAGCAAGTAGCAGTGACCGCGGTTGATGACGATTTGCCCGAGGCGGCCGAGATCGCGGAAATACAGCATTCTGTCACATCCGATGACCCGGCATATGATGGCATCCTCGCCCCTATCGTGGAAGTGTCTGTCTCGGCCAGCGACATCGAAATCGTTGCAATCTACGAGATCCAGGGCGCGGGTCATGTGTCTGATTTTGTTTTGGCCGAAGGCCAGACCGTTGCCGAGTTTTTTGAGACTCTCCCCGCCGGGACATCGAACGTTTTTGGCGAATTGGTTTCGACCAGCGGTATTGTCACGGCGGTGGATACCAACGGGTTTTACCTGCAGGACCCGGAAGGTGACGAAGATGATGCCACTTCGGACGCGATATTCGTGTTTACCGGATCAAGCCCGGCGGTCACCGTCGGAGATTCCGTTTCAATTGGTGGCACGGTTGCCGAGTTTTTTCCCGGCGGGACAGGCAGCGGGAACTTGTCGACCACACAACTGACCAACATCTTCGATCTAGAAGTCCAGTCCTCGGGCAACGACCTGCCCGGTGCGGTACTGATCGGCGTTGATCCAGGTGAACGGGCAGTTCCAAATCAAAGCATCGACGATGATGCTTTTGCCTCGTTCGAACCCACTCGGGACGGCATCGACTTCTTCGAAAGCCTGGAAGGCATGCGCGTGACGACGACCGATCTGCAAGCCGTCAGCGGAACCAGCCGGTTTGGCGAGATTTTTGCCGTTACCAATCAGGGCATCGGTGCCACGGGTCTTTCTGAGCGCGGCACGCTGAATATCTCGCCAGACGACTTCAACCCCGAAAAAATTCAGATCGACGAAGACAGCGGGATTTTCGACTTTGACTTCCCGACGGTAAACGTTGGTGATCTTCTCGGCGACGTCACAGGCGTGGTTGGATACAGTTTCGGAAACTTCGAAATCCTGCCGACCGAGGATTTTACCCCGAACATTCAATCCGCCGGATTGGAACCGGAATCGACCGACATTGCCGGTTCGGCCAATGAACTGACAATTGCGACGTACAATGTGCTTAACCTCGATCCAAATGATGACGACGGTGATCAGGATGTGGCCGATGGGCGGTTCGACGCCATTGCCGCGCAGATCACCAACAACCTGGGCAGCCCCGACATCATTGGCCTGCAAGAGGTGCAGGACAATTCCGGCTCGGTCGATGACGGAACCGTTTCGGCAGCGGAGACCCTTGCGGAGCTGGCCGCGGCCATCGTTGCCGCAGGTGGTCCGGCCTATGAGGTGATCGACAATACCTTCATCGGCGACGGAACATCGGGCGGTCAGCCCGGCGGCAATATCCGCACGGCATTCCTGTACAATCCCGAGCGTGTCACGTTGGTTGAAGGATCGGTGCAAACCATCGGTGGGCAAGGTCCCGGCGAAGCGTTCGAAGGCGCGCGCCTGCCCCTGGTCGCCGATTTCGTCTTCAACGGCGAGACGGTGACGGTGGTCAACAACCACTTCTCCTCCAAAGGCGGATCCGCGCCCATTCTGGGGACCGAACAGGATTTTGCCGCACGTCAAGAGGACGTTACAGTGAATGGCAGTCTGGATGAACGTCAGGCTCAGAGTCAGGCGGTGCAGGACTTCGTCAATGGTCTTGGTGCTGAGGCCAATGCGGTTGTATTGGGTGACTTCAACGAATTCGAATTTGTCTCACCTGTGGCCGATCTTGAAAGCAACACCAGCCTTGTAAACCTGACAAACGATATCCCGGAAGACGAGCGCTATACCTTCGAGTTTCAGGGAAACAGCCAATCGTTAGACCATATTCTGGTCTCCGAGGGATTGTATGCCGGCGCATTGGTGGACATTATCCATGTCAATTCGGAATTCGCTGCAACCAGCGCGCGAGCGTCGGATCATGACCCGATGCTGACCAGCCTGTTTCTGCCCGACACACAGACACTGGCGGTCGAGTTCGAGGCAGATGGGTGGTTCAGAACCGCAGCATTCGAGAGCATCGATGGCGAAGTTGTGGATGTCGACCGGCTTGGTCCCGTGCGCAAAAGTCTTAAGTTTTCGGATGTTGGCATTAAGGTGGATGCGATTGACCCGACCAATTTCGAGCTTGTCGCCATCAAGCAGGGCGCGATTGGTGTCTATTCCTTTGACGATCCGATCTTCGGACGCGAAGCCAGATCAGTTGACGGGGACGAAAGCCTGATGATCGCGTTGGAGGCCGCGGACCTTGAGGCGGTGGAGTTTATCTTCAGCTTCGGCGAAAGTCATGGCAACGGCGAGGTAGAGGTTGCGTTCTACGATGACGGAGAGCTTGTGGGAACGCTGATCGCGGACGCCGCCGACGGTGATTTCCAAGGTTCGCTGGGCCGTACGAGTTTTGACGCGGTGGAACTGGCCGCAAGCGGTGACACTATGTTTACGGTCGATGAATTTGCCTTTGAGGTGATTGATCACAACCTGATCGCGTAGTGTAAAGTCGCACAAGCTTCTTATGCACTATGAAAACAGCAGCTTCGACGGCCGCATTGCTGTATCGCGATGCGGCCTAAACGGTGTGTTAATGGCTCCTGTAGAGCAAGAGAATTATGCCACTGCGATGGGCTGTAGGCGAAATCATTTGTTCGACCTGTTAGCGTCCGAGTTTCGAAGCGCAGGAAGGTACGCATTTTGTGAGTTCGCCTGTCTTGCGATTTCTCTACCGCATCGAATGTCAGGTTTGACGGGCCGCGCTGCAGCCTCACCGGTAGCGGCTGAATGTCTCCTTCGGACCGGGGCCAGACAATCAGAATGTCGCGCGTCCCACATCTACGATCAGAAGGGAGCCTAAAGTGCTTGCTTGTTAGGCCGGACGACAAGCCCTCCACACCAGGTCCCAGGCGGATTTTTTTCGAAGGCCATTGCTGAGGTGTCCAAATCGTGCAGCGTATATATGGTACCGCTTTGATAGAGGGTAATTACGCATGATCCTGGGATATACTTCAAGCACCTCCGTTGTTCAGGGGCGCTCAATCGATTTTCACCTGTCTTTGGAGCCCGGCGACGCCTCCCCTCAAGGCACGACGCTGACTATCCAGAACGTCGCAGATACTTCGATCGCCACGACCGTCGCCGTCAGGGTTTCGCGACAGCCGATCCCAACAGAGCGCCCTTGGGAGGGGTTCGGTTGGGCCCGGACCATAACCTTCCGCGTGCCTGGCGATTGGCCCTCGGGCCTCTACCGGGTCTTCTACGACAATGACGGCACGACCGCGAACCTTATGTCCTTCGTCGTCCGCCCGGTCACCGGCCACAGAACAGCGCCGATCCTGGTCCATGTCAGCTATCTCACACCTGCCGCTTATAACCCTTGGGGCGGCAAAGGTTTTTATCACCCGGCGGACGAGGACGGACCCGAGCACAGGGCCAGGCGTGTCGGAATGGACCGGCCTTCGGCGCAGCCAGTGGTCGCCCGCCTTGACAGTCCGAATGATTTCGTGCGCGATGCCGGCCTGCTTGCCTGGCTCAAGGACGAAGGGTTCGAAGCTGATTGTTGCTCCAGCTACGATCTGCACAGCACGCCTGCGATGCTTTCCAGCTACCAATGCCTGGTCCTGTCATATCATGACGAGTACTGGACGAAGGAGATGCGCGACAATGTCGAAAGTTTTGTGCGCGCGGGCGGCAATCTGGCGGTCCTTTCGGGCAATACCTGCTACCGGCAAGTACGGTTCGAGGATAACGGCCGTACAGTCGTCTTCTACAAATACGCCAGCCTCGACCCTCTCGCCGATACACGGCCTGACGAGGCGACTGTCGCGGTCGCCGAACCACCCGTGAACCGCCCACAAAACACGCTCTTGGGCGCGGGCTTTACCAACGGCGCGTGGTCCGGCCCAATCAGTGAAGAGGACCGACGGGGCTATCGCATCCGCTTTCCTGATCACTGGGTCTTCGATGGGGTGACAGCCCGCGAGACCTCGTCGTTTATGCGCTACGAAACCGACGCTGCAGCCTATGCGGAGGAACCCGAAGGCTACCCCCGTGTCACAGGCGAGGAAGGCACGCCGCTCAACACAACCGTACTTGCCACTGCCGATCTTCGCCACTGGCCCGGCAAACCGGGGCGCGCGACCATGACGCTCTATTCCCGGCATGGCACGGTCTTCAACGCCGCGACAACCGACTGGGACGACGCGGTCAGAACCGATCCTGTCGTCGCCCAGATCACCCGCAACATCTTTCGCAGGCTCGGCGGCATCACCCGCTGGGACTGGGAAATGGTCGGCCATGCCAACGATCCGACCGCCATGACCGCGCTAGAAGGTAAGCTTTTCCTGACCACCGAACATGACCTGCTCTGGCGCCGATTCCCGGTTGGCGCCGACGTGCCCTGGAAGGATATCGGTCACGCCAACAATGTGATCTCCATGACCTCATCGGACGGGCGGCTCTTTTGCCTGACCCGCGACAACCAACTGTGGCACCGTTCGCCTGTCGAGGTTGAAGTTAGTTGGCAGCTGATGCGGGTGCGCCCTCCGTCCGGCACACGCGCCATCGCTGGAGCCGGCGGGATGCTCTACGCTGTGGACCGTGACGGTGCGCTCCATCGCAAGGCGGCCGACGGCACCTCAAATCCGTTCCGCCGGATAGACAGCTTTGAGCGCAACGACAAGATTGTCACAATGACGTCCTACAGCGACATCCTATTCGCGGCTACGTCCGAGAACCGTCTTTTGCGCTCCAATCGTGATTTTATCGCCGAAAGCAATCGCTGGACGGACATCCACCATTGCTTCTTCGCCAAGGGCCTTGCGATGGTGGATTGGATACTTTACGTCGCTACGTCCGAGAACAAGCTATGGCGGATCGACCTCTTTTCGCTAGACCAGCCCTGAATCAATTTCGGGGGAAAAGTACTGCCACCAAAGGTTCGTAAAGGCCCACTAGCAAAACCGGCCTTCCAGCCCTTTCTAACACTCCACAGCAACCGGTCTCGCAATGGGTTCTGCTGCGAAGTTTTGGTTGGCTGAAGTGAACGCGCTGTAGCAGCAGGTTTAAGAAGCAAGTTCCGCGAACTGGCGAAACGGACAGAGTCCGGGCGTGAGTTGACTTTTGCGGATCATGTGCACCACTTCGATTCCGTCCAACGTTGCTGCTGCTGATGCGAAGGCTTTGAAGTAATGGGTCGCATTTGGTCCAGCCTTTGGCGTCCATAAGTACCTCCATGGTGCCACGCTGGCCAGAACCAAGATTGCCGATATTGACCCGCTTGCCAGCAAGATCGTCAAAATGTTCGATCCCCGATTCTGCGCGGACCATCACGTTGAACGGTTCCGCGTGCACAGAAAACACCGCGCGCAGGTCTTCAAATGGCCCGGCTTCTTCGAATTTGGATGTCCCGTTAAGCGCGTGGAACTGCCAGTCGGACTGGGCAACGCCAAATTCCAACTCACCTTCGCGGATGGTGTTGATGTTATAAACCGAACCACCGGTGGATTCGACCGTGCAATGCACGCCCGTTTCTTTGCGGTTCTTGTTCATCAGGCGACAGATCGACCCGTCGGTGGGATAGTAAACCCCGGTCACACCACCAGTGCCGATTGTGACAAACTCTTCTGCCTGAGCTGTCGCAACGCCAATCGACAATGCCATTGCTGTAGCTAAGATC
The DNA here is from genome assembly GCF_056537425.1 of Ruegeria sp. CE9. Classification (NCBI taxonomy): domain Bacteria; kingdom Pseudomonadati; phylum Pseudomonadota; class Alphaproteobacteria; order Rhodobacterales; family Roseobacteraceae; genus Ruegeria; species Ruegeria sp. CE9. Next base: position 193,451 of record NZ_JBQFRO010000007.1, on the reverse strand, counting down.
CTGTTCTTTTTTCAGTTTCCTCCCTATGCTGATGTGTTACTTTGTTTTGTCATAATGGTGTCGGAACACTGGTTACTTTCAGATCGATCCAAACTCTTCCTGATATCCAAATAATGCCGGAAGCCCTCCGGTATGCAGCAAGACGACCTTTTGACCCTTTCGGATCACGCCCTCATCCAGCAGCTGCAAAAGACCGGCAAAGGTTTTGGCCGAGTAGACCGGATCCAAAAAGATACCTTCGGTACGCGCCATGAGGTTCAGGGCGTCACGTGTTCCTTCCCCGATCTGCCCGTACCCCGGTGCGAGCGCGCCATCCCAAACGTTGATGCCGCTTGTGGCTAGCGCGGGGTCGAATCCCATCAAATCAGCCAATTTGCCAAGGATTTTTTGCATGCGTGCGTGCTGCTGAACCTGATCGCGACGCACGCAGATTCCATAGACGGGCGCGCCCACCCCGGACAGCCGTAGACCCGTCAGAAACCCACCATGGGTTGAACCGCTGCCCGAAGGCACGATTGCGGCATCAAAATCGCTCATTTGCGCGCTCAACTCGGCGCCACCCTGCACATAGCCCAATGCCCCCAACGGCGGGTGGTCGATACCAAGATGGATGATATAGGGCTTGTGGCCGGCGGCAATCAGCTGATCAGCTTTGTCATGCAGGGCATTGTCCGCGCCGACTTCATCTTCGCCCACCGGGAAGTGCATGTGTTCAGCGCCAAGGATTTTGGCCAGTAAGACATTGCCCGAGTGGTAATAGTGCTCTCCCATTCCCAGCACCCGCTCTTCCAGTTGCAGAACGGACTTCATTCCCAGACGAGCGGCGGCAGCGGCGGCTGTGCGCACAAAGTTCGACTGTACCGCTCCAGTAATCAGAACGGTATCAGCCTGCTGCTGCAACGCTTCGCCAAAGTAGAACTCTAACTGACGAGTCTTGTTGCCACCAAAGCTAAGCCCGGTCAGGTCGTCCCGCTTAAGCCAGAGGTCAATACCCAGGCGGTCTGATAGACGATCCAGCCTTTCGACCGGTGTGACCTCGGTCATCAAACGCGCGCGGGGAAACTCGGACAGTTTCAGGTCGATATTCATCTGTTCAGTCATCACTTGTCATCCAACTAAATACGCGCGGCGGAACAGGGCTGCGCATGCGAGGATTGAGATTATCCGAATGGCGTGGGTAATAGCCTGCTGCGGCAGCAACGGTCCGATCAGATGCCCCAGCAGACTGCCAGCAACAGTGGCCGCGGCAAACGGCCAAAGCCATGGAGCGCTGGCAAAGGCCGCCCAGTCCGACAGGCAGTGCAACGCGAAGGCTGAACCATATGCGACGAGTGCCACAGGCTGTACCAATTTACGAGCTTCATGAGCGGTCCGGCCCGATGCCAAAAAGCCCAGAATCATCAAAGGACCTGGAGTTGCAGCCCATACTGTGGCAAGGCCGGACAGGCCCGATATTGCCTGAAAACCCCGAGGACCAACCCTGTTTTCATGCGGCACCACCGAGGTTGCGATACCGACAAGCAAAAGAACGCCCGTCAGAACCAACACCATGCGTTCGGACAGATAGGGGTAGATCAAGAGACCCAGAGCGATGCCCCCGAGGCAGCCAATCACCGCATTCTGGATCAGTTCGCTATTCTTCAACCACACCCGCCTATCTGACGCGACAAGCGATACGAGCGTGTTCAACATGAGCAAAACCGGAACAGCCGTGGTCGTCCCCAACAACACCATCATCAAAGGCGCTGCGACGATGCTGAACCCAATACCGACCCCAACCTGAATCGCAGCACCTGTCACAATGGCAAGCAGCAAGATCAGTAGGTCAGCAGGCACGTTTCGATCCATCGTTTCGCAGTTCATGCACGGAACGGTAACGCGTGCCGATCTTTAAGAAAAATCATCTTATTGTATTTATTGATACGCCAGTGTTATCAATCGATATGCGTATAACTGCCCGACAGATTGAACTTTTCCAGATGGCCTACCGACACCGGTCCACACGAAAGGCGGCAGATGCCCTGCACATATCTCAGCCCGCAATAAGCCGTGTCGTCGCTGAACTTGAAGCAGAAATGGGTGTGCCCCTATTCGACCGGTCAGGACGCAAGTTCGAACCGACCTCTGCTGCGCACAGTCTGCAGCAGGCGGTTCAAAAACACTATCAGGGTTTGGAACGTATCCAGGAGGCCGCAATCCAGATCGCCTCTGGCACAGGAGGACATTTGCGTGTGGCAACGGTCCCGGCGGTGGCCGATACCCGCGTTGCGGTTGCAGCCGGAAAACTCATGGCCGAACTCTCCGCCCTAAGGGTGGATGTCGATGTGCTCGACGAAAGGGCCGGGATGGCTGCGTTGCGAGAAGGCCGGGTGGATTGCGCAATTGTATCGTCTGACCCCGGCGACCTAAATCTAGCCTGTACCCGTCTGGCCGACCTGCAACCTGTCGTGATTGTTCCTCGCGATGATCCGCTGGCAGGTGCGCATAAAGTTACGGCTGCAGAACTCGCAGAGGTTCCTCAAATCATGCTGACATCTCATAGTCCGTTTCGCCGGGCGGTGGAGGTCATGTTCGATAGCTCTGAGGTTTCGTTTCAGGTCAGAGCCGATGTTCAGACGCAATCCGCTTTGGTCCGCATGGTCGCTCAGGGCGCAGGTCGTGCAATCGTCGACAAAGACATTTTGGGCACATCGCAATTGGATGGTGTCTCTGCCGTGCCTCTAGCTGGAGACCTTAGCTGGCCTATCCGAATGATCACATTTTCCGCTTCGAATGACATTCCTGGTTTGCAAAGATTTACGATGGAACTGAAAGAGCACCAGGGTCAGGCCAATTAGTTTAAGAAGTAAAGCGGCCCATAAGCGACACCACCGTCCCGGTCGCAAGTCAGATCGTCAAAGTGAACGTTCGCATTCTTGTGTGCGATACTGGAGAGCGAGACGATCCGCGATGCGGGGTCGTCCGGGAACATGTCGATCAGAAGCGCGGCCAGTAGAAAATGTCCCAGGTGGTTGGTTGCGAATTGCAACTCGACACCATCAGCGTTCGTTTGAGCAGAGTAAAGCAGAATACCCGCGTTGTTTATCAGCGCATCCAGCGTGGAGTACCGGGCGCGGAAAGCCTCAGCGAACGCGCGAACCAAAGTCAAATCGCTCAAGTCCAGCGCGAGGATGTCGGTTGATGCGGAAGGAATCCGCGCGAGAACGTTTGCTTTGGCCGCTTCGGCCCTTTCGAGGCTGCGGCACGCCATGACGACGTGAAAACCTGCTTCGGCCATACCTACCGTTGTTTCAAATCCTATACCATTGTTTGCACCAGTGACGATCGCGACTTTTCCAGATTGTTTAGAGATCCCGAATCCTGACAGGTTGACACATTGTGGGTGGTTGTCAGTATTGACAATAAGCGTCCATTTGTCAATATGTAAATCATGGAAGATCGCCGCGACTACATCCTCGAAGCCGCTAAACGGCTTTTTCTTCGCTACGGCGTGAAGCGAACGGGTATGAGCGACATCGCCCAAGAGGCGGGTATCTCACGTCAAACTCTTTACAAGGCATTCGCGAACAAGGACGAGGTGTTGCGGGCCACGATCCGGTCGCTGGCAGACAGGGTCGTTCTGGATATTGAAGCCGGTCTCAAAAAAGCTGACGGTCTTGGTGCTCAACTAGATGTCGTCTTCAAATACGCTGTCATAGAGCACTATGACTTCTTGCAATCTTCGCCCAACGCCGAGGACATCATTTCTGGCGTGACCTCGACAAGTCAGAAAGAGCTGGAGGCCGGCGCGATGAGAAACACCGAGATCATCGCACGTGTCCTGGAGCCGTATTCAAGCGCGATTGAAAGCTGCGACTTGACTGTTAAGCAGTACGCGGACTTCATCCAGCGTTCTTCAACGGCGGCCAAGTACAACGCAAAGAGCAGAAAACACTTGCTTGATATGTTGTCAGCTTTGCGAATGTCGACATTGAAAGCCACCGACAGCGTTTAGACCGGCTCGGCCCTAACCGGCCATTTAGCCAAAACAGTCACCGCCGCTATGCGTCCGATAAAGTCGTCATTCGCCGCGACTGCAAAATTGAGGTTCAGGTGAACTCAGAGTCAGCAGAAAAAGTTGCCTTTAGAATACTTTGTGTCAATTGCCGACATGCAGCTCACGGTGAAAATTTTTGATGTAAGGCTGAGACGGAAACAAAGTTCAAACACGTTGATGCATTAAGTACTGTTTCAGCAGTATTGTGCCGCAAATGTTTGCCTAATGCTGTAACCGAACGCCTCAATAAACTGCCCAAAAATCGAAACTACGCCAAGGCGCAGTTTTGGGAATGGCCGAAAAATCTCAGCTCAAAAACTTCATTTTGGGGCTGCGGCAATGACCTCAATTTCGACCTTGAATTCTGGTCTTGTAAAGCCGCTGACAATCAACAAAGTCGAGCTCGGCAGGCGATGCGTCGATGCAAGAAATTCATCGCGGGCTTGCATGTAGCTTGCCATATGGGATCGATCAGTGACAAACGCGCTGATATGCGCAACATCGCCCGCGTCCATACCTGCAGACCCCAGTATTCTTGCGATGTTCTGAAAACAATTGACCGCCTGATCATAAGCGTCCACAGGGATGGTTCCATCCGGGCGAATCCCCAGTTGGCCTGAGGTTCTTACCTGTCGCCAGTCGCCAGGAATTTCGACGCCATGCGCATAGCGTGCGAATGGGGGCGGCATGTCAGTTGGGCTTAACGCTTTCATTTCTCGTACTCTTTTTCGCTTTCAATTTAAGCTTGCGAGTTTGGGTTTTCTTTGCAAGTCTTAAAGCCATTCTCTGGCACGGATATTCCAAGGGCCACGTAAAACCACTGTCGTTCAAGGAGGGCGATATGGGCAAACGTGTTCTTTTGGTGCGCCATGGGAATGAACCCGCCGATGATCGAATTGTAACCTGGCTGGGCCAGGAAGGGTTCGAAATCGACAGCCGGAAACCCTTTGATGGCGACCTGCTGGGTGAGCCCGATGAGGGCCTTGCCGGTACGGTCATCTATGGCGGAAACTTCAGCGTCTATGAAACGGACACGCACGGCTTTCTGAACGAAGAGTATCGTTGGATCGAAGCGTGCCTGAACGCTGACATTTCAATGCTGGGCATCTGCCAGGGCGCACAGCAGATCGCCTATCATCTGGGTGCCTGGGCCGGAGCGCCAAAAACGGAATGCTTTGAATTCGGGTATTACAGGGTTGATCCGGAACCTTCCGAATCCGGCTTCATGTCCGGCCCCTTGTGGGTTACGCAGGCGCATTTCCACACATTCGATCTGCCCAAAGGCGCGACCCGTCTTGCTAGCAATGACAACTACGCGAACCAGGCGTTTCGGTACGGCGATAAGGTGTTTGGGCTGCAGTTTCATCCCGAGGTCACGGTCGCTGGGTTCCAGCGATGGCAGGACGCCAAATGGAATGCCTACGGTCGGCCCGGTGTGCAAAATCGTGAAGAACAGACGCGGTTGATGCACCAACACGACACTGCGCAAGCTGCTTGGTTTCACGGTTTCCTTGACCGCCTGTTTGGGAGAGCCGCATGAGTATCCAAGGCCATTGGGCCGATCAAAAGGCGCCTGATTTTCGCGATCTGCCGGATGATTTGATCGCCGTGTTGCCAGTTGGAGCAACCGAACAACATGGACCACATCTGCCAGTCTCCGTTGACAGTGATCTGGTGACGGCCGTGATCGAGCGTACGTTGCCTCGGCTGCGCGCCGAGCAGAACGTGCTGATCCTGCCCGGATTGACGATCACCAAAAGCGGCGAACACGATCGGCATCCGGGAACCCTCAGCCTGTCCGCAGATACTCTGCTGGCGGTATTGCGCGATATCGGAGCCTCGGTCGCGCGGGCGGGTGTGAAACGGCTTGTGCTGTTCAACGGCCACGGGGGCAACACAGCGGTGTTGGAAACCGCAGCACGAGACTTGCGGATATCGCACGAGTTGATCGTTGTCACATGTTCCTGGTTTGGGTTTTCCGAGTGGGACAGCGTCCTCGACCCCGATGCGGCCTCAATCGATTTGCACGCTGGCGAGTCCGAGACCTCATCCATGTTGGCCGCACGCCCGCATCTGGTGGATATGAGCCGAGCGCAGAATTTCGTTCCGGCCATCAGCAACTGGGAGAAGCATTTCAGCCACATCGGTCTGACCGGGCAAGCCGCACGGCCGGGCTGGATCATCGACGACCTGCATCCGGATGGGGCCTGCGGGAATGCCTCGGCCGCGACTGTGGAAAAGGGAGAGCGCCTCTTGGGCAAAGCTGCAGCAAATTTCGTCCAGTTTCTGGCCGAGTTCGCCCAGTTCGATCACCGGAGTGGCAAATCATGAATGTGCTGCCTTCTGCTGATCTACTGACCGTGGAAAACGTTCTGGTGCCATCATCGATGATCGCCAAGGCGCAGAAATTCGGGGGCACTCAAGTCTCGGATTGCGTGCATGGTGATTTGGTCATTCGCAACGGTCGTGCCGTTGCACTGCAACCTTGTGAAAGACAAGCCGACATCTCGGGTCTGGTCATGCCGCGCCTGACCGAGTGTCATGTCCACCTGGACAAATGCCATACGATTTCAAGAATGGACCGCGTCGGCGGAGATCTACGCGCAGCCAGTGAGGCCCAGTATCGTGACCGCAGCCTCTGGACTGAGGAGGACCTGCGGCAACGGGCGGAACGAGGCCTAAAGGAGCTGATGTTTTCAGGCTGTGGCGTCGTTCGCAGCCATATGGATTGGTCGTCAGAACCGGAATCTGACGCGCATCCACTTGCATGGCACGTGCTGCGCGAACTGGCAAAGGACTACGAGGACAAGGTCTCATTGCAGGTTGCGCCGTTGATCGGCACGACGGAAATGACGGATGCATCGCAGGCGGATACGTTGGGTAAAGAAATCGCCTGTGGCAGCGGTGTCCTGGGTGTGTTTGTTCTGGATCAGTCTGATCGCCACACAGCAATTGAAGCCGCTGTGCGCGTGGCCGAAAAGCACGGGCTAGCGCTTGATTTTCATGTCGATGAAGGCCTGCATGACGGGCTGGACGGGCTTGAAATCATTGCCGACACACTTATTGAGACCGGGTTTCAGGGGCCCGTGCTGTGCGGTCACGCCTGTAGCCTGATGAACCTGACAAGCGAGCCCTTGCAGGCGCTTCTGGACAAGATCGCGCGGGCCGGGTTGACCATAGCCAGCCTGCCCGCATCGAACCTGTATCTGCAAGGTCGCAGCACAGGCACGCCAGACCGGCGCGGGGTCACGCGCATAGGCGAATTGCGCGCCGCGGGTGTGCCGGTTGTGGTTGGGACGGATAATGTGCGGGACGCCTTTTGCCCCCTTGGCCGGCATGATCCGCGCAAGAGTTTGGAACTCGCGGCACTGACGGCGCATCTGGACCCTCCATTTGGCGATTTGCTGCCCATGATCACGACAAATGCGCAAACGGCGCTCGGCCTCGCTCCGATCACCGTCGACGGCGCAGCGGTCAAGGATCTGCTGATCTTTGAGGCATGCTCAACGTCCGAGTGGCTAACCGGAATCACCGAACCCAAACCACTGGCAAACGTCATGACAGGAGAGCTTGCATGACTTCGATTTCAGGAAAAACTGACTTGGATTGGGTGGCGTTTGCCGAACGCCTTGCCCCTGTTGAAGTCATCGACGAACCCGTTCTGGTGAAAAAACGGTCTCGGGATTTTTTTTGGTACAGCCCGATCCTGAACCAACAGCTCAAACGCAGCTTCGGTGATCTTGTTGCCCTGCCGAAAACGGTTGAGGAGATGGCGCATTGCCTCAAAACCGCACATGCAGCAGATGCCCCCATCGTGTTGCGCGGTGGCGGGACTGGTAATTACGGTCAAGCTGTGCCCTTACACGGCGGCCTAATCATCGAAACCACCGGTCTCAACCGAATCCTCCAAATCGGAGATGGCTTTGTCCGCGCTGAGGCAGGCGCGCTGATGGCGGATGTCAACGCGGCACTGATGGCGCAGGGTTGGGAAATGGCCATGTTCCCGTCGACGCAAGATATTGCGACGATCGGTGGGTTTGTCGCGGGCGGGTCCGCCGGCATCGGCTCGATTGCGAACGGGGTTCTTAGGGAACCCGGAAACATCCTGCAGCTCAAGGCCTTGTCAGTCGAAGAAAACCCGCGGGGATATGTGTTCGAGGGTCAAGATGTTCTGCAAATTCACCATGCCTGGGGCTTGAACGGCGTCATTACCGAAGTCACGCTGCGCACGGTTCCTCACCCCGATTGGATCGGGTGCATGGCGACATTCGACAGCTACAAAGAATGCTACGCCGCCGGATATGCTGTTGCGACCGATGACCAGATCGGATGCAAACTCGCCAGCACGGTCGACGCGCGGATCGTGGATTACTTCCCCAGACTGAAAGGCCATGTTCGGGCTGGCAAACATCTTCTTGTCTCGCTGGTGCCCGCGTCAGACATGGGGCGTTTTCGCAATCTCATCGCCGATCAGGGCGGACATCTCGATTTGGCTTTGACCGAAGCGGACCGAACGGCGGCATCACTACCGCATGTATTCGAATTCGCCTACAACCACACCACGTTGCAGGTTCTGAAAGCGGACCGCTCTGCAACCTATCAACAAATCGGTGTACCGGACGCATCCGATGCCGACGCGATTGCCAAGGTCGGCGAAGCCTTGGGTGATGACGTCTGGCAGCATCACGAATTCTCGCTGCTGAACGGCGAGGTCGTCGCCTTTGATCTGCCTATCGTCTGGTTTTCGACCGAAGATCGCCTGCGGGAAATCGGTCGCATTTACGAAGAATACGAGCACAGCGTGTACGACGCCCACAGTTTCCACGTCGAAAGCGGTGGATTGAAGACGGCAGATTACGTGCACCTCGCCTGGAAAAAACGGCTTGATCCTAAAGGGTTGCTAAATCCTGGGAAATCCCGCGCCTGGGATATGGTCAAGGATCTGCCACCCGAAGAAATAGAAGCCAAGGCAATTGTGTAAGAGGTCGCCATGTCCGCATTTGAAACACGCCCCCTAAGCCCGCAGTTCGGTGTCGAAGTCACCGGCATCAATCTGGCCGACGCCACGAAAGACCGCTTGTTTGGGCAGATACGCGCCCTGTTTGAAGAACACTCAGCCCTTTTGTTCCGCGGCCAAGACATCTCGGATGAGCAACACAAGCAACTGGCCGAGCTATTCGGCCCCATTGAGGATCGAAAAGCCGACGAACGGAAAAAAGGCGAGAAGTTCGAGGTTCCAACGGTGTCGAACGTGCGGGATGACGGTTCGGTTACCGAGGAAATGGACCTTCACACGCTGAACCTGAAGTCGAATTTTCTGTGGCACTCCGACAGCACATTTCTTCCCACACCAGCCCTGACCAACATTCTTATCAGCCGGGTCGCCACGACCGAGGGCGGTGCTACGGAACTGGCCAGCACCCGCGCGGCTTGGGCGAACATGCCCGAAGACCTAAAGGCAAAGGTGCGCGGACGGGGCATTTGGCATCGCTACAGCCATTCGCGGCGCAAGATTTCGCCCGAACTGGCCGAATTGCCAATGTTCAATAAATGGCCGGATCAGCATTGGAATGCGCTCTGGCGCAACCCGGTCAACGGGCGCGAGGCGCTGTATATCGCGTCACACGCCTTCAAACTGGATGGCTACGACGAAGCCCAGGGCCAGTCGATCATCGAGGAACTCATCGAATTCTGCACCCAACCGCAGTTTGTCTATTCCCACAAGTGGCAGGTCGGTGACGTTCTGATCTGGGACCAGCGCGCTGTACTCCATCGCGGCACACCCTGGCCTTATGAACAGCCACGCGTGCTGTCGAGCATCTGCTCAACCGTTACAGAAGCCGACGCAATCGAAACCATGCGCATATCACAATAGAACCCGGCAACCCGGCCGGGCACCACATGGCGGAACACGCCGCACCCACCGAGGGGTCCACCTCACGACCAACAGAGAGGAATACAAATGACATTCAGAACCCGTACAGGGAAAAAACTGCCAAAAGTGATCACTGATCAGGCCAAAAAGGTTGGAGACGACGCCGTGAATCGTCGCGAGTTTTTGGCCGTCGCCAGCTCTTTCGGCGCCTCAGCGACCACGGCCTATGCGATGCTGGGTCTGCCCACGCCTGCCGCGGCTGCTGCAGAACCCAAACAAGGTGGTACTGTACGCATCCAGATGGACGTGCGGGGCCTAAAGGACCCGCGTTCGTTTGACTGGAATGAAATCGCGAATTTCGCCAAAGGCTGGCTCGAGAACCTGGTCAGCTACGAAAACGACGGTACGTTTTCGCCCGCACTGCTGGAAAGCTGGGAAATTTCGGATGACGCACAGACCTATACTCTGAACGTTCGAAAAGGTGTGACCTGGAACAATGGCGACGATTTCACGGCCGACGATGTTGCCCGCAACATTATCGGTTGGTGCGATAAGTCCGTAGAAGGCAACTCGATGGCCGGCCGCTTCTCGACCCTTGTCGATCCTGAAACAGAGCGTGCACTGGAAGGCGCTGTTGAAGTCGTTGACAGCCATACGGTCAAACTGAACTTGCCGCGTCCGGACATTTCACTGATCGCGGGTATGGCAGACTATCCAGCGGCTATCGTGCACTCCTCGCATGATGCTGAAAACATGCTGGGCAATCCGGTTGGCACCGGTGCTTACCTGCCGGAAAGCCTTGAAGTCGGTGTAAAGGGCGTGCTGGTCCGCAATGACGATCATACATGGTGGAATGCCGGTAACGGCGCTTGGCTTGACCGCATCGAATACATCGACTTCGGAACTGACCCGTCGGCGCACCTTGCGGCCGCGGATGCTGGCGAAGTCGACATGATCTATATCTCGGAAGGTGAGTTCATTGACATCCTCAGCTCGTTGGACGGTTGGGTCGAGAACGAGGTTGTCACCATGGCGACGATCGTCATCCGTCCAAACCAGCTGGCCGAAGTGGATGGCGTGCAGCCCTATGCCGACAAACGCGTTCGTCAGGCCCTGTCAATGGCAGTGGACAACGCCGTTCTGCTTGAGCTTGGGTATGGTGGTCGTGGGGCTGTAGCCGCCAACCACCATGTCGGACCCGCGCATCCTGAATACGCAGATATCGGCATGCCGACATATGATCCTGCCCGCGCCCTTGAACTGGTCAAGGAAGCCGGGATGGAAGACTATGAGCACGAGTTGCTTTCCATTGACGATGCGTGGCGCAAAGACACCACCGACGCAGTTGCCGCTCAACTTCGGGACGCCGGTATCAAGGTCAAGCGTACAGTTCTGCCGGGATCTACCTTTTGGAATGACTGGGTGAAGTATCCCTTCAGCTCGACCAACTGGAACCACCGTCCTCTGGGTGTCCAGATCTGGGCGCTGGCCTATCGGTCAGGAGAGCCATGGAACGAATTCGGTTGGTCCAATCCTGAGTTTGACGCAATCCTCGAACAGGCGCTTGCAACCGCCGATGTCGACAAACGCCGCGAACTGATGGCACAAGGCGAACAGATTGTCCGCGAGGAAGGGGTCACGATCCAGCCCTATTGGCGGTCGCTGTACAATCACACACGTGAAGGGCTTGGCGGGGCAGAGCAGCATATTTCTTTGGAAATACGCCCGGCCCAAATGTACTGGAGCTAAAAGGCAAAGGGGTGGCTTAGGTCATCCCGTCAAAATGGCGGAGTAGGTCACTTTGTTAGACATGATGGTTCTGGTTGCGCAATCCGCAGCCGTCTTTTTCCTCGCTGCATGGTTAAGTACGGGGTTCATCGAGAACCTTATGCATCCGGACCTCAATGAAACGTTCACCGCACAGGTTCTGCGCATGGAGCGGATGCGCGAAGAATACCCCGAGGCGTATGAGGTCGTCGCCCATCGCCGCATCGAAAGCCCAGCAACTCAGAAATTTCTGTTCATACTGATTGTGTGCTGGGAAGGCCTCGCGACACTCACCCTCTGGGTCGGAGTCGTGTCGCTGATCCTTGCTATCTTTGGTGTCGTCGACCCCTCAAGCGCCCGCGCCATCGGGGTGTTAGGTGTATTGCTGTTCACAGCCACATGGGCTGGTTTCTTGATAGTCGGAAACTGGTTTTGCTATTGGTTTTGCCACGAAGGTGCGCAGAATACGCACTATCAGATGACACTGTGGGGACTGGCAACGATAGTGCTATTGATTGTTTTTTGATTTTTTGGCCACTTGGTTTCATCTTCAAGCCTTTGGTCGTCGATTTCTCAAAAACACTTGTCGCGGCACTAACGGATAATTGGAAACTAAACCCTTCGCTTAGATCCGTTTTGTATCGCAGACTACACAACTATGTCGTTGTTTAGGCTATAATGCGGGTCTTCCGGAACACATCATGAAGTAGCTGAATTCGAACAGTCTTGGCGGCGTAGTATCCGAGATAGACCGCACTGGCAGATTTGTGATTCAATATCTGGTTGAACCATGAAAGGTCCGCTTCGGACTTCTTGCAGACTTCGGTGCAGACGCAGCGCAAGCCCCTTCCCCGTTCTCCACGATACATCCAACAGCCCAAAGCAGTCACCCAAACCCCCTATGCGCGCGTCTACGTTCCAGAGCCACATCGCGTCAATCTGAGACCCGGCGATACCTTGGAAGTGCGCATTGACGGGCTGGCCGATCCCTTGGATGGTGTAATTCGCTGGATCAGCGACGACTCGTCCTTCACCCCTTATTATGGGTTGAACAAGGACGACCGTACCCGGCTTGTCTATTTGGCCGAGATTGACCTGCCCACTGCATCACCAGACCTGCCCGCCGGTGTACCCGTGCAGGTCACCATGCCATGAGTGATGTCGTCGTCTCGACGCAGTGTCTGACCCGGCGGTTCGGGGACAATACTGCCGTTAACAATCTGGACCTCGAAATCCGAACCGGCCAGCTTTACGGGTTTCTCGGCCCCAACGGATGCGGCAAGACAACTACCATACGCATGCTGACCGGCCTACTGACCCCCAGTAGCGGGGCGATTTCGGTTTTGGGCCGATCAATGCCCGAAGCGGCTGAGCCGTTAAAAACTGAGATCGGGTACATGACCCAGATCTTCTCGTATTACCGCGACCTGACGATGCTGGAAAACCTCAGGTTCGCGGCAGAGATTTACGGCATTCCGGTGAGAACGGCTAAGGATCGGATTGACGAGTTACTCCAGACGTACGATCTGACAACGAGCATCGATCAACTCAGCGGCAGTATGAGCGGCGGACAACGACAAAAAACTCGCCCTTGCGGCGACGGTCATGCATCGCCCGAAATTGCTGTTTCTGGATGAACCGACCTCGGCCGTTGATCCCGAAACCCGTCGCACCTTCTGGGAACAACTGTTCGATCTGGTCGATCAAGGCGCGACAATGATCGTCTCGACCCATTTCATGGACGAGGCCGAGCGCTGTCACCGGCTGGCCATACTGCAGCACGGGGTGAAAAAAGCGGACGGGTCCCCGCGCCAGTTGATGGCTGATTTGCAGGCCGATATTGTCGAAGTTGAAGGGCCAGATCTGCGTAAGTTCAAACACGAGTTGGACGGCAAACCCAAGATTCTATCGACGGCACAAGTGGGATCGCGATTGCGTGTGCTGGTCGACAAGTCCGAGCCTCGACCCGTCGATATGCTTCGCACCCAAGTTGGTGCGTTTCCGGACCTGTCCCTGACGCCGCAACGGCCGAATCTGGAAGATGTGTTTGTCAGCGCAACGCGGGGGCCGGAACAGTGATCTCCCCACGCCGCATCGCCGCTGTGCTTAAGAAAGAGCTGTTGCAACTGCGGCGGGATCGGATGACATTTGCCATGGTGATCATGATCCCCCTGATCCAACTGCTGCTGTTTGGCTATGCAATCAACACCAACCTGCGTCAGGTTCTGTTGCAAACTTTTTGCCATTGACGCTCAAGAACGCAGAGAGTGAATAGCAGCCCGTGTAATTCAGCCGAAAGTCAGTTCATGATTTCTTTTAAGGGTGCGCAATATCCGAAGGATGTGATCCTGTTCGCGGTCTTCTTCTACGTTCGATACGGTGTTTCATACCGTGACCTGGAGGAAATCATGGGTGAGCGCGGTGTTTCGGTGGACCACACTACACTGAACCGCTGGGTGAAAAGATACTCCAGCGCGATTGCTGAGGCCGCGCGTCGCCGCAAAAAATCTTGCGACCGTTCTTGGAGAATGGACGAGACCTACATCAAGGTGAAAGGGGTGTGGGTATATCTCTACCGAGCTGTCGACAAGCACGGTAAGACGCTTGATTTCATGCTTTCGCAGCGTCGAAACAAACCTGCCGCCACCAAATTCTTTACCCGGACACTGGAGGTCAACGGACTCCCGAGAAAGATTGTCATCGACAAAAGCGGAGCTAACACGGTTGGCATCAAGGCCATAAACAAGATGCTGAAAGGCTTTGGTTGCCCGATCCCAATTGAAATGGCCAGGCGGAAATACTTGAACAATATTGTGGAGCAGGATCATCGTTTCATAAAAAGACGAACCGGCCCGATGCTGGGGTTTAAAGCCTTCGCATCAGCAGCAGCAACATTGGACGGAATCGAAGTGGCGCACATGATCCGCAAAGATCAACTCACGCCCGGACTCTGTCCGTTTCGCCAGTTCGCGGAACTTGCCTCTTAAACCTGCTGCTACAGCGCGTTCACTTCAGCCAACCAAAACTTCGCAACAGAACCACTTGAACGCCATCAAAAGACGTTGGACGTCACGCCATGGCTCGTTTGGTTTGCTGAGACCGTCCTTGCAGCGCAGCAGGTGACGCTTGAGCGGGTTGGGTTCTTTATAGCTAAGACGCGTTTCTACGATCGGCATCGTGATCAATTCAACGCCCGCCAGACTAAGGTCATCGCCCGGTTGTTCAAGGCTGGACCGGACGGGTTCAAAGGCGGATTGAGTGCCGAGAATTATATCACGATCACCGGAACGTCGCGCGCCACGGCGACGCGGGATATGCAGGACCTTGTAGAGAAGGGGGCTCTGACCCGAACGGGCGAACTCCGCTACATACGCTATTGGCTAAATCTGAACGGGTAGGGGGCTGAAGTACGGCACGAACGGCGGGAACCGGACCTTCGATTTCGCATCGTCGATGAAATTGCATTTCGACCACCCAGATCCAGAGATTGGCCCAAATGAAAGTCCAAAGGCCCGATCAATCGCGCCACGCCATCGCTAATGCCGATTTCTTTTATGGCATGTAGAAAAACTGTGCAGACATTCCGCTGCATGTAAAAACATGTTGATAATTTAGGCAAACTGACGGCCTGATGAAATGTTTAGTGGCCTTGGAATTGCGATCGATGAAGCTTGGGCTCACTTGGGTGCCTATGAAACAACACCTTACTGTCGTTGTCGTCGAGCAGAATGAAGAACGTGCTTTTGCAATTGTGGATGCCTTAAAAGAGTCTGGAGATGTAGACGTTTCTGTAATCGGCAATGTCTCTGGGTTGGCGCGTAAAATCGCAATGCATAGCCCAGACATCGTTCTGATCGACATAGACAATCCATCGCGGGATATGCTGGAAGAGTTGACCGTTGCCTCCGGCCCGATGGAGCGACCAGTGGCCATGTTCGTCTCGGGCGCTGCGGGCGGATTAGCGAAAGCCGCGGTTGAGGCCGGGGTATCAGCCTATGTAGTCGATGGTTTGCAAGCCGAGCGCATCAAACCTGTGATCGATACCGCGATCGCCCGGTTTCAGGTGCTACGCCAGATGCGGACCGAACTGGCCGAGACCCGCCGTGCTTTGGAAGAACGCAAAGTGATTGACCGCGCCAAAGGGTTGTTGATGAAAGCCAAGGGTGTGTCTGAAGACGAGGCCTACGCCCTTCTGCGCAAAACGGCGATGAACCAGAACCGCCGGGTTGCAGATGTGGCCGAAGCCCTGGTCACGGCTTCGGGGTTGTTGTCATGAGAACCGTAAACCTGCCTGTCGCCTACATGCCGCTGGTTGACGCGGCCCCGTTGGTTGTCGCGTGCGAGATGGGGTTCGACCATGCCGAAGGTATTTCGTTGGACCTGCAACCGGCTCCGTCATGGTCCTCTTTGCGCGATATGCTGGCCTTTGGGCATGTGGACGCGGCGCATCTTTTGTCACCTATCCCCGTCGCAATGGCCTTGGGTTTGGGCGGTATCGCGACGCCGCTTTCTGCGGTGTCGGTCCTTTCCCTGAATGGCAACGTCATAGGTGTTGGAACTCAATTGGCCGGGCGTCTGATCGATCAGGGCTATGGCTTCGATTTCACTGATGCCGCTGCGGCTGGGGCTGCACTGGCAAAGGCTGCTGGTGACGTTTTGGTGTTCGGCGTGCCGTTTCCGTTTTCGATGCATGTTGAACTGCTGCGCTATTGGGTTGCGGGAACCGAACTGGCGTCGAAACAGGTCGAAATCCGCACTGTTCCGCCGCCTCTTATGTCGCAGGCGCTTGCGGGTGGCGAGATTGATGCCTTCTGTGTTGGCGAGCCTTGGGGCTCATTCGCCGTGGATGACAATGTTGGCACTTTGCTGCTGCCCGGTAAGGCTATCTGGACATGCGCACCTGAAAAGGTGTTGGCGGTTAGAAACGAATGGGCCGAAACCGAGCCGCACCTGCTGGGCAGCCTCATGCGAGCCGTTTGGCGCGCGGGGCGTTGGCTTTCAAACACGGACAGCCGAACGACCGCGTCCGAGATGCTATCGCGCAAAACCTACCTCAATGTCTCACCCGAACTAATCGACCGTGCATTGATGGGCGAATTCACAATCTCGGCGCGCGGCGAGCAACGCCATGTGGATGGGTTTGTCGAGTTCTTTGATGGCGCTGCCACCTTCCCATGGCGCAGTCAGGCGAAATGGGTCGCGCATCAATTGGCGCAGAGAAACGGGCAGGACACTGGGACTGCGAAACGACAGGCCGCCAAGGTCTTTCGCAGCGATCTCTATCGCCGTGAATTGCAGGGGCTGGAGGTCGAAACACCCGGCGCATCCGAGAAACTAGAAGGCGCTTTGCCTGAGTCGACGGCGGTTGCCTCTGCCAATGGCAGCCTGATTCTGTCTCGGAATGTGTTTTTCGACCGACGCATTTTCGACCCTACGGGGTAAGTTTGCACAAAAATTTTGCAGCGCAGCATTCATTCTCGCTGCACCGCAGAATTTTCAGTGTGAAAACGCCGAAAATCGATGACGTCCCGCTACGAGACTGACTTAATCGGGTCATCGGAAGGCAACGACGCCCACCGACGGAATTCGCCCACTATCCAGGGCACCTTACAAGAGCAAAGCCGCTTGACCATCCGCCACTTCCTCCCGGCGGACTGTGTCGGCGGCTTTTTTGTTTGCCCAAGAGGTTGGGCTGAATCGAAAGGGATCGAGATGAAAGAGCTTCTTTTAGGCCTCGTCGCAACGACGGCGCTTGTGTCTCCGGCACTGGCCGAGCTGGAACTGGAAAAAGACGAACTGACTTTTGGCTTTATCAAACTTACCGATATGGCGCCGCTGGCTGTCGCTTACGAGAATGGGTACTTTCTGGACGAAGGCCTGTTCGTGACGCTGGAAGCACAAGCCAATTGGAAAGTATTATTGGACGGCGTTATCGACGGGCAGCTTGACGGTGCACACATGCTGGCCGGACAGCCTTTGGCCGCCACCATCGGATACGGGACCGAAGCGCACATCGTCACGCCCTTCTCAATGGACCTGAACGGGAACGGCATCACCGTGTCCAACGAGATTTGGGAAGAGATGAAGCCGAACATCCCTGTCATGGAGGATGGTCGTCCCCAACACCCGATCAGCGCCGAGGCGCTTGCTCCGGTCGTTGAGAAATACAAATCCGAAGGCAAGCCCTTTAACATGGGTATGGTTTTCCCGGTCTCGACCCATAATTACGAACTGCGGTACTGGCTGGCGGCAGGTGGCCTGCATCCCGGCTACTACAGCCCGGACAACGTGACCGGTCAGATCGGTGCGGATGTGTTCCTGTCGGTGACCCCTCCTCCACAGATGCCAGCCACGTTGGAGGCCGGTACGATCTATGGCTACTGCGTGGGTGAGCCGTGGAACCAGCAAGCGGTGTTCAAAGGCATTGGCGTTCCGATTATTACCGATTACGAGCTGTGGAAGAACAACCCCGAGAAGGTTTTCGGTATCACAGCCGAGTTTGCTGAGGAATATCCAAACACAACGCTGGCTGTAACCAAGGCGCTAATCCGCGCCGCACAGTGGCTGGATGAAAACGACAACGCCAACCGACCCGAAGCGGTCGAAATCCTGAGCCGCGCGGAATATGTGGGTGCGGATTATGACGTCATCGCCAACTCGATGACCGGCACGTTTGAATACGAGAAAGGCGACAAGCGCGAGGTTCCCGATTTCAACGTGTTCTTCCGTTACAATGCGACCTATCCGTTCTACTCGGACGCCGTCTGGTACCTGACCCAGATGCGCCGCTGGGGTCAGATCGCCGAGGCCAAGCCCGACAGCTGGTATGATGAAGTCGCCAAGTCGGTCTACAAGCCCGAGATTTATCTTGAGGCCGCCCGGCTGCTGGTGGACGCAGGTCTGGCGAACGAGGCTGATTTCCCTTGGGACAGTGAAGGCTACAAAGCCCCGACCCCGGCCGAGGATATCATAGACGGCATCGCCTATGACGGACGCACACCCAATGCCTATCTCGAAAGCCTGTCCATCGGTCTGAAAGACGGTCAGACGATCGTCGGCTCGGACGTGCAAGGCTAATTCCCCAGCCGCGCCCGGCCCTTGCCGGGCGCGGACCCCAAAGTGCCCCGCCATCGCAAGGACACATTAGATGACAACGGTCGATCCCGAATTCAACGCAGGCGCCGCCCGAGAGGCACGCCGCGCTCGCCTTTTCACCCGCATCAACGCAGCCGACAAGTGGTTCCAGGTTCTGGGCCTCAGCTGGGCCACCCCGGTTATGAAAGCCGCTGCCGGAGACAACCCCCGCGCCCAGATGACCGAGATCTGGCGGCTGCTGATCGTGCCGCTGTTGTCGATCTGCGCCTTCCTATTGCTCTGGGGGGGGTTGGCACCCAAGGTTCAGACCTCGTTGGGCGCGGTGCCCGGACCGGCTCAGGTTTGGGAAGAAGTGGTCAGTCTGAATGAGGACGCAAAGGCCAAAGCCGCCAAACGCGCAAAGTTCGAGGCCATGGTCGAGAAGCGCAATCAGAAATTCATTGATGCCGGACAGCCCGAGAAAGTGAAAGACGTCGCGTTCACTGGGGCGCCAACATACTACCAGCAAATCTGGACCTCGATTAAAACTGTGTTCTTCGGGTTTTTGATCGCCACTGCCATCGCGGTTCCTCTTGGCATTGCTGCCGGTCTGTCCCCAACCGCTAATGCAGCACTTAACCCGCTGATCCAGATTTTCAAACCGGTCTCGCCGCTGGCTTGGTTGCCGATCGTCACCATGATCGTTTCGGCTGTCTACGTCACCAATGACGGATGGTTCGCCAAGTCCTTCTTGATCTCGGCCATCACGGTGACCCTGTGTTCGCTGTGGCCGACGCTGATCAATACCTCTCTGGGGGTGGCGTCCATCGACAAGGACCTTGTGAATGTCTCCAAAGTCCTGAAAATGAACACCTATACCAAGATCACCAAGCTGGTGCTGCCCTCGGCGCTGCCACTGATCTTCACTGGCTTGCGCCTTAGTCTGGGTGTGGGCTGGATGGTTCTGATCGCGGCTGAAATGCTGGCGCAGAACCCCGGTCTGGGCAAATTCGTCTGGGATGAATTCCAGAACGGCTCGTCCAGCTCACTCGCCAAGATCATGGTCGCGGTTTTCACCATCGGCATCATTGGCTTCTTGCTGGACCGGGTGATGTACGCGCTGCAATCCCTCTTCACCTTTACCAACAACCGGTGAGCGCAATGAGCATCCTAAGCTTCAAAAACGCTTCAAAGTCCTTCGGCGAAGGCACCGCGCGCACGGATGTACTGAAAGGCATCGATTTGGACGTGCAAGAGGGCGAGTTTCTGGTGATCCTCGGATTCTCGGGCACAGGTAAGACGACCCTGATCAACCTGATGGCCGGGCTTGATAGTCCGACCAGCGGAGAGGTCACGTTCAAAGGCATCCCGATCAAAGGCCCCGGCCCGGAGCGCGGGGTGATCTTCCAAAACTACTCGTTGATGCCCTGGCTGACGGTCAGCGGTAACGTTGGGCTGGCGGTTGACACGGTCTTTCCCGGCCTCAACAAGGCGGAGAAGGCCGAGAAGGTTGCGCGTTACGTGCAGATGGTGGGCCTCAGCCATGCCGCAACGCGCCGTCCGGCGGAACTGTCCGGCGGGATGCGCCAGCGGGTTAACGTGGCGAGGGCGCTGTCGATGAACCCCGAAGTTCTGCTGCTGGATGAGCCTCTGTCTGCGCTCGACGCCTTGACCCGCGCCAATCTGGCGGATGAGATCGAACACATCTGGGAGGCCGACAAGAAGACCTGCGTGCTGATCACCAACGACGTGGATGAAGCAATCATTCTGGCCGACCGTATCATTGCGCTGAACCCCGACGGAACGCTTGGTCAGGAGTTCCGTGTGTCGATCCCGCGACCGCGCGACCGGGGTGCAATGAACAACGATGAAGCCTTCAAACGCCTGCGCGCCGACGTCACCAAGTACCTGATGGATGTGGGGATCGAGGCTAAGGTCGAAGGCTCGCGCCTTCTGCCCGATGTCACGCCGATCCATGGCGTACCCACAGCGGTGGCCGACGCGCAGAAGGGGATGATCCAAAACCGGTTCCTCGACTTCTCGCAACTGCACAAGGTTTATCCGACGCCTAAAGGCCCGCTGACTGTGGTCGAGGATTTTGACCTGAAGATCGATAAGGGCGAATTCATTTCACTGATCGGCCATTCCGGCTGTGGCAAATCAACAGTTCTGACCATGGCCGCCGGGTTGAACGACATCTCGAATGGCGCAATCAAGCTGGATGGCCGCCACGTCGAAGGCGCTGATCCCGAACGTGCGGTGGTGTTTCAGTCGCCCAACCTATTCCCCTGGCTCACCGCCAAAGAGAACGTCGCGATCGGGGTCGACAAGGTTTACCCCAAGGCCAGCATGTCTGAGCGGCAGGATGTTGTTGAGTACTATCTGGAACGGGTAGGTCTAGCTGATGCGATGGACAAATCCGCCTCGGACCTGTCGAACGGCATGAAACAACGCGTCGGTATCGCGCGCGCCTTTGCCCTGTCACCCAAACTGCTGCTGCTGGATGAGCCCTTCGGGATGCTCGACAGTCTGACGCGCTGGGAGCTGCAGGAAGTTCTGATGGAGGTCTGGTCCCGCACCAAGGTGACCGCGATCTGCGTGACCCATGACGTGGACGAGGCGATCCTGCTGGCCGACCGGGTGGTGATGATGACCAACGGGCCTCAAGCGACCATCGGCAAGATCACATCGGTCGACCTGCCTCGTCCCCGGACCCGCAAGGCGCTTTTGGAGCACCCGGACTATTACGCTTACCGGCAGGAAGTCCTCGATTTCCTTGAAGAATACGAACACGGCGCCAAGCCCAAGACACCCGCCCCCAAGGCGATTGCAGCGGAGTGAAACCATGAAACAAAGACTTGTTGTCATCGGCGCAGGTATGGCCTCGGGCCGGGTGTTGGAGCATCTGACCGACGCCGCCCCCGACGCGTTCGACATCACGCTGTTCAACGCTGAGCCGCGTGGGAACTACAACCGCATCATGCTCAGCCCTGTACTGTCGGGTGAAAAAACCTATGAAGAGATCGTCACCCATGACGACGCCTGGTATGCCGAGCGCGGTATCGCATGTCGTTTTGGCGAATATGTGGCCAAGATCGACCGCGAGATGAAGGTGGTCGAGGGCGAAAATGGGCATGTGCCCTACGACAAGCTGATTGTTGCGACGGGGTCAAATCCGTTCATCATCCCTCTCCCCGGTCATGATCTGGACGGTGTGATCGCTTATCGCGATCTGGAAGACACCCAGCGAATGATGGGCATGGGCCCCGCCAACAAAGTCGTCGTAATTGGCGGCGGATTACTGGGGCTGGAGGCCGCAGCGGGCATGGCCGCGCATGGGGTCGACGTGACTGTGGTGCACATCATGGGTCACCTGATGGAGCGTCAGCTGGACGAAACCGCAGGCTACCTGCTGAAGAAATCGCTGCAAGACAAAGGTATCAAGATTTGTCTGCAAGCGAACTCCAAGGAGATTCTCGGGCGCAAAGGCAAGGTCCGCGCATTGCTGCTGGAGGACGGAACCGAACTGCCCTGCGACCTGCTGGTCATGGCCGTGGGCATCCGTCCCAACACGGCTCTGGCGCAAGAGGCTGGCCTCGCAACTGGGCGCGGTATCCATGTGGATGACCAGATGCGGACCTCGGACCCGGATGTCTACGCCGTCGGCGAATGTGTTGAACATGACGGAGAGATCTTCGGCCTCGTTGCGCCGCTCTACGATCAGGCGAAGGTGGCCGCGCAGGCTCTGTTGGAGGAAGAGGCGGCGTTTGCGCAAAAGACCCTCTCGACCAAGCTGAAGGTTACCGGCTGCGATCTGTTCAGCGCGGGCGATTTTGCAGACGGGCCCGGTCGTGAAGATATCGTGTTCCGCGACCCCTCGCGCGGCGTCTACAAGCGCCTCGTGATCGAAGAAGACCGTCTGATTGGCGCCGTCATGTACGGCGATACCGCCGACGGAAGCTGGTTCTTCGGTCTGATCAAGGATGGCGCCAGCATCGAAGAAATGCGCGAGACGCTGATCTTTGGCCCGGCATATCAGGGGGGCGATACCGCGGACCCTCTCTCAGCCGTTGCAGCATTGCCGCCTGAGGCGGAGATTTGCGGCTGCAACGGCGTATGCAAGGGTGACATTGTCGAAGCGATCAACGCAGGCGCCAGCGATCTAGGTGCAGTGCGTTCCGGCACCAAGGCCAGCGCGTCCTGCGGGACGTGTACGGGGCTGGTTGAACAGGTGCTGCAGGTCACTCTGGGCGATGAGTTCCAGATGCCCACTGCGCAGCCGATCTGCGGTTGCACCGATCTGACCCATGAGGATGTGCGTCGTCTTATCAAGGGGCAGGAGTTGAAAAGCCAGGCTGCCGTCTGGCAGGAACTGGGCTGGAACACGCCCAATGGCTGCCACGTCTGCCGTCCGGCCATCAACTACTACCTGCTGGCAGATTGGCCGCTGGAGTATCAGGACGACCCGCAAAGTCGGTTCGTGAACGAACGCAAACACGCCAACATCCAGAAAGACGGCACGTTCAGCGTTGTGCCGCGCATGTGGGGTGGCATCACCACGCCTGAGGAACTGCGCGCCATCGCGGATGCGGCGGACAAGTACGATGTGCCAACCGTCAAAGTGACGGGCGGCCAGCGTATCGACCTGCTGGGCGTCAAAGGTGAGGACCTGCCTGCGATCTGGTCGGATCTGAACCAAGCCGGGCTGGTCTCGGGCCATGCCTATTCCAAGGGTCTGCGCACGGTGAAAACGTGCGTCGGCACCGATCATTGCCGGTTTGGGACACAGGACAGCACCGGGCTTGGCATAAAGCTTGAAAAAATCCTGTGGGGGTCGTGGACACCTCACAAGCTGAAACTGGCGGTGTCGGGTTGCCCGCGCAACTGCGCCGAGGCGACCTGCAAGGATATCGGCGTGGTCTGTGTGGACTCGGGCTATCAGATAAGTATAGGCGGGGCCGCAGGGATGGATGTCAAAGAGACGGAACTGCTCTGTCAGGTCCCAACCGAGCAAGACGCCATCGAGGTCGTGATGGCAGTGACCCAGGCCTATCGCGAAGGCAGCAAGTATCTGGATCGTCTGTACAAATGGCTGGGCAGGGTCGGCATGGACTGGGTCAAGGCGCAGGTCGTGGACGACCTTGAGAGCCGTGCCGCTTTGGTCGAACGGTTCGAGCTGTCGCAAAGCATCTATCGCAAGGACCCCTGGGCCGAGCATGTGCAGGAAAAAGCGCAGACCTACGCGCCGATTGCAGATTTCACCCTGGAGGCCGCAGAATGAGCTGGATCGACATCGGACATATTGATGAGGTGCCGGTGCGCGGAGCGCGTCTGGTGAAAACCAATATCGGCTGTATCGCTGTCTTCCGCACCGCCGAG
This sequence comes from Ruegeria sp. CE9, assembly GCF_056537425.1. Taxonomy (NCBI): domain Bacteria; kingdom Pseudomonadati; phylum Pseudomonadota; class Alphaproteobacteria; order Rhodobacterales; family Roseobacteraceae; genus Ruegeria; species Ruegeria sp. CE9. The sequence goes on along the minus strand of NZ_JBQFRO010000007.1, from coordinate 169,320 downwards.
GCGGAAGTATTCGCCGCGACCAACAGCTGTCCGCATAAAGGCGGCCCATTGTCCGAGGGCATCGTCCACGGCCAGTCGGTCACCTGTCCACTGCACAACTGGGTCTTTGACCTGAACACGGGCGAAGCTAAAGGCGCGGATGATGGTCGCATCACCACCTATCCGGTGCATCTTGAAGACGGTCGTATCCTACTGGACGACAGCGCGGTTTCCCGGCGGAGCGCGGCCTGATGGACGGAACTGGTCTGCCCGAAGTTCGCTCGACCTGCGCGTATTGCGGCGTTGGCTGCGGTGTGCTTCTGCGACCTGATGGGGTTGGAGGGCTGACTGTCCGGGGCGACCCGGATCATCCAGCGAACCATGGTCGTTTGTGCTCGAAAGGGTTGGCTTTGGGTGAAACCGTGGGGTTGGAACACCGGTTGCTGGCTCCTCGCGCCTTTGGTCAGGACACCAGCTGGGATAACGCGTTGCAACTGGTCGCGGACCGGTTCTCTGCCGCGATAGCTGAACACGGTCCGGACAGCGTCGCGTTTTACGTCTCGGGGCAGTTGTTGACCGAGGATTACTATGTCGCCAACAAGCTAATGAAGGGCTTTATGGGCTCGGCGAATATCGACACCAACTCTCGGCTTTGTATGGCCTCGACCGTGGCCGGACACAAACGCGCTTTTGGTACCGATACGGTGCCTGGAACCTATGAGGATCTGGATCAGGCTGACTTGGTTGTGCTGGTCGGCTCGAACCTCGCTTGGTGCCATCCCGTTCTCTATCAACGGGTTATAGCTGCGCGTCAGGCGCGCGGCGCGAAGATTGTGGTTATTGACCCGCGTCGAACAGCGAGCTGCGATCAAGCCGACCTCCAACTGACGCTTCAACCGGGCAGCGACGTCGCATTGTTCAACCGCTTGTTGGCTAGAATTCACCAAACCGGGCATGTGTCAACGGATTTTCTGGATCGCAGTGTTGGGTTCAATGAGGCGGTTGAGCTGGCACAGCTTGACGATCCTGATGAGACGGGGCTGAGTCCTGATGAGATTGAAGCTTTCTGCGATATGTGGATCGGGACCGAGCGCGTTGTGACGATCTTTAGTCAGGGTGTGAACCAGTCTTCCAGCGGAACCGACAAAGTCAACGCGATCCTGAACTGCCATTTAGCCACCGGACGGATCGGTCGTGCGGGAATGGGTCCGTTTTCAGTCACCGGTCAGCCAAACGCTATGGGTGGTCGAGAGGTGGGCGGCTTGGCCAATATGCTCGCGTGCCATTTGGATATCGAGAATAAAGCCCACAATGCAGCCGTCCGGAAATTCTGGAAGGCACCCAATATGCCACAGAAGCAGGGGCTCAAAGCGGTCGACTTGTTTCGCGCTGTCGAAAGCGACCAAATCAAAGCACTGTGGGTCATCCACACCAATCCGGCGGCCACTATGCCAGATGCAGACCGCGTGAAGGCGGCCATTGAAAGCTGTCCATTCACAGTTGTCAGCGACCTGACCGCCAGAACAGATACCGCGCGTGTCGCAGACATATTGCTGCCAGCAGCGGGTTGGGGCGAAAAAAGCGGTACAGTGACCAATTCAGACCGCACGATCAGCAGACAACGCGCCGTTTTAGCGCCTCCGGGACAAGCGCGCGCGGATTGGGATATTTTGGCCGAAGTGGGCCGCCGCATGGGCTGGGCAGAAGCATTCAGCTTTGAGACCCCAGCACAGGTTTTTCGAGAGTACGCTAAGATGACTTCGCTCGCCGTATCATTTGGCAAGGATCTGGATATTACAAGTTTTTCGGACCTTGATGACGAAGGCTATGAAGCGCTGAGCGCAACACGGTGGCCGACGACATCTCGTAAATCAGATGGCCGTTTTTTCGGCGATGGGCAGTTCTTTCATCCTGATGGTAAAGCACGTTTTGTGCCTGTTTCTCATCGTCCACCTAAAGCGACGACTTCTGAACAATTTCCGTTTCTTTTGAACACGGGGCGAAACAGGGACCAGTGGCACACCATGACAAGGTCCGGGTTGTCGCCGCGCCTGTCTGCCCATCTTGCCGAGCCTTATGTTGACGTTAACCCCAATGACGTTGATCGATTGGGCCTTAGTGCCGCAGATTTGGTTGAACTCAACAGCTCAGTTGGAAGCGGTATATTTCGGCTTCGCATCACGGGGTCTGTGGCACCAGGTCAAGTGTTTGCGCCAATTCACTGGACGGGAGAAACGGCCCCGTCAGCCTGTGTGAATATACTTGTTCCAAGCGTGACGGATCCGATTTCAGGACAGCCGGAAAGTAAGTCAACTGCAGTATCTGTACGGCGCATGCATGCCGCGTGGTACGGCTTTGCCGTTTCAGTTGCAGAAGGGTCCCCTGGCGCAGAGTATTTGGCAACTGCCAAAACAACCAACGGCTACAGGATGGAGTTGGCAGGTAAACAGATGATAGACGATTGGGAAAGCACTGCCCGAGATTGGTTTGGGCTACCGGATGCCGAGGCCACTGTAGTAGAAGATCCAAAGAGGGGCTCGTACAGAATAGCGCTAACAGACGGGCGGCGCGTATTGGCAGCGCTCTTCGTCTCGCGCCAACCTATCACACTGATGCGAGACTATTTGGCAAGCTTTCCCAAGGTGACGCCTCAGCAGATTTTGTCTGGCCGTTCCTCTGCGTCTTCAGAAGATCGCGGACCAATTGTCTGTTCCTGTTTCGAAGTCGGGCTAAAAACCATCATCCGTGTCATTCATGACCAGCATATGATCAGTGTGGACGATATCGGAGATGCCCTTCAGGCTGGAACGAATTGCGGGTCTTGCCGGCCAGAGTTGGCTGACTTGCTCACCGAGCATTCGAATTCAATCCGCAACAAACAGAAGAACTGCCGGCAAGAACAATCTGCGTAGATTTAAGATTCTTTTGAACGGTACTGCGGTCCGCTATGATTGGTTTTCAAAGCCAGCGCAGGTTCCATTCAATCTATAGAACAGATCAAATTGGGCCTTCCTAACCGGTTCGAACAACTTGGTCAGACGATGGCTTAGCCCTGTGCTCCAGACCAACACTCGCGTCCCAGTTTCGCGTTTGCGGCGAATGTCTCCTCTGACGCGCCGCACAACGGCTAAGGCGATCGAAGCCGAACGGCAGGTTAGGGCCGATTTCTGTGATCAGTTATTGGCGGGGCAGGGACGGTTTCTGCAACGGCTCCAAGGTCCGCTCTGAGCCCAAAGCGGTCAAGCGTTCTTTAGTGTCGAGCTTTTGCACTGGCTACAAAACGTATTCAAACCGGCAGGTTGAAATTAGTCAGGAGGATCGCACCAAGCCGAATTACGTCATGACCTGTGCCGACTAGAGGATCAAGAAATACGTCTATCTGTTGCTTCACGGATCGAACTTCGGCGCTGAATTGAGGGCGGTGTTAAGCAGCAATATCTGGTTTACTTAGCTATTCTTATCTCCAGGTTAGCAGCGGAATCGCTGAGCCAACTTTGCGATTTCAACCGGCCCATGCATGGCTTGTCGGGTGAAAGATAATTTCTTGCAAAACCGTACAAAATTGAATGAAAATGCTCTTGGGAGGAGATTTGCGCAAACATTGCGTGGCAATTGGGGCCGTTGGGCAGCCCTAAGTGGTATGCATAAAACGCTCGGCGCTAAAACGAACATAACACAACAACAGCGCACACCAGTGCCAGCCCGGCAAACGTCAAAATACGTTACCAAAAAAGAAGGATTGCTTGCCCTCGCGTAAGTCAAAAACAGAGAGGAAACTGAGATGATCAAACAACTTACCGCAGCGACAATTGGAGCATTGCTGACCGCGCAGACCGTCGCAGCAAACGAAATTCAAATTAACATGAGTTTGATTTTCCAGGAATCTGAGTTGCTGACTCAAGAACTGATAAAGGTAACCGACAAAATCCGAGAGCGCACAAACGGTGATGTAGACATTCAGGTTTTCCCCGGCGGCCAACTGCCGACATACAAGGACAATCTCGAGCAGGTCGTAAATGGCGCCGACTGGATCGCAGTAGAGGATCTGACATATGTGGGTGACTACGTGCCGGATTTTGGCGCTCTCGCCGGGCCGATGCTTTACGACAGCTATGACGAATACTTGGCAATGATGGATACCGATCTTGTAGCCGACTTAACGGCACAGGCCGAAGAAAAGGGTATCAAGATCATCAATGCCGACTACATGTTCGGGTTTCGGCACATGATCACCAATAAACCCATCGAAACGCCTGCAGATTTGGAGGGTATGAAGATCCGGGTGCCTGGCAGCCAGATATTTATCAGCACGCTTGACGCGATGGGCGCGTCTCCGCAGGCCATACCGTTTACCGAAACCTATTCCGGTGTGCAGCAAGGGGTAGTCGAGGGGCTCGAAGGGTCAATCCTGACAATGTACTCAACCAAGATCTACGAAGTAGCCAACGTCATGACCATGACGAAGCATTTTCTAGGGACTGTTGGAATCTACATCTCGCCTTCTGTTTGGGATAAGCTCACCCCTGAACAGCAAGCGATAGTGGAAGAAGAATTTGCTGCCGGCGCAGTGTCAAACACCGCAAACCTGATCAAACTAGATGAAGAGTATCGTGCATTGCTGGAAGAACAGGGCGTGACCTTTGCCGAAACCGATACTGCCGCATTCAGTAAACTGACAGCTGGCGTCTACAATGAGTTCCCTGAGTGGAGCGAGAACATTCGCGCTGTCATTGGTGCCGAACTGGACAAGATCCGCGGTAACTAATGCCTAAACTGACGCAGCCCGGACGCCATGTGCGCCGGGCAGCGCAACAAGAAAGACAGGCAGGAAAGTTTTGACTACCGTCTTAAAGAACCTCGAAGAGATTCTCGCTTCGATCGCCATTAGCATCACCGTGGTTTTGGTGATCGTTAACGTGGTGTTGCGCTACGGATTTGGATTTACGCTGCCCTGGGGGCAGGAGCTTTCGGTTATCTGTTTCATATGGGCGGTCTATCTGGGCATAAGCTCGTGCTACAAAAACAAATTACACATGGGCGTCGATGCAATCCTTGCGATCTTGCCAAGAAGCGCCCTGGTTCCGTTTAATGTGCTGATTTATTTGTTTTTACTCGGGCTGAATTGCCTCCTGTGCTACCTGAGCTTTCAATATACCATGCTTTCCAACAAGACCACGCCCGTGATGGGGATGCCTTATTTTTGGGTCAACATTGTTTTGGTTTTGTCTTTCGGACTGATGGCGTTTCACACCATCCGCCTAATCTTGGACGAGCTAAACAAATCTAAAGAATCTTAACAGGGTTGCTGAGGCATGGAAGACTACATTCCGATGATCTTATTGTTCGTCTTCTTCCTGATGAACATCCCAATTGCGTTTTCGTTGATTGCAGCGGCAATGGTTTACTTCCTGTTCATCAATAACTCTCTGCCGATTGCGTTGGTCATGCAGCGCTTTATTACTTCTGCGGAATCCTTCCCGCTGTTGGCAATTCCTTTTTTCATCATGGTCGGTTCTGTGATGAATTTTTCCGGAATCAGCCGCAGCCTGCTTGGATTTGCGGACTCACTTATCGGGCACAGGACGGGCGGACTTGCTCAGGTCAATGTCATTTTGAGCACAATGATGGGCGGTATTTCCGGCTCGGCGAACGCCGATGCAGCCATGCAATCGAAAATCCTCGCACCCGAAATGACGAAACGTGGTTATGATCTGCCGTTTACAGCTGCTGTCACCGCTGCGTCGTCGTGCATCAGCCCCGTGATCCCTCCGGGCATCAATCTCATAATCTTTGCATTGCTCGCAAACGTATCCGTGCACAGCATGTTCATTGCTGGCTATGTTCCGGCGCTGTTGATGGCGTTGGCGCTGATGGGAACCATTGCCGTGATTGCCAACCGTCGTGGCTACAAGCCATCGCGGTCCGAACCGGCTTCGGCCAACGAGCGACTTCGTTATTTTGCTGAAGCCATACCGGCGCTTCTCATCCCATTTGGCGTCATATTGGGAATGCGGTTTGGTTTGTTCACTCCGACCGAAGCTGGTGCAGTCGCCGTCTTCCTCTGCACCTTTATCGGTTTCTTTGTTTACAAAGAACTTAAGATTAAGGACTTCGCGCCCATTCTAAGAGAGACCGTTCAGGGCACCAGCACCGTGATGTTCATTATCATTGGTGCACTGTTGTTCGGCTACTACATGACGTTAGAGCGGATCCCCCACAATATTGCGTCTGCACTCATCGAATTGACTGATAGCAAGCTAGTGCTCTTGCTGCTCATCAACGCGTTGCTGCTCGTCGTAGGAATGTTCATCGAGGGTGGTGCCGCGATGATTATTCTGACCCCGCTTCTTTTACCAGCCGTACTCAATTTGGGCGTCAATCCCGTTCATTTTGGGGTCATCGTGATTGTGAACATCATGATAGGCGGGGTGACACCGCCTTTTGGATCAATGATGTTCACGGTATGCTCGATCCTAAAGGTCAAAATCCTGGATTTTGTTAAGGAAGTGATACCACTGCTGCTCGCGCTATTAGCGGTGCTATTGTTGCTGACATATTCAGAGGGACTCGTGTTGTTCCTGCCCAAGCTTCTGTAAACTCTCTACCGGGTTTTTGGTTATTGTCCGCGCTTTCAAATTGTCATCGTCCATGCGAGCCCATGAATACGAGTACTGCGCGACCAGAGCTCGGTCCAGCGTCTACGGTTGAATACATACATTTGGGCTGATTGCAGTCGTTTGGAGTAAAATGCGGATGGTAGCTTTGTCCGCAGACTGTGTATTCGACCGTGGTAAAATTTTGTACTTGCGGCGAATGGCCGGTCTGATGAAGCCGCAATGCAGCATCGGCGACTTCTGATGGACGGCGGCTTTGGGCCGTTGTCTGAAGATCTTTATCTCGGCGAACGTGCTAATGCTGCACCGGATCAGAGGTCTGCAACAGAGCCCGAAGCGGACGTGCTCGCGCCGTGCCCATCTCACCTCAAGTACGAATACTTTCGCTCCAAGTTCTGGCTCCGCCAAAAGGAATGGCCTGAAGTCCGGAGACTGCTCCACGTCGCGAACGGCTGTGGTACCTTTCGTGGCGAAGTGTCGTGCCGAGAGGAAAACATGTTTAGAACGAAAGCCTTTTCGTGCAAGCATTGCAATCAAATGATCGCTTGAAATCAGGCTAAGGAAAAAATGAACGGCGCTCAATCACTCGTAGAAACCCTTTTGAACAATGGTGTGGATACGGTCTTCGCAAATCCCGGCACCTCGGAAATGCACTTTGTCGCTGCCTTGGATGAGCACCCGGAGATGAATTGCTGTCTTTGCCTGTTCGAAGGCGGCACGACCGGTGCTGCAGACGGGTATTTTCGCATGAAACGAGATGTTGCGGGCACGCTCCTGCATCTTGCGCCTGGCTTTGGCAACGCCTTTGCCAATCTGCACAACGCACGGAAAGCCGGGTCCGGGCTTGTGAATGTTGTGGGAGATCACGCAACTCATCACCTTCGTTATGAAAGCCCTTTGAAAGGAGACATCCTCGGTATCAGCCAAGCGGTCAGTCATTGGACGCGTGTGTCATCCAATGCCACCGACGTGGCTACGGATGGAGCGGCTGCGGTTCAGGCGGCCCGCGCGCGCAACGGTCAGATTGCGACCCTTGTCCTGCCTGCCGACACAGCTTGGAACGAAGCGAACGCAGCGACAAACCGTTTAGACATCAGCGAAAGCCTCCATCGACCTTCAATAGGCGACATAGAGGCCGCAGCAGCCCGTCTTGTGACACCGAACGCCGCACTGATGATTGGCGGATCAGCCCTGTTTGGACCCCAGCGTGAACTGGCTGGCAAGATCGCTGCCGCGACGGGGTGCCGTTTGTTGGCTGATACTCTGATACCACGCATTTCCAAAGGCGCAGGAACAGCAAGGCTAGATCAACTAGTTTATCCGATATCGCCCAAGATCGCTCAGCTTGAGGCAACCTCTTCGGTCACTCTGCTTGGAACAGATAGGCCAGTCGCCTTTTTTGCCTATCCCGGGAAACCTAGCGTGCCCGAACCTCCGCATTGCCCCATTACGGACTTGTGCACACCCACAGATGATATCGAGTGGACGCTGCAAGCGCTCGCCGATGCGGTCGGGGTCACTAGTAAAACGGCGGCAGCAACCCATCCGCTCGACCTGCCAGACATTCCCATCGGACAGTTGACCCTCGAAAAAGTTGGTTTGGCGTTGGCCGCGCTGATCCCGGAAAACGCGATCATCTGCAATGAATCCGTGACGTCCGGGTTTCATGTCATACCACTGACAGCTACCGCCCACGCGCATGACCTACTCGCAGGCACCGGCGGTGCGATTGGGTTGTGTTTGCCTTGTGCGACGGGTGCGGCCATCGCCTGCCCGGACCGACAAGTTATTGCCCTGACTGGGGATGGGTCGGCGATGTACACGCTACAGTCTCTGTGGACTATGGCACGGGAAAATCTCGACGTGACCGTTATTGTGTTTGCAAACCGAGGCTATCAAATTCTGCGCGATGAACTCACAAATGTCGGTGTAGCGAGCTATGGTCAGAATGCTCAGGCTATGTTTGACGTGGAGAACCCGACACTGGACTGGGTATCTCTGGCGAAAGGCCACGGTGTTCCTGGGGCACGCGCAGATGACATGGACAGCTTTGCGAAGGCGCTCTCTGCCGGTCTCTCCAGCGACGGGCCATCTCTGATCGAAGTTGTGTGTCCCCCGCCAGCATGAGTATTGTGACACGGAACCTGAAGAGCAGATGAGACTTGGGGTGCAAACTGCGGATCGGTATAAATTGATTCTGTGAAAAGACTTTGCGATGGTTCAAACGGCGGTGAAATTGCCGTTTTGTCCCGCAGACTGTGAATTAGGTTTTGTCCAGATTTTGCGCTTGCCGCGAATGACTGGAAAGCGGGCTGCGACTGCAGCATCTTGATTAGTCGATCAAGGTCCGGTTTGGGCCGCCAATGCTGTGTCGAGTTTTCAGGTCATTTAGTTGCAGTCGCGAGCCGGAGTAGCGCAAAAACAAACCCTTGGTCCATAAGGCATAGTATCACGTCCCAGCGGGCTGGCAGATGGTCTTAAACACTCTCCACTTGTTTGCTACCTTTGTCCATGCTTACCCCGAACCGATATGCTTTTCGCAAGATGACGTCTGAAGATTTTGCGATGATCTCGGAATGGCAATCGCACCCGCATGTTCGCGAATGGTGGGATTCCGACGAGCCGAGCACGAACAAAGAACTGCGAGACGCGCGGGTTGAACGCTGGATCGTTTTGCTTGAGGAACGCCCATTTGCATATATCCAGGATTACACTGTTCACGGTTGGGAGGATCACCATTTCTATTCCCTTCCGCCGGGATCTCGGGGAATTGACCAGTTCATTGGTAAGCCAGATATGATCGGGCGAGGGCACGGCCCGGCCTTTATCTCAGAGCATCTAAATAAGGTGTTTGCCGCGGAAGCCCCGGTCGTCGTAACAGATCCGCACCCGGACAATGCGCGCGCGATCGCCGCTTATAAGAAGACGGGTTTCTCTGCCTTTGGTCCTGCGCGGCAAACGCCCTGGGGACCGATCCTGCCGATGAAGGTCAGCCGTTAGACAATCTGGCTGCGCCTTCCTGTAGGCCGGACGCAAGCGTTCCGATCCTTAAACCACCCCGTGTTTCGAGACTTGCAAGGGATGCGCTTCCGCCCAATCAGCAAGAAAGGCGGATATCTCGGGTACGGTTGCGAACTGTGAGGCCTTTCGAGGAATCGCCACACCTTTCTCCAACGCCAGGTGCGCGCATTCGATGTGATGGCGATGTGCCTTTTGCGGGCAGTGTTCGGACCTGTGAACGATCGTTGAAAGCAGTGTCCCTCCGTAGGCATTTGTATGGTCGAGGTCTGGGTTCTGGTCTAGAAAATACGACATGACGTCGGGCATTCCTTCCCAACCGGCAAGGTGCAGGGGCGGCATTCCCATCTCGTCCGGCAGATTTGGCTCAAAGCCAATTTCGACCAGACGTTGCATGTGAGGCAGGGTCCCTTCGCGCCAGACGAGGCGGCAAAGAAGAAACTTCATCCATTGCGACAGGGCATTCATGTCAATCTGGTCGTCCTCCTTTGACGTTCCGTCCGCGGCCCGTGCGAGTTGCTCTTCAGTCAACGTCAACTGCGTGAATGCCCCTGCGCGTTCCAGAACCGTCGCGACACCCCTGTTTCCGAAGATGCGGGCAAAAGCATAGGGAGAGTGGTCGCGGCTAACAGCATTTGGGTTTGCGCCATGCTCCAACAAGAGCCTAGCGATTTCGCCCGAAACCAAACGCCGGGCCGCCTGATGCAAGGCGGGGATCACTAAGGAAGGTTCATCCGACGGGTGAGGATTGATGCCTTCATTGGGATCAGCACCTTATTCCAACAACAGCCGAAAGCATCGGTGCTGTTGAAGTCAATCGCCCTCGGCAATGCATTTGTTCCCTTCGGAATTGCCCCGTGTTCCAGCAAAGTACGAAGACCGTCGGTATGGCCCAGTTCTGTGGAATGGTAGAGGGAATCATTGTCGTCGGGATTTGCTCCATGCTCCAATAGCCACCTGGCCAAAGGCATGTTGTTTGCATGGCCGATGGCGCCGTAGAGCGCGGACAATCGGTGATCTGTCTCTGGCTCGAATGCAAAACCTGTCATTCACGTCTGCCCGTGTTCGACAAGCAATTCCGCCATGGCAAGCATCTCGACTTCTTTCTCGGGCGCCGCATTGATGTATTTCGAAAAAGCCAGGTGGCACATTGGTCGCCGCGGAGGGTATTCGCGCGTCGCGGCGATCGCATCTTGCGCCAGGATCTTGCGCATCGCAGCCACGTCATAGAGAGCGACGAGAAGAGGCACCTGACCGTCTGCGAGGTCCGGCTCATCCGCAAGCAGATGCTCGATCGTCTCATTTGAGCCGTTGTAGAGCGCCCAACGCAGCCGTCCCTGTTTCTGTGCGCGATCCATGCCCTGCGTTTCAACAGCAAATTTCAATGCCGGCCACGAAGCGTATCCGGTCTCGCGCGCTATGACATGCAGACAATCCGCGTGTTTGTAGACCCCGTTTGCGGGGGATGCGACAATGCCGTGGACGCGAAGCATTGCGCCTTTTTCGCCTTCGGCCAGCGCTGTGCCCAAAGCCTTGGCATCACGGCGCAGTTGATTGAGTGATTTGGCCACCGGTCTTCCCTCCACTGCCCGACGGTCCGCTGATCCGGGCTGAGAAACCGATGTGGTTTTCAGACATTTTGTGCGAGGTGCCGATGACAGCTTTCCGCGGACCAGGGGGCCGCCTCGGAACGGCCTCAGGTCAACGTAGCGTTTGCCAATACGTCCCGCAAGTCGGTTGCGGATCAGAGGCCAACTTGAGCGATTTCTGTTCGCATCAAGTGGCCGGCGGGTGGTCGGCGATCGCGGCTTTTCGGTTGGCTACTTGCTACCGGCTTTGGGTCCGGCAATTCATCGATTTTGAGCAACAAACAATGTAAACTGTAAGCTCTATCTACCAACCCAACTGTACCTGGGAGGATCGAATGGACGATAGGAGCAGCCCAACTGATGGAATGATTGACTATGCAGGGAATTCCCTCCCGCAGAAGCACTCTATTCAATCTCGCGCAGACGATGTTCGGGAAATGGCCGACAAGGTTCTGGCCTCATCAGACGAAATACACATTGCTGACTATGGCTGTGGCACGGGATCAAACGCGATCTTGTCGGTCGAGCCCGCGGTTAGGTCATTTGTAGACCGCTATCCAGGTCGCTCCATTTTTGTTCACCACGTCGATCAGGCGGAAAACGATTGGAATACCCTATTCGATTATGCTGCTGGCCAGGACGGTTACACCAACCTCTCTTCCAATATTCGCCCGGTCGCAAGTGTCGGTAGTTTTTTCTCGATGGCGGCACCGGCATCTTCCATTGACGTCGGGACTTCATTTGGGGCGAGCCATTGGCTCAGCTCACAACCCATTATCTCTTCAAAGGGCACGCTTTGGTTCGCAGATATGCAGGGAGAAGCGCGCCTGGAGCTTAAAAGACAAGCGCAACGAGACTGGGAAAGCTTCCTGACTTTGCGAAGCCGTGAATTGCGAAGTGGCGGCAGGCTTATGGTCTCGACGCTGGGCGCTATTCCTGATGCGGCTGAGGTCAATGGAATTTGCAGTTCTGGCCGACATACCTACCGCGCGATGTACGATGTTGCCAAAGCGATGGTGAACGATGAGTTGATTTCTGAACGCACGCTTCGCCACTTTATTATGCCAATCTGGTTTATGTCCAAGGAGGAAGCGCTTGAACCCTTTCAACGCAACAAGAAACTGGCAGATGTCTTTTTGATCGAAAGAGCAGAGGTAGCTCCGGCGCAGCAATACCCAGAGGATATCTTTGCAGACCAGATCAATACACCCCAAGAATACGCGGCTAGCTATAAGGGTTTCGTTCGCTCCTTCACCGAGTCCACGTTCAGACAATCCTTTTTACGCAGTGAGACCAACCAAGCAACCGAAACTCTTCTGAACGAGTTTTACGACCGTTTTGAAGCGCTCATCAAAGAAGGAATGGGCAAATACGCCTTTGAAATCTGGTTGTTAACGATTGAGCTTAGAAAACAATGAGCGGACATTTATGCGGGCCTGTTTCAACCTTACGATATTGCAACGCGTTTCTAACTGAATCGCTTAGCCCATTATTAAATAGGAGTGTCAAAATGCGTTTTGTCGCCGCAATACTTCTTCTCACCCACGCCCTTCCGGCTTCAGCAAACAACACGCCGGAATGTGGCCCATTTACAGTCTACTTGGAAGACCTCAAGATAACGTCCGATGGCGACAGTGTCGGGGATGTTGCAGTCGGGTATGTCACAGTTTTTGGCGAAGATGGACAGGTTATCGGTATGCAGAATGTCACCACGTTGATAGCGCCTGGCGCAAGTGAGAGCAAAACCCAGCTTATCGTTAACGCCTACCTAACAATCGACAGCAACCAGCTAATCTATTCTGGTTCGTACCCAGCCCCGAGCAGTCCCGACACCGTGCCCCACTTCGAAACCCAATTGGCAGTCGTCGGTGGCACTGGCGTGTTCAAAGGCGCAAGTGGTCAGGTGAAGTTCTTCAAAAAAGACAACAAGCGCGCTGCCGAGTTTGATGTCAAATGCACCGGTTAGCCAAAGTCTTCAAGTACCGAGGGAGGTTAGAAGTAAAGCAAGCTACTGGCTACTATTGGCCTAGATGAAAACAGGCAGCGACTCTGTCTGCGTTCTTTGCGTTCCGCGCTATTTAGCATCGAGCACCTGCAGCGAAACTCTCCTCTAATTGACCGCATCGCATTGATGGAAAGCGTCGATCAATGTCCGGTTTGACCGCAATGGCGGGTTTTGATCCCGTATCTCTCCTATCACGCCTGACGCCCAAGATGTCGCAGCCCTAAGATCTGGCAAGTCATATCACTCCGTCGCGAAGTGGTTCGCGGTTAGGTTTCTCCAATCGATCTACCCTAAATTCAAGCTTGAGTTAGCGCCCAGAACCGCAAGGGTAGGGCGACGGCTGCTACCACCAGACCCAGAGTATAGCCAATCCAGACGCCGACGGCTCCGAGATCAAAGAGGAAACCCAGTGCATAGCTGGCCGGCAAGGCAAGCGGCCAATAGGCCGTCAGGGTTATGATCGTGGGCAAGTTCATGTCCGACATTCCCCTCAGCGCACCCAACGCAGTACCCTGAACGCCGTCCGCAACTTGCAGCAGTGCCACGATGAAAAACAGCGTGACCGCGAGGTCAATGACGGCAGGGTCATCCGACATGGTTTCCGCCAGCATCCGGCCCGCAGTAATGAAGACGATGGCGGCGACCGCCTGCCAGAGTGTTACCATCACAAAAGACGCCTTCAAGATCGGTCTGAGCCGTTCCCGATTGCCAGCGCCGACCGCAAGACCCACTCGGATCGAGGCCGCACCTGCCATGCCAAGCGGGATCATATAGGCCAGCCCTGCAAGCGCGTTGACGATTTGATGGGCGGCTAGCGCCTCGGCCCCCAACCAGCCCATCATCAGGCCCACCACGGCGTAGGCTCCACCCTCACCCGCATAGCCGAGACAGAGCGGCAGGGCGTCTTTGGCCTGCGACCAGACATCCGCCCATGCAACGGTCACTCGCTGGCGAAAAGCCGCGAGCCCCGGCGCGCTTATCAATACATAGATCCCGGCAACCAGCGACGTACATTGTGAGAGTATGCTGGCCAGACCAGCGCCCAGAATTCCAAGATCAAAGATGTGAATGAAGGCATAGTTTGCGGGTACGTTGAACAGGACGCCCAGATAGGACAGCGCAACAGCCGTCCAAGGCCGTCCAACCGCGTCGAACAGAGCTTTCAGGCCGAAAAACAGAGTGAAAGGCACGATCCAGATCGCCATCGACATCCAGTATGGCAGCAGGATTGCCAGAACCTCCTTCGGTTGCCCCAAAGGCCCCAGCAACGGATAGAGCGCCATCATCACCAACGCCGCGCCGCCGCCGCCCAGAAGGCACAGCAAAAGTCCGCTGCGCAACGCCAGCGCAACCCGCGCGGCATCGCATGCGCCCTTTGCCTGGCTGATCTGTACGGAAATAGCGGTGATCACGCCCCAAAGAGCGGAAATCAGGATGATCAGAACGGCCGTGGTCACACCAGCCGCCGCAAGCGGGACCGTCCCGAGCGGAGAAATCATCGCCGTATCTACGACGCCGATCAATAGCGCTGCGGCCAGCCCGACCATCAGCGGAACGGCTAACCGGATCAGCGGTGTGAATTCGGCGCGGGTGGGCGCCTGTGAAATCAGGATTTGGTCTGTCATGGGCCACCTGCCGGACAACGTCCGGCGAACAAGTCGCGGTAAAGAGCTAAAGGCTCAGAATGAAGAGGGGCTATTCAGCCCTGCGACGGGAACACCATGAAATTGGTCCTTTTAGGGACAGGATAACAGGTAAAGTTCTAGGTGAAGAATTGTTCGGCGTCCAGATCGCTTTTGCGCGACTGTTTACCGAAACCTGCCGAGGTCAGGAACACACGAGGTTCACCGGGACGCGGTGAGGCTCTGATCAGATCATCATTTAACTGGCAGCCACGAGGGCAATGTCACGCAGAAATTTGGCACTTTGGTCGTTGGCCGGAAAAAACAACTCAATCTTCAAATCGTCCAGCGTGACGTCCGTGACTGTGCTGAACTGCGCAATCGTTCCAAACATGGAAAGCCGCTGACCACCAAAGCGGTAGGTCGTAGAAATTGTTGGCCCAATCACCGTGTCACTGCGGGCGTGCCCTTGCTTCGACAAGGTGCGCGCCGCCGCATCCAGTGCGGGTATGCCGCCAGCATTGGCGCTTTCTGCGCGAAGCCGCAACATCGTGTGATGCGCGACCTCGGGCCAGTTTTCGACAAGCTCAGGCATCATCGAGCTAGTCAGCAGGTCCAGCAGGCTTTGCCCTTCGCTGATCCCCAACGGCTTGAAAAGCCTTTGTGCTCCGCTGTTGAGCATCACAATATTCCAGAGCCGGTCCAGTACCATGCCTGGGTAAGGGGCATGTTGCTGAAGTGTCCATACGACCGCATCCCGGATTGGCGACATCGCCGCGTCATCAATCGGCGTTGCCGCAAAACGCGGCGCGAAGCCTTCGGCGCGCATCATCTGATTCCGGGTTTCGACCGGTAGGTCCATGACCTCGGACAGGTGAAGGATCATGTCCAGGCTGGGCCGGGACCGCCCGGTTTCAAGAAAGGAGATATGGCGCGCGCTGACCTCAGCTTCGATCGCGAGAGCCAGCTGGCTCATCCTGCGTCGCTTTCGCCACTCTTTCAGCATGCCGGGATAGGGTGTCATGACCTGAGTTTAGCAAGGGTCCGGACAGAATTCACTTACTTCTGAGGTAATTGATTTGCGTCCCCGCAAGCTGCATGAAGGGCGCATATCGAAAGGAGAAACTCATGACCCGACAACAGTCAGCGATGCGAATATCAGGCGGTGTGCTTGTTGCAATCGGGGCGCTTTTTGCGCTGGCCGCGTTTCAGTTTCTTCATCCCGTTGCGCATATCTTTCTGCAAATCGCGTATTGGCCAATGCACGCCGTTTCCGCGGAACTGACGGTTCCATTGCCTTTACTGTTGGTTATCACCGGCGGCCTAACGGTTGGCCTGGGAGGCATGCAATGGGCGCTGGGAACATACGTTGCCCCGGTATCGGCGGTCGCCGCGGCCAAGACCGCTCAGATTACGGCATGGTCCTGGTTTTGCGTCGACAGTTCAGGCTCCATTTTGGTAGGCGCGCCCTTCAACGTTGTACTAAATCTATCCTTTCTCGTCCTGATCCTGTTGTCTTGCCGAACCGGCATGGCGAGCAAGCAGGCAACAACTTGACGTGAAGTGGAATTCACTGGGTTTGAAGGAAACGACTGGCTATTCTAGAAAACCTTTTTAAGTCGATGCTAGTTCAACGACAGTTTCATGTCGGACATACTTGAGCTACCGAAGGCATTGCCGCGTTCGAGACCTGGCCTGAGCCGTTCATATATGTCCGCCAAGTGCTAGTTGGACGATCGTCGGATTTCGCGTCTGCAGCGAAAGTCCGGTCTGACGGGCCGCGCCGCAGCGATGGCGGGATGTGGTGAAGGGCAGCTTAGGGCTGTCGAGCAGCAGGCCCAATGTCTTGTAACCGAAAGATGCTGCGTTGCTTCGGAGGTCAGGTTCGAGCCCATTCCGACAGAGCCGCTGCGGGATGGCGAGCGTCGTGTTTGGTGCCGCTGCCCAGAAACACGCATAGGCCGCTTTCGGAACATACTTGGCAAAGGAGGTCTATCCTGACCGTAAATTTCAGTGTTCAACAGTGTTCTTTTCTGTGACCGGTCCTGTTGCCGCCGTCATATATTTGATGCCTTGAAACAATGTGTCTGAGACAATTCAAGCAAGACACGTTTAACCAGAAACGGCACGCGACTCTTGTCCAGTTGCTCGAATTTTGCGTGGCACAGAGACGGACATTCTGAACCAGTCGTGATTGGAGCACATTTCTTTTACAGAGCCTTGACAAGAACACGGTTTTGAATAATTTCAATCGCTAAAATATTTAATCGGGTGGCGTTGAATGTATCTGGGCTTGGATTTGGGAACGTCAGGTCTTCGCGGGATTCTGGTAGATGACACAGGACACGTTGTCGGTGATGCCGAAGTCAGCATCTCCACTTCAACGCCCAAGCCTGGCTGGTCTGAGCAGGATCCTTTGGATTGGACCAACGCTTGCGAAGAGGTTGTTGGGAAGCTTCGCGTTGGCAACCCTAAAGCATTCTCAAAATTGCGAGGTATTGGCCTAAGCGGACACATGCACGGCGCCACACTACTGGATCATGATGGCCAAATATTGAGGCCCTGTATTCTTTGGAACGATACTCGGTCAGCCGACGAAGCGCGGACACTAGATCAAACACCTGAGATGCGCGCAATATCAGGAAACATCGTGTTCCCGGGGTTTACGGCGCCGAAACTCGAATGGTTGCGTGCGAATGAGCCGGATGTGTTTTCAAAGGTGGGTAAGGTATTGCTGCCGAAAGATTATTTGCGGTTTTGGCTGACTGGCGAATATGCTTCAGACGTGTCTGATAGCGCAGGAACATCCTGGCTGGACGTTGACACTCGGCAGTGGTCAGAAAAGGCACTAGCCATGTGCCACATGCGCGCCGAGCAGATGCCGCGCTTGGTCGAGGGCAGTGATCCGGGTGGAGAGTTGAAGGTCCGTTTGAGGCAGGAGTGGGGGCTTTCGAATCCGGTTGTCGTGGCTGGTGGGGCTGGCGACAATGCTGCTGCTGCCTGCGGGATCGGGAGCGTCAACGACGGCACCGGTTTTGTCTCACTCGGAACGTCTGGAGTGTTGCTTGTTGCGCGGGAAGCCTATGCGCCTGATCCGGAAACAGCCGTGCATTGTTTTTGTCATGCGGTTCCTGATCGGTGGATACAAATGGGTGTCATGCTTTCAGCAACGAACAGCATGAACTGGCTTTCGCGAAATCTAGGCGAACCCGTGGATAAGTTGGCTGCAGCAATGCCGGAACAACTGAAAGGGCCTTCTTCGATCACCTTTCTGCCTTATCTGTCAGGAGAACGGACGCCGCATAACAATAGCCATATTCGAGGCGCGTTTTTGGGCGTGGACATCTCGTCGGAACCCGCTGAGTTGACCCAGTCCGTAATGGAGGGTGTTTCTTTTGGAATGAGAGATTGCCTGGAAGCACTGAGGAGCACCGGAACCCAGCCAAATAGCCTTATGGCAGTAGGGGGAGGTGCACGATCTCGGTTCTGGCTGGAAACCTTGGCTACTGTTTTGCAAGTTCCGCTGGATTTGCCAAAAGGCAGCGAATTCGGTGCCGCTTTGGGCGCTGCGCGCCTCGCGATATGTGCTGCCAACGACGCTGAACCGGCGCAAGTCATGACGCCGCCGGAAATTCAGGAACGCATTGAACCACGCGGCGATCTGATTGACGCCTACGAAAACGAATACCGGAGATACAAGCAATTCTATCAGGCGCTTGCGCCGCTGGCAGTAAGATGAAACCAGAAACGGGTAAAGCCTCTGGGATTGAAGCTGCGATTATCACGGATGGGAATATGCGTGTTTCAGTCCTGAACTATGGGGCTATCACGCAGGGGTGGTGGTACAAGGACGTCTCGCTCATCCTTGGGTTCGAGGACCCAAATGAGTATCTCACCGATACGCGTTACCTGGGCGCAATTGTTGGGCGCGTTGCCAACCGGATCAGCGGCGCGACGTTTGATTTGGATGGCACCAGTTTTGAATTGAACGCCAATGAGGGAAAAAACACCCTGCATGGTGGCGACGATGGACTGTCTAAACAGTTTTGGGATCTCGAACAGATTGCGCAGAACGAAGTCTTTCTGAGGTATGTTTCTCGCGACGGCGAGAGCGGCTTTCCGGGGAATATCAGGTTCGAAGTCAGGATATGCTTACAGGGCTCACGCTTGGCTTATTCAATAGCTGCACAGCCTGATCGACCGACGCCGATAAGCATTACGCAACATAACTACTACACTTTGGGTGCTGCAGAAGGTGTGGACGAGCATAAGTTGAAACTCGCTTCAAATCGGTATCTGGAAATCGACGATCAAAGCATTCCGTCGGGCAAAGTGCTTGCGGCCAACGAAACCGGGTTGGATTTTTCAACGCCCAATACGATTGGAAGTGTTACCGAAGGGATCGATCACTATTTCTGCTTTGATCATGATCGCGACCCAAAAGTCTCGGTGGCGGAAATCACTTCACTCTCAGGCCTTGCTTTGACCGTCTACTCAGACCAACCCGGAGCACAGGTCTATTCGGGCTATGAGATGACAAAACCGCTTCGCGCTTCGCGTGGAGTGTGTATCGAGCCATCGGGTTATCCTAACGCATCAAATATCTCGTCGTTTCCTTCAATCATCTATAATCCGGAGAATCCGTATCGGCAGGAACTTATTCTAGAAGTTTCTGAGGAATGACATGAGAGCAGTTTCGCTATTCTTGGCTTTCGGATTAGTAATCTCGGTGGAGAGCGGTGCGCGTGCCCAATCGCTTGGTCCTTTGCCGGAGTTCCTCGAACCTGACTTTGGAAGTGCTGAGCTGGGGCGTTTGCTGTTCTATGACCCGATTTTGTCTGGCAACAAGAATATTAGCTGCGCGACCTGTCATCATCCCAGGCTTGGCACGTCCGACGGTGTTTCCCTTGGTATCGGGGAAGGGGGAATTGGGTTGGGTCCAGAGCGAACATTGGGCCCAGAGAACACCCCGGAACAGCGTATTCCTCGAAACTCACCAGGGCTCTGGAACCTTGGAGCAACTGAGTTCACGACGTTTTTCCATGATGGGCGGCTGGAGGCAGACACAACGCAACCTGATGGCATCAGAACCCCGTTGGGTACTCATATGCGTTCTGGTTTCAATTCAGCGCTGGCTGCACAGGCCATGTTCCCGGTTTTGTCGGCAGACGAAATGGCGGGTCACTATTCTGAGAATGACGTTAGCAAAGCGGTTCGCCTCGGATTTCTGACGCAGCAAGGCGGCGCGTGGGATCTGATTGCAGAACGTGTTGCGGCCATTCCGGAGTATGAGCAGAGGTTTGATGACTTAGCGCCGGATGATGAAATTACGTTCACGGCGATTGCCAACGTAATCGCGGACTTTATCGCATTCGAGTGGCGTGCGGATAACAGCCCGTTCGATCGCGCGATGCGAGGTGAGGCTGAGCTGTCAGAAGAGGCCGAGATTGGTATGGGTTTATTTTATGGAAAAGCCGGATGCAGCAATTGCCACTCGGGCTGGTTCCAGACCGACCACAAGTTTCATTCGATCGCAATACCGCAGATTGGCCCGGGAAAGGCGGCGCGATTTGAAAACCATGTCAGGGACGACGGGCGTCTTCGCGTGACCGGTAATCCCGACGACGCGTTTGCTTTCCGCACGCCATCTTTGCGCAACGTGACACTGACAGCTCCGTACGGACACAACGGAGCATTTGCCGAACTTGAGGACATCGTGCGGCATCATCTGGACGCGGTTTCGTCATTAAAAAACTACTCGATCGAGTTGGCCGCATTGCCGGACTTCCCAGGCTCCAAAGATCAAAAGGCAATGTCGGACAATCAGCACGTGGAGGCGATTGCCCAAAGCAACAGCTTGTCGAATGTTAACCTAACGGACCAGGAAATCGACGCTCTTCTCAGATTTCTGGCAAGCCTGGAAGACCCGGCAGAGCGGCTAGGTGTGCCTGACCAAGTTCCAAGCGGGTTACCGTTTGAAAAGTAATTAGCGGCGAAGACGTATGATTTGGTTGGGCTGATAATTCAACCACTCGCTTTTCGACCCGTCCGGCCAGATCATACGAACCTGCACCTGGTCCTCACTCCCAAGCCCAAAATGCTGAAACCCAGCGATACCACCAGCGTGACCGCCGCCGATTGTTAGCTCGCGGGTCTGAACGCCCAGCGAGGTTTTGACTTCAATAAATCCACCAACTGCTGCGCGATTGGATTGATCCTGAGTGACATCCAGCAATAGCCAGTTGCCACTCTGAGTAGTGTTCTGACTGACTTCAAGCTCAGAACCTCGGTTGACGACCACCAGATCCAGCTTGCCATCGTTGTTAAGGTCAGCAAGCGCCGCGCCACGAGACTTAGCCATCGAGGCAGCACCGGCATCTGCTGCAGCTTCAATAAACTGACCGTCGGAGATCTGTAGTAGTAGGTTATTGGGGTCATTCAGAGCCGCATCGGGCATCTGTTCTACGTTTCCCTTGGCCACGAATATATCGTCCCGGCCATCGTTGTTGACGTCGCCAAACTGTGCGTGCCATCCTGTCGATGGCCTTCCGTCTCCTCCAATATGCGGCCTATGAGCAGTCGTACCCTTTTCGTAAGTCGCATCGCGCCAAGTCGGGCCGTTTGTAACTGGGTCAAATACCTGGAGTTTCTGATCACCCATCGAAGTCAGGTAAACTTCGGGAAATCCGTCCCCTGTGAGGTCTCGAGAGGCGATCCCCATTCCCCAGATTAAATAAGAAAGCCAGCCCTCGTCTTCTGTATATTGCCGGGGTTCGGGCGCCATCGCCCACAATTGTTCGTGACCGTCGCGCACATAGTAGTGACGGTCATTGCTGACGCGAAGATCCGCGCGACCAGTTCGGGCCCAGTCCGAAAACAAAATAGACAGCGAACAATAACCGGGTTCAAGGTGCAGCGGGTCACGGTATAAACCACCTTCGGGGCGATAGAGAAGGGTCGGGCCGCATGATTCAAAAGGACCTTCGGGATCGAACCGATCTACGTAAGTGCCAAATGCCAAGGTCGGTAAGGTTTGTCCGCTTTCCCATGTTGCTGAGAAACCTGTGGTCCAGTGATCTTCCGTTTGAAAACCGAGAGTATCGAAAGGGCTGAATTGGCAGTCGGGATGGCCCCGAAGAAGCAGGTCCGGGCCGACACGCAAAACCGCCAGATCCATTATGCCGTCACCATCAACGTCGAGAGGATAAGCCCCGGTCACGCCTGTCAGCGACAAGCTTTCTGGTGTTTCCGTCTTAAATGATATCTGTTCTCTCGATGTGTTTATGAACAGTTGAGAGCTATTGGATCCGCCTGCTAAGAAGAGCTCTGGCAGGGTATCCCCATTGCAATCAAAAACGGCGACGCCTCCGCCAACAAAATGCTCCCAGCCGCCATCATAGATATGTTTCGGCACATCCACGTTTGAAAACTTAGGAACGTCAGTGTTCGCGTTCGCAACAGAGGCAAAAGCCACAAGTATCGCAAGCTCAGGACGCATTCGCAGAAAGTTCCTTAACTTTGAGGATCGAGATTTGCTCGATCCCATATGCTGCGGCACCCTTTGCCCACATCATGTCGCCCCAATGATGAACTTTGATTTCCGGTAAAGGCGCATCGACCTTCACGACCCCATTTCGAATACGGTTCATTACTTCGTTGGAACACAGATGTTCGAAACTCATTTGTGCCCCTGAGACGATAATGCACTCTGGGTCATACAAGTTGATCAGATTGGAAATCCCGAGGCCAAACATCTGACCTGCGCGGGCAAGCACCGACGATGCTCTGTCGTCGCCTGAGTTGGCGCGGTCATGTATGTCGGAAACGGATTCCATGCCGTTTATATGACCGGTGACCGTCATCTCGCGGATCAAAGCATAGTCGCCCACATAGGCTTCAAGACATCCGCGTTGACCGCATTGGCAAAGGGCTCCGTCAAGTTGAACTTTGGTGTGCCCAAATTCAGCGCCGCAGCCTCGTTCTCCGCGGTATAGTTTACCGTCCAATACGATACCAAGGCCAACACCGTGTTCGATCGTAACGACGAGGAAGTTCTTTAAGCCCTTGCCCAAGCCAAAAAGCTGTTCGGCCTTGGCGACAAGATTGGCGTCGTTGTCAACGAATGCAGGGCAAGGCAGCTCATTTGAAAGCAAATGGCTGAAATCAATATTTCTCTCAGTAATCGAGGAAGACCAGTGGACAAAATTCTTGTCGGCATCGACTAGTCCAGCCACCCCGATGGAAATACCTGCCAAATGAGCGACAGAACGATCGATCTGACTACAGGTCTCTTCAAGAGCTTCGCGGATCGCCGATACAAATTCTTGCGGCGACATTCTGGCTTGATCCAGAGCATATTTATGGGATGCGACTTCGTTACCTTCAAAGTCGACCAAGATAACTGAGATTACTTGCCGGGCCACCTTGAGGCCGGCCACAAGGTGCATCTGGCCGTCCAATTGCAGCAATACTCTGGGTCTGCCTCTCTTCCCCGACATTGATTGAGCTTGGCTTTCAGTCTCTTTGACCAGCCCGGCCGAAATGAGATCAGCCGTTGCGGCGGTGACAGTCGCAGGGCTGGTTTGCAAGGCGGATGCAATATCGATCCGCGAGACGGACCCCTTGGCTCTGATGTGCTCCAATACCCGCAATCGGGTTGCGTTTCTTTGTTCCAAAGAAACCGGAGAGGCTTTGCTTTTCAGCATCTTGTCCTCGCGAATCTTGCCGTTGGTCCAATCTATTTGAATTTTAACGCCTCTTGTAGAGTAAATATTTTACCGACTGAATTAAATATGGTATTGAAATTCGTGAGAGCCGCGAATCGAAGTGCGATGGCTCGGCAAATGGGAGGAAATCATGAAAAAAATTCTCAGCTTTTCGGCTGTGGCCACTTTGTTGGCTTCGACCGCATTCGCAGAGCCAGTGGTCGGCGTAAGCTGGTCGAACTTTCAGGAAGAGCGTTGGAAAACGGACGAGGCGGCCATCAAATCGGCGCTTGAAGCTGGGGGCGCCGAGTACATTTCGGCTGACGCGCAATCGTCTTCCGCAAAGCAGCTTTCGGACATTGAAAGCTTGATCGCCCAAGGTGTAGACGCGCTTATCATTCTGGCGCAGGACGCGCAGGCAATAGGACCGGCTGTACAGGCTGCGGCGGACGAAGGTATTCCGGTCATTGCCTATGACCGCCTGATTGAGGACGACCGTGCGTTCTATCTAACCTTCGACAATGTCGAGGTAGGCAGAATGCAGGCCCGGGCTGTTTTTGAAGCCATGCCTAAGGGTAATTATGTGATGATTAAGGGTTCACCCACCGATCCAAACGCGGATTTCCTGCGGGGTGGCCAGCAAGAGATCATCGGCGCGGCCGTTGACAGTGGTGACATCGTTATCGTGGGCGAGGCCTATACGGATGGCTGGCTGCCCGCAAACGCGCAGCGGAACATGGAACAAATCCTGACCGCGAACGAGAACAACGTGGATGCAGTCGTTGCGTCGAATGACGGTACTGCAGGCGGTGTTGTTGCAGCGCTGACCGCACAGGGCATGGAAGGCATTCCGGTTTCCGGTCAGGACGGCGACCACGCAGCGTTGAACCGTGTTGCACTGGGAACGCAGACGGTATCGGTTTGGAAGGATGCTCGCGAACTTGGAAAGGCCGCTGGCGAAATCGCTGTTGCGCTGAGCGGCGGCACAAGTCCTGCTGATGTCGAAGGTGCAGTGAGCTGGACTTCACCAGGTGGCACCGAGATGAACTCGGTTTTCCTGGCACCGGTTCCGATTACCAAGGACAATCTGTCTGTTGTTGTGGATGCCGGATGGATCCCGCTGGCTGACCTCTGCCAGGGTGTCGAAAACGGCCCTGCGCCCTGCAATTAAACTCCCTGGTCCCTGGCCCTTTGTGGGCCGGGGACAATTGCTGACAATGAAAGATCGGAAATGACCGAAACTTCGTCTCAGCCGATACCGGAAAAAGCAAAACCCAGCCTGTTCCAGCAGTTGGAACTGGATATGCGGCTTTTGGGAATGATCGGCGCGTTTGTCATCTTGTGCATCGGATTCAACATCTTCACAGATGGAAGGTTCCTGACGCCGCGCAATCTGTTCAACCTGTCCATCCAGACAGTATCGGTTGCTATCATGGCATGTGGGATGGTGTTCATTATCGTCACGCGACACATCGACTTGTCGGTTGGCGCACTATTGGCAACAACCTCGGCTGTGATGGCAATGACGCAGACCGAGCTTTTGCCGCAGGTGCTTGGGATGGGTTTGAACAATCCTGCAACCTGGGCGATCACCATTGTCGTCGGGTTGTTTGTCGGCACGCTGATTGGTGCGTTTCATGGCTGGATGGTTGGTTATCTGACGATACCAGCCTTCATCGTTACGCTTGGTGGATTTCTGGTTTGGCGAAACGTGGCGTGGTATTTGACCAGCGGCCAGACGATTGGTCCTCTGGATAGTACATTCCTGATGTTTGGCGGGACCAACGGAACATTGGGAACGACGACAAGCTGGCTGTTCGGCTTGTTTGCTACCGCAATCGCGATCTGGGCTTTGTGGAGTGGCCGCCGTGCAAAAGCGGCACATGGTTTCCCTGTCAAACCTGTCTGGGCCGAGGCCACTCTGGCCGGGATAATCGCAATCGCCATCCTTGGGTACGTTTACATCGTAAACAGCTACGCCATTCCGACACGCAGGCTGCAACGTATGTTTGAAGCGCGCGGCGAGACAATGCCAGAAGGGCTGGTTGTAGGATACGGTATACCGATTTCTGTCCTAATTCTCATCATAGTAGCGGTTACCCTGACGATCGTGGCAAGGAAAACCCGGTTTGGTCGGTACATCTTTGCCACTGGCGGCAACCCTGATGCAGCAGAGCTTTCGGGTATTAACACTCGGCTGCTGACTGTGAAAATCTTTGCTTTGATGGGTTTCTTGTGCGCTGTGTCTGCGGTGGTCGCCTCGGCCCGGTTGGCAAACCATTCGAACGACATTGGAACGCTCGATGAACTTCGGGTGATAGCCGCTGCAGTAATCGGAGGAACTGCATTGTCGGGTGGTATCGGTACCATCTATGGCGCAATCCTTGGTGCATTGATCATGCAGGCGCTGCAATCGGGCATGGCAATGGTTGGCGTCGACGCGCCGTTTCAGAACATAGTCGTCGGCAGCGTTCTCGTGTTGGCCGTCTATATCGACATCGTTTACCGCAAGAGACTGGGGGCCAAGTGATGCAAGCTCAGGATACTCAGAAAAAACCTTCTGGCACTGGGCGCGGTTCAGGCGCGCCGCCATTGGTCGAGATGCGCGACATCTCGATTTCTTTCGGTGGGATCAAGGCCGTTGACCATGTGTCGGTCGATCTCTACCCGGGTGAAGTCGTTGGCCTGCTTGGCCATAACGGGGCCGGAAAGTCCACGTTGATCAAGGTATTGTCCGGCGCCTACCAGATGGATCACGGCGAGATCCTGATCGATGGCAATCCGGTTGAGATTGGCAATCCCCGTGACGCCCGGGCGAACAATATTGAGACTATCTATCAAACGCTTGCCTTGGCCGACAATCTGGATGCGACCTCGAACCTTTTTCTTGGGCGCGAGATGACGACACCTTTTGGGTTGGTCAACGACGCAGCCATGGAGGCCGAATGCCGCAAGATCATGGCGCAGCTCAACCCGAACTTTCAGAAGTTCAGCGACCCGGTTTCCGCCTTGTCAGGTGGCCAAAGACAATCTGTGGCGATCGCTCGGGCCGTCTATTTCAACGCCCGTATCCTGATCATGGATGAACCCACAGCAGCGCTTGGGCCGCATGAAACGCAGATGGTGGCGGATCTGATCCACCAGCTAAAGGCGCAAGGCATCGGGATATTTCTGATCGACCACGACGTGCATGCCGTCATGAAACTGTGCGACCGCGCCTCGGTCATGAAGAACGGAAAACTGGTTGGGACGGTCGATATCGCAGATGTAACGGATGACGATCTTTTGTCGATGATCATTCTCGGCAAGCAGCCAGCACAAAAAGCAGAATAGGGGGCAGAAATGCCAAGTGGATTTTTTGAAGGGATCGAGAAGGTCCAGTTTGAAGACGTGGATAGCAAGAACCCGTTGGCCTTTCGTCACTACGACCCGGATGAAATCATCATGGGCAAGCGTATGGAGGACCATCTGCGGTTTGCTGTGGCCTGGTGGCATTCATTCGCGTGGGAGGGCGGAGACCCCTTTGGTGGACCTACGTTCGAACGTCCATGGTATCCTCAGGACGATATGGGCCGGGCCCGCCAGAAGGCAGATATTGCATTCGAATTGTTTGAGCTTTTGGGGCAGCCATTTTTTTGCTGGCACGACGCTGATATCCGGCCCGAACAGGGAAATTATGCCGATAACCTGCGCACATTGGAAGAAATCACCGATTACATCGGCGAAAAGATGCAAGTTTCTGGCAGCAAACTGCTTTGGGGTACGGCCAATATGTTCAGTCATCGTCGCTGGATGTCTGGCGCCAGTACCAATCCTGATCCCGACGTTTTTGCCTTCGCTGCAGCGACCGTGAAATCCTGCATGGATGCAACTCACAAACTAGGCGGCGAAAACTATGTCCTTTGGGGTGGTCGTGAGGGCTACGAAACCCTTCTGAACACGGACCTGACAACTGAGCTGGACCACATGGGCCGTTTTCTGCACATGGTCGTAGAATACAAACACAAGATTGGGTTCAAAGGCACTATTCTTGTGGAGCCGAAACCTCAGGAGCCTTCCAAGCACCAATACGACTATGATGCAGCTACTTGCATCGGATTTCTTAGGAAGTACGGTTTGGAGAAAGAAGTGAAGCTGAATCTCGAGCAGGGCCACGCGATCCTTGCCGGGCATAGCTTTGAGCATGAAATAGCGGTCGCGGCAGCTGAAGGGATGCTGGGTTCGATTGATATGAACCGCAACGACTACCAATCTGGATGGGATACAGACCAGTTCCCGAACAACACACCGGAAGTTGCACTGGCTTACTATTACATCCTGAAAGCTGGTGGTTTTACCACCGGCGGCACAAATTTCGACGCCAAAATTCGCCGGCAATCGATTGACGCTTTCGATCTGGTGGCGGCTCATATCGGTGGAATGGACATATGCGCACGTGGTTTGAAAGCAGCGGCTGCTATGATTGATGATGGGGGATTGGAGGACTCTCTGACGGAACGGTACTCAGGTTGGAATACACCATGTGCAGTGTCCATGTTGGGCAAAGGCCTGGAAGAAATTTCCGCCCGAGTTTTACGTGATGGGATAAATCCCGATCCCAAATCTGGCCGACAGGAAATACTAGAGAATTACGTGAATAGATTTGTGTAACCGCATTAGTGGAACAACTCTGGGCGCGTTTGACCCAAAATACCCACAACCAGGCAATGGATCTGTTGCGAAGTTTCTGGTTTTACGAAGAGTTGAAACCGAACCTGCAGCTTATGCCGCCAGTTCTGCAAATTGACGAAACGGGTAGATTCCGGGCGAGAGTTGACCTTTGCGGATAATGTGCGTCACCTCGATTCCATCCAGTGTAAGCTATCTGAACCAACCCATTGAACTACCGGAGTTGCGAACGAGACTTGCGAATATTGCTGGGATAAATGGTGTCCCACAGATTCTATTTCGGGTTGGGTACCCTGCGGACTTGCCGACGAAGGCGCCGAGAAGAAACATTGAAGATGTGATAGTCGAGTAGCAGACCAGATCGATCAATTTGAGAAGCGTCTCACATACGACGTACACACAAACTGAACTTTAACCCGTTCCGTTTTCTGGCTGATCGAGGAGGTACGAGTAGGTACCGTTCGTGTCGCGTATCAGTGCCATGTCATGTTTTTCAAACTCGCACTTCTGCTGCGCAACAATTTCGCCATTCATTTCGAGCGCTTGATCCAAAGCGTCGGGGAGTTTCTCCACCCGAACAGTGGGAACCCACATTGGGCTCGAAGGATCGACAACTGTTGTGGGATGCAAACCGACATTGGCATCGGCTCGCATAATGGAATGAGTTACATCATCACGGTTGCTCTCGGTGTGGAGTTTCCAACCAAACAACTCATCGTAGAAATCGTCTGGAAAGTCATTGTTTTGCGATAGGTAGACCTCGGGTCCAAATTGTTTAGTTGGTGCTGGAAAGTCGTGTGTGGAAAAGCAAATGCCTACGAACGCCCCATTGGGATCGCATAAAAGACAGTTGCGCCCGACACCAGGGACCTCGAAGGGAGGTTTCACAACTCTGCCGCGGAGGTCGACACACCTTTCCGCGGCCCGGTCGACATCATCAACCTCGACATACGGAACTCAACCACGTAGGTGCGGCACTCTGGGTTCCACGATCCCGGCACCTGCCTCATTGGACAATACGCTTAGGTAATAGTCTCCCTCGCCTCCCCCCCATGCAAAGTTGATTGCGTGCGCGACCAAGTAACTCCAGCCCGCGACTCTTTCGTAGAAGCTTTGTGACAAGTGTGCATCGGCTGTAAACAAGTCATGCCAAACAATCCGACCCGTCCTGTTTGAATTCATTGTAGTACCTCTCAGCATGAGTGCGAGGCACCGGCGTTTGAGGATTCTTCGAGGCGTGCCTTGAGACGACCAACAACATTTTGCGCTGTCGCAATATCATCTGGCGACAGGCCTACCGAGAGTTCATTGACCCATGGGATTTGCTTCGCAATTGCGGCTTCGTACAACTCCTGCCCCTTTTGCGTCAGAACAACAAGATGCGCACGTTTGTGGTGCGGGTTTGGCCGAAACTCCACGATGCCTTCTTTGCTCAATTCATTGATGATCCGTTGTATGCCCTGCCGGTGAACACCCATCGTCCGTGCATGCCAGGCAACGGATTCCGGCCGATCCGAATAAGCAATCGCGCCAAGGATTTGCCATCGGGCACTTGTCAGACCGAGTTCTGATACGAGGCGATCACCGGCAAGCTGCAATCGACCGTTCAACCGAAACACATCCAGTATCAGCGCTGTCACGGCTTCTCCTTCTTCAGTCCTTCGCGCATCCGGCATGTCGATTCCTCATTTCATTTGACAACACGTTGTCATTATGTTTGATACTTCCTAAATATGACAACATGACACCAAAATTAAACCACTTTCAAGGAGTACCGAAATGGTCAGCTTCAAACCCCTCGACCCGGAGTTTCCCATTGAACGGCAATTGGACATCGCCGCTGGACCCGTCGTTCTCGTCAATCTCTTCACAGTAGATCCCGTTGACCAAGACGCCCTCGTTGAAGCCTGGAAGAGCGATGCCCAATGGATGAAAAAGCAGCCGGGTTACATCAGCACCCAACTGCACAAAGCCGTTGGTGACGGCAGCATGTATATGAACTACGCGGTCTGGGACTCTGTTGTGGATTTTCGCGCTGCGTTTTCAAACCCCGAGTTTCAGCAGCAACTCAGCCACTATCCCTCAAGCGCTGTGACAGCACCCCATCTGTTTGAGAAGTTTGCGGTGCCGAATTGCTGCACGGCCTGACGAAACCCGTTTCAGAAGCCAATTTGAGGGAATCGCAATGAAAACAAAGATTCACGCCATCGCAGGCGGCATCGGCTTTGTGATGATCCTGCTCTTCTGGACATCAACGATCACCAGCGAACTCTTTGCGAGCCATGAAACAGTCGCAACCGTCAAGGCATTGATCCTGAAAGGCATGTTCATCCTTATACCGGCAATGGCGATTGCTGGCGGATCGGGCATGGCAATGGGCAGGAAACGTAAGGATGCGCTTACGAGAGCAAAGAAGACCCGTATGCCGATCATTGCGCTAAACGGTTTACTGATCCTCGTGCCAGCGGCTTGGTTTCTGGCTGGCAAAGCCGCCTCTGGCGAATTCGACAGCACCTTTTACACGGTTCAGGTGATTGAACTAGTCGCCGGGGCGGCCAACCTCACGATGATGGGACTGAACATTCGTGATGGTTTGCGAATGACCGGCAAAATTCGAAGGCCTCGCTGAAACCTCGATTCTAGTCCAAGCGTTGGCCAGATTGCCGACATTCGAGCCAACGCAGCGAACTAGTGCTATGTCCGCATATTGGAGATTGCAAAGCCTGGTTGAGAAGGTCAGATTTGGGCTGCGGGGAGACCTTGAAGTCAGCCGCGGCGTAGGACCGCAGTGAGCCCAGAATGACCGATGCTGCACTCTGTACGAGCGTCATCTTTGGGTAAGAATCTAATCCTACCGCATTGAGGTTTCTTCGAGACGCGTCTTTAGACGAGCAATAACCTGCTGCGCTGTTGCGGTGTCATTTGACGACAGACCCTCGACAGCTCATTGTCAACTGTTTGAGAGGAACACGAGGCAGCCCTATAACCTGCGTGACCTTATCCACACCCTTATCTTGTAGCCGTTTGGTCTCGTCGGCACGGGATCTGGTTGAGTTTCTTTACCTCAGACATCGGTTCGTGGAGCGTGATGCCGAAGTTGCTGAGCAGTGGTGCGCCGTCCCGCCAGAATGAGCTTTTCGATATCGCTGCGTTTCTCGCCGATTCTCCTTGTTCTTATCTCAATATGTCCATCGCTGTGCATTACTGGATCCACAGAAAAAGCTTCTTCGACAGTGCCAACCACAAAATCGAGGTCTTGACGCACTTTGTGCGGGATGTAGGCTAGGTCCGTTGCACCTGACAAGAACTGCGCTTCCCATAGATTGCTGCGGGCAAAGTTGGCACCTATCAAGCGTGCACCTTGAAAATCCCCCCTAGTCAGATTGCCGTCGGCAAAACTCGCCCCATCAAGGAAAGCGTTGCGAAAGGAAGCGCCCTCGAACGAGAGATGGTTCAGTTGAAAGCCTTGCAAGTTGGTCTGGTCGAGCCGCAGTGAATCCGAGGGGAGCCCATAAGCGGTATTTAGGCGCCCGAGAGCTTGCGCAGCAGATTCCATATCCGATCGATGAACGGGCAGGCTCAATGCCCAGCGGACATGGTCTTCGTCCGAGGTAACCTCCGCCGAATCTTGTGCCGGATTATGCGCGCTCATTTCCCGTAGATAAAGCGCTAGGGAGCGTGCGATATCCGGTGCGGATTCCGGGCTTTCGCGGGCAAGACGTTCCAGCCAGTCGATTGCCGCATTGCGACGGATAATATCGTCTTCCCAACCTTGTCCTTCGGATTTTTCGCGACGGGAATAGAGCCCTTGGTAAGCAGTATTCAGTCGGTCATCAAAGAAGGTGCGTTGGACGGTCGCTGTGCGTTTGCGGTCGAGGTCCCGGTTTTGTCGGGCAATCTTCAATCTATTCAGGGTAATTGGCAAGGCGACAACCGCGCCAAGGACGGTCGTGAGGCCCGCGATCCGCAGAACAAAAAAAGGAATTCCTGAGCAAGAGTCTTGTTTGCCGCGGCTTCTCGCGTGTCGTTGACGCTCCAGGATACGGTTTGCCAGATGACGGCGAAGAGGCCCAGTAAAACGGTCAGAAAGATGACGACATAGAGCAAAGCAAGAAACGCAATCAGCGGTCGGGGCAGGCCATCAAGCCCGATACGCGTGCGCAGTGAGGTAATGGGCTTGTTCCAAAACAGCCACATAAGCAAAGGAACAGAAACAAAAAGCAATGTTCCGTAGAAAAGCGACCAGAAGAGATCGCGTCCTATAATCTCGTCAAGAAACAAAAGTCACGCCCCCCAACACGAGTATGACGGGAGTTGATGGGAAGGGGAAGTATGAAGGTTCTGATCCGCGGTTGGGCCCTGTCTGCGCAGGGGGGGGACACAGCTGGAGCGCCCAAAGCCAACCTTGGCGCATCTGCAGCGAAAGGCACCAAAGCCCGCAGACTGTGAGTTCGACCTCCATCAGACTTCGCTCTCGCGGCGAATGTCCGGTAAGCAGGCTGCGACCGCAGCATCTTGAAGGTAGATCAAAGGTCCGGAAAGGGCCGCTACCAACGGCTGCCGTCAAAGCGGACTGCCCGCAGTTCTGCTCCGAGCCCTCGCTGTGAGTTCAATATTCTCGATACGTGCGCTTGTCGCACAAATCCTTCTGCAGCTGCGCGAATTCTCGTGCTGAAACGCGGCCTCAAAACCAGTCAGTAGAGACAACCTTAGCACTTATCGGAAAATGGACTCACAATGCGAGCACGGAGCTGACATTTCAGAGTTTCAGTATTCACTTGAACTGCCTCTAATCGCCAATGTCACAACAGTGCCAAAAACGCGACAGTGCATTGGCGGTTCATGTTGAGACCAAAACGTCATAGGCTGTGAAATGGGCTGCGAACGGAGGAACCAATCATTATACGAACAATCGGATTCGCGTTTGTGGCAAGCGTCATTGCAAGCCCTTCTTTTGCGACGTTTCTTGTGTCCTGTGAAGCACCTGATGAGTCAGGCGTTGCGGTAGCATTTGGCTTTGGATCCGTACCCGGCCTTGCGATTGTCAGCGCGACTATCCATGCGGATGGACAGGACTGGAGCATGACAGAGACAGCAGGTGCGCTGCCCCTTGTTTTGGCACAGGGGGCTGCGGAGAACACGCACACATTGCTGGATTTCGCCGATCCTGAGTTTGACCGCATTGTTGCATCAGTGCGGCTGATAACGGCTGTTGAAGGCGACGACCAAATCACCGTTGGCACGCTCAAGATCCCGGAGGTCGGGGTCTTTCCGCTGGTCTGTGAAGGACCATGACCCATATCTTCGCTAGAAACGTGTGGGCGGGCACAGGGAGAAAACCAATGCCCCCGACCTAGTGAATGAACATCCAGTAATAGCTTTATTTTCCGTTTTTTAGCGATCTCAGCCCACACCTGGCCTATAGATATGAGGTTAACTCCCGGGACATGTTCAGAAGTGGCATTTTCTAGCTACATTCCAGACTAAACCAGCCCGGCAACCTTCTAATGGCCGCGCCACCGCAGGAGACAGTCGCTTGATCCAAGAAATACATCTCCCCGGAGATCCAGTAGCTGACATTCTCTTCAATTGGCTTCCGTTTCTTGGGATGGTTGCGCTCGGCGTAGTAGGATTGGTCATCACCGCGCGGGGCTATCGGCACTATCTGAATTCGACATATTTGAAGCGAGCCGGTCGACCTGGGCAGGCGCGTGTGACCGACAAGTGGGTCAAGAAGGGCCACGTTGGTCGCGACGAACGGAATCGCACGCAACCTTCGAAACGTCACTTTTTGCGCTTCCAACTTTTGGATGACCCGCGCGCATTTTCCCTAAAAGAAGTTGCTCCGATAGACCTTTGGAACGCGGTCGAGGTCGGCGACATGGTCGACGTGCTCTATCACCCGCAGCGGCGCTTGATGCGCCTTGCTGCCTGGACGAACTACAGCGGGACAAACGCAGGTGCAGCCCAGATGGCAATTGGTGCGATCATGCTGTCAGCAGCCGTCGCTTCTGTTGCAGAAGGCGCAGTCTCGGCTTTGCGAAGTCCTGAGCAGCGAATTGCTGGCGAAACTTGGGTTCGTAGCAAGGCAGAGGTTTTGAACATGGGCAAGCCCGCAGATCCGTATCTGCGCATGTTTGCTCCGGGGTCCCGGATGATCCGTGTCGTGTTCGGAGAAACCCATGGCGGCGCATTCTTAGGGAATGAGCGCATTATCCATGTGACCCCAGCAGAAATCCACACATACGACATCGACGAAGACGCGATCCTAGTTGCCTGGATGGACCCGGAGAATGAATTCAATGCTGTTCTGGACCTTGAGCGGCGTGACACAGATTTGCGTTGATTGTTTTGGACCGAATTGTACGGCGACAAATACACTCAGATGGTGGGTTTGTCCCGGATTGTGTGGTTCATCGCGGTTGAAAAGAATGTGCAGTCTTGGTTCTCAAAAAGTCGAAGTACTGAATGACCAAATTGGCAACGCGAGCATCGACATCGCTTTGTGTCTACCGCATGTGAACACGTGCCGCGACAGTGCTCTGCCCAAGGTCTGGTTTGGGCCGC
This sequence comes from Ruegeria sp. CE9, assembly GCF_056537425.1. NCBI lineage: Bacteria > Pseudomonadati > Pseudomonadota > Alphaproteobacteria > Rhodobacterales > Roseobacteraceae > Ruegeria > Ruegeria sp. CE9. Next base: position 134,553 of record NZ_JBQFRO010000007.1, on the reverse strand, counting down.
ATCAGTTAGATAGTGGATAACAGGGAAGAGGCCCCATGCTGTGTCAGCTCTGAGGTCCGCTAATGGGGTGTACCGGCTGCCTCACCCAGCAGGTTAAGCGGCTCCGCTCTACCCCGTAGGGGCGCGCAAGTGGCCGTCGATTGACGTGATCGACCAACGTGATGTCTGAAGTTGTATGATCAATCTGAACGACTTCCAGCGGGGCTGAAACTTCAAGGCGGCCAGGACGCGCAGCAAAGACCTTGTTAGCCTCCTTTGCCCCACGCCTTTTCCGGAAGACCTCTCGCTGATCCATCGCGTCGAGGCGAGCTTTGACCGTTCTCTGGGTCGGAGGCTGAAACCCCTTCGCCAGGCACTCGGCACGAATCTCGCGCCAGATGCGAAGAAAGCTCGAGCGTTCGCGGACCAGATAGTATTTTCGCAGGCTCTCATTGATGATGATTTCGACGCATTCCGCAATCCGTTTCGATCCTGGTTTCGGCCCGCGTCGGTTCAACTCCAACGCCGTAGCACGTGCATCGTTCTCTCTCAGACGCCGATATAGCGACCATGTGTGGCTTTTCGCCAAGCCCAGTTCCCAAGCGGCATCTCCGATCGCCGCGCTGATCGGCTCACCTCTCTTTTCAAGCTCCAAGATCGGCCGAAGAACCGCTGCACAGTGTGTCGCAATACGATCGTCGACCACGCAAATCCCCCGCCCCAATGGGCCGACACTCATCCACAGTTCCGGTAGTACGGTAATTAATGGTACAATATGAAAATTAAGAGTACAAACTACCGTTGATTTTGAAGGAAAATTTCAGACAAGATTCTGATTTATTAGGGTACAGTGACAAGAATGTTCAATTCTGAACCCCTAGAGCGACAGCGGTGGGCAAGTTTTGCACCGCTGACGAGTTTATTTGATTTTCTCAACACCTTCATAAGCTGCGACCATGACAGATACCCCAAAGTATTTGATCAATCATCGCACTCTCAGCAACGTTGACAACCGGCTAAGACATTTGATCCCGCGCAGTCGTTTCATGCTTCCATTGCAAAACTACGCTAATGAACGTTTTCGTAGAAATCCTTCCGGTGCCACTGAGATTTGCAATTTTGCATCCATCGATCGGTCGATTTCGAAATCCTCACGGTTCTTGAGCCATTCGTGAACAGCGGTTTTTGGATTGTTACCTGGTCCCCAAGGGCGATCTGGAAACATCGAGACAGGCATATCATCGACAATTGTGTCCATCACAATGCAATAGCTTTCGGGTGTCACAAGAGGCGCATACGCTTCCAACTCAGCCAAAACGTGTTCGTGCGTATGATTGCTGTCCAAACAAACCAACACACGTTCATAACTTGCTGCGAACTTGTGTACTTGCTCGACGATATCTTTGTCTATGGAAGAGCCTTGCAACATGGAAATGCGCGAGGAGAGTGGGTGCGCTTCTATAGCGGCGCGGTTGTGCGGGCGAATATCGATATCTACGCCCAGAACTCTTCGCTTGGGTACCGCTGGGTCCAGTGTTTCACCGGCCTCTGCAGCATCACAATAATCCAGCATGGCGAGTAGTGAAGCAGACGCAACCAGCGAGCCTCCATGGGCAATACCAGTTTCAATTATCAGATCAGGTCGTGTCGACCAGATGATTTCCTGAAGTGCCCAAACATCATTGGGAAACTGAATTGCGGGTCTGCCCAACCATGTAAAGTTGTAGGCCCATTTGTGCATTGCGATCTCCCTAACCCATATTCGGGAAAGGGCTTTAAGATCGCTATCTTGTTGCAGTCCTTCAATATTGTCGTTTACTTCTTCCTTGAAGGCTTCAATCGGATCCATTAATGATCTCCTTCCAATTAACAGAGCTGGAGCAGATTTGTTCTTTTCCCGACTTACCGAGATTGGCAACGAGATCCAGTCCCGTAACGTATGGTGTAAACTCGCCGTGAAGTTGCGGGTAAGCTGAGCAAGCATATTGCATATATCGAACCTCTAAACCCGCGGTTTCAAAAAGTTCGTGATCTAGGTAGTTTTTTGCGCCATGACCAGTGAGGTAAACTTGACCACCAGCTGCCTGTGTCAGATCCCTGAGCCTTTGGCTTGATTTTCCGGGTCGGTCCATTTCTCTTGACTTCAAGAACTGTGTTGCGGTGTCGAGCTCAAAATACCGCGCTAAGGCCTTAACTGACGCGCGGGATACATCAGCCAACGTAACTGCTGGCAGATTGAAAACTTCATCCATCAGACCCAGTGCATCATCCACATAGGGAGCGCCCTTTAGGGCCAATTTGATCTGATTTCGATGGTCGTCGCGCCAGGGTTTGCGATCATCAATAAGGACTTCATCTATTGTTTGTCCGCGGTGTCTATCGCGCGTAGGCACCGTCATCCAACGAAGACCATTTTCTGATTTTATCTGAACACGATTTAGAAATCCCCTGGCAAATTGCACATCATCATAATGCACAAAAATATCCGCCATCCGGATCTGCTCAAGAAGTCCAACCCAAGGAAAATACATGGATTGAGAAATGACAACAGTTACTGGGGCCACGGTATTCGTTCCAATTTCACAAAATCCAGAAATGCTGCGAATAGAGCGGAATCCGAAAAACTAGGTTGCGCCCATGATGGTGTCACAGATGCACTGCAACGGACATTGGAGACAACGGTGTCGTCCGAGAATTCCCTGCAGGCCCAAAGCATTAAGTAGAGTTTCTGTGCAAATGACACTCGCCGGATCATCTCTGTACTGCCAGGTGTGGCGCTCCAGACTTGCGCCAAAATTGAGCCACCATCCGTAGTGCAATCGACGCGGTGAGCTGTTGCTCCCATTACCCGCATTTCTGAATTTATTGTGGCTTCAAGTGCGCCAAGTCCGGGAAAAAGCGGTAACAGTGAGGGGTGGATATTCACGCACGGCGCTGCAGCAAAAACTTCCGGCCCAATAAGGCGAGTGATCAACAAGACACAAAGATCGCACTCCATATCGTTGAACAACCATTTTCCGGCCTCGACGCTAAACTGCGTACAATCTGAGTAGTTAATTCGGTTGAGCGGGATTCCTCTTTCTCTTGTCTTTTCTTCGGTTCCGCATGGGCGATCTGTCACAACTGCCCAATCAGGTTCAAAGCCCGTTTTGGCAAGCAAATCAAAGGCGTTGGACATTACTGCCCCACCTCCGGAACATATCAGACCGATACGGCTCATGGTTGATTACCTCCGCGGTGATCGCCATAGCCCAACCCGGGCGCATCCGGGTGATAAAGGTAGATCGTATATTCAAACAATGGATATGCATGATCAAGCCGCACGCGCGGGCTAAGCTCAGTCATGCACCACCCAAGGAGCTCTGTCGGATTTCGATAATAAAGGTTCTCCGCCATGAAATTCACATGGGTCGTCATTACATTGAAAGCGATGCCAATCTTGGTGATTGCAAACATTCGCGCGACAACTGTTTTTAAGAAAGTGTCCATCTCACTTTGTGAGGCGGTCAGTTTTTGAGTCAAAATGCCGTTGCACACCGCATAGTCATAGGTTTTCTGTGCGGGCAATTCCAATATGTCGCCGACAATCCAATTTGCATTCGGGTGACGTCGACGCGCTTCTCCAATCATCGCGTCAGAAACATCTATGCCCGTATACTCAAACGTCTTTCTCAAGTCGTTAGCCCGCTCTAGCAGGCTACCAAAACCGCACCCCACATCGATCAGACTGCACGACGCCTTCGAACCAAGTTCGGTAATTGCCAACATACGGTCTAGGCGCAGTTGGTGGTCAGCAGGATCGTCCCCCCAATCGAGACCTTTGTGAGTGGCGCCATGAAGTTTGAAGGTAGCCGTGTAGTGAGCACCAAACGCGGTGCTAATATCCTTTGGTTTTTGGGTCATTTGCTGCGAAACCGTTCTAAATTCAACGACTTAACAACGGACGCGACCCGGTCAATATCGAATGTGGTCATGTCATGATAACTGGGAAGATTTATCGCTCGTCCCGGTATATCCCAAGCATACTGATTCTCAGGTCGAGCTTCGAACATATCGAGCGAGCTTAGCGGCCAGAAGAACACGCGCGCATCAATATTGGCATCTTTAAAGGCTGCCTGAAGCATCTCGCGGCTGATATCGGTTTCTTTGGTGAATACAACCGTAGGCATCCAAGCGCCGTTCATACCGTGTTCTGGTTCCGGGTTCATTGACAGACCGTGCACCTCGGAAAAACGATCGCGATAAATTTCTAGTATCGCGCGCTTGCGCTGTATCAGTTCTTCAATGCGCTCCAACTGAGCGCAGCCAATTGCCGCCTGTATATTCGAAATCTTGTATTTAAACCCAACAACGTCTGCCCAAAACTGTTTCATTTGATTTGGCGCTCGACCATGGTTCGACAAGGTCAGTACCCTCTCAAAGAGTTTACTGTCGTTCGTGACGAACATCCCACCTTCGCCTGTTGTCAAAGTCTTAGTTCCATGGAATGAAAATGTTGAAAACAGGCCCATTGATCCGGCACGGGCGTTTTTCCAGACTGAACCAATGGCTTCTGCGGCATCTTCGACTATTGGAATCCCATACCTATCTCCCACCTTTAGCAACTCGTCCATATTTGCGAGGTTGCCATAGAGATGTGTGGCGATGATAGCCTTGGTATTTGGCGTTATAGCGGCTTCGGCAGCCGCTGGAGCAATGCACCAAGTATCGGGTTCAATATCCACAAAAATTGGCGTAGCGCCAAGATGCACGATTGGTGAAACGCTGGCGATCCAATTCGTATCGGCAAGTATGACTTCGTCGCCGGGGCCTACCCCAAGGGCAGACAAACCCATATGCAATGCGCCGGTACAGCTGGATGTTGCGATGGCATGCGATACATTGAGGTGTTTTTTGAATTCACACTCAAAGCGGTTAATGTAGTCGTAACACTGGGCGCCCCAGCCATTTTTTGCGGCATCGCTAGCATATGATACTTCTAAATCTGTAATCGAAGGTTTCGTGTAGAGTATTCGTTCCATCACGCCTCAACCAATTCTGGGACAAAAGTTACAAAACGTGTTCCCTGGTCTGCGAGTTCGACGAGTTGCTCGCGAATTTCCGGTGCTATGTTCCAAGGCAGGATGACGACTACATCGGGTCGGTTCTCCCGCAACTGGTCAGGGTGGCAGATCGGGATATGACTTCCCGGAAGAAATTTGTTTTGTTTTGACGGCGCCGCATCGCAGACAAAGGTCAGCAAATCTGCCTTTATCCCGGCATAGTTGAGCAACGTGTTGCCTTTGGCAGCCGCACCGTACGCGGCGACGGTTTTACCCAGACGTTTGGCATTCAAAAGATATTCCAAAGCGGAATTCTTTATGTCTTCAGCCCGATTCTGGAAAGCGTCATAAGGTGTTTTTGAGTTCAGTCCGCTAGCGTCTTCAGCCTTCAATGTCCGCTCGACATTTGCGGTCGTTGCGTAACTGGCGTCGTCTAAACACCCGTAAACCCGAAGGCTTCCTCCGTGGGTATCAAGTTCTTCAACGTCAAAAACACGCAATCCTGCTTTGGCGAAAATCCTTAGAGTGGCGGACAAAGACAGATAAGAGAAATGTTCGTGATATACTGTGTCAAACTGACAGTCTTGCAACAGCCGCAGTAAATGCGGAAATTCCAAAGTGATCACACCTTCGGCTTTTAGGGCGACTGCAAGACCTGTTGTAAAATCGTTTATATCCGGCACATGGGCAAAGACATTGTTACCGACAATAAGATCGGCTTTTCTCCCCTGCGCAACCAGTCTTTGGGCCAGTTTCTCGCCAAAAAACGCTCGCTCGACAGGAATTCCCAAAGCTTCGGCAGCATCAGCGGTACCGCTCGTTGGTTCGATACCCAAGCATGGGATATTCTGGTCGCAGAAGTTACGCAGTAGGTATCCGTCATTTGAAGCGACCTCGATAACCAGCGAGGCTTTGCTTAAATCAAGACGTTTGGTGATCATCTGGCTGAATTCGGCTGCGTGCTTCAGCCAAGACTTGGATGTGGACGAAAAATAAGCATATTCGTCATCAAACATACCTTGAGCGCTTGCGTAATCTTCGGTCTGAACAAGCCAACATTTCTCACACACACACAGTCGTAGCGGGTAGGTAACTTCCGGCGCACTGAGGTCCTCTTCCTTCAAGTAGGCATTTGAAGGCGGTGCAAATCCAAGGTCCAGAAATGCCTTCCCCAATAATGCATGACAGTGACGACAATTCATGGTGCAAGTGGCTCCAAATCATCAATTGAGGGAAGCCCCAAATCTTTAGGTGAAACCAAATTGATCGGCAAGGGCCAGGTTATCCCAATGGCTGGGTCGTCAAATCTCACACCACCGTTGCAATTCGGAACGTAGGGCGCGGAGTGCAGGTAAATCATCTCTACATCATCAGTCAGTGTCTGGAAGCCGTGACCAAATCCTTCGGGGATGGCCAGCATCGCCCTATTCTCAGATGATAGTTCTTTACTTATCCAACGGCCGAAAGTCGGGGACTCCGCACGCAAATCGACGGCAACGTCAAATATTGCGCCGCGAACAACACGGACCAACTTAGCTTCGCTGTATGGTTCTCTTTGAAAATGGATCCCCCGCACCGTACCCATTTTCGTCGTAAAGGAAGTATTAGCCTGTGCAATGGATTGAAATAGACCGTGTTCAGCAAATTCTCGAGAACAAAAGCTGCGCGCAAAAAAACCCCGCTCGTCTTCAAGTTGGTCGAGTTCGATGTAAAGCGGACCTGCGATCGAGAGTTCCGTCAGTCGCATAGGGCCATGGCCTCGAATTCTGAGATGTCCAAATTCACGAGGTTAACTGGCATTTCTCCTTCGTAGTACTTTTTATACCATAAAATGGTGTGCGAAACGGCTGCTTCAAAATCCCATGTCGGTCGCCATCCAATATCGGTCATGGCCCTATTGCTGCACAAAACCAGACGACCTGCTTCGTGATGGCTCGTGGACTCGTTGGCAAATCGAACGTCGCCCGCCCAATTTTCCCTTGCCAATTCGACCACTGCCTTGACCGTTTTGTCTGCCTCAGGGGGAGGACCGAAGTTGAAAGCTGTTTCAAACCCGGATTTGCCTTCATATAGCCCCATGGCAAGTTTCATGTACCCATGGAGTGAGTCCAATACGTGTTGCCACGGTCGCACAGAATTGGGGTTTCTTATTTCAAGCGGTTCACCGCGGGCAAAAGCACGAGCAAGATCTGGTATAATGCGGTCGATTGCCCAGTCACCACCACCAATGACATTGCCGGCTCGCGCACTCGCGACACGGCATGCGGTTCCAGAAAAATATGAAGATCGATAGGCGGATGTCACCAATTCAGCAGCGGCTTTACTGGCGCTATAAGGATCAAATCCGCCGAGCTTGTCGCTTTCGTCATAAGGTTCGTCACGTTCGAAGTTCTCGTAAACTTTGTCGGTTGTGACAATTACGACGCCCATTGATCGGTTTTGTTCGCGTAGCGCATCAAGGATATGGGCGGTGCCCATAATATTGGTATCAAATGTTTCTATAGGCTCATGGTAAGATTGACGGACCAAAGGCTGCGCAGCCATATGAATGACGATATCTGGTCGAATATTATCAATTGTCGTCTTAACTGCATTCTGATCGCGAATATCGCAGATAAAGCTTTTGACTCGCTTCGAAAGTTCGAGCGCATCATACAGGTTTGGCATTGCCTCTGGTTTCAATGCTAGACCCGCTACGTCCGCATTTAGCCTTAACAACCAATGTGATAACCAAGCTCCTTTGAAGCCTGTATGCCCGGTGACCAGAACCCTACAATTTTGCCAGTCGTGCATCAACTCCAACTCCGCCAAGGTGCCTTACCGGACTGCCAGAGCTCTTCGAGAAAAACCTTATCGCGCAGCGTATCCATAGCGGCCCAGAAGCCTTTGTGTTGATAAACCGCCAATTGCCCCAGTTTTGTTAAAGCTTCCAGAGGTGCGCGCTCCCAAAGTGTATCGTCGCCTTCAATCAAGTCGATGACACTTGGTTCACAAACAAAAAAACCACCGGAAATCCATTGACCATCGCCCTTGGGCTTTTCCATGAACGAGCTTACCCTAGCGCCTTCCATCTGTATTGATCCGAAGCGACCCGCTGGTTGGATGGCAGTGACCGTCGCCTGAACTCCTTGCGCCCTGTGGAAGGTGACCAATTCTTTGACGTTAACGTCACTGAGACCATCACCATAAGTAAGCAGAAAAGTATCGTCGAGATGTTCCTTGACGCGTTTGATACGGCCACCTGTCTGTGTCATCTCACCCGTATCTATCAACGTAACACGCCAGGGCTCAGCTTTACGATGGTGGATTTCCATTTCATTGCTTTTCATATCGAATGTCACATCCGACATGTGAAGGAAGTAGTTCGCGAAGTACTCTTTGATTAAGTAGCCTTTGTAGCCACAGCAAATAACGAAATCGGTAATGCCGTGATTGCCATAGATTTTCATGATGTGCCAAAGGATCGGACGACCCCCAATCTCGATCATTGGCTTGGGCCGCAAATGGGATTCTTCGCTGATGCGTGTACCCAATCCCCCTGCAAGTATGACGGCCTTCATCAACACCCTCCAGTTGAGTTGCACGGGTCGGGCTCTCAATACGAAACCAATACATTCGGTACTTCGCGAGTATAGAACCTAACCAGGGTTACTGGCGCTGAGCGCTATCTTATTGACACAATTTGCACAAGACGTAGTGAACAACGTCGCTTGTTTTTGGTGACACTCATGAATATAGAAAGTCGCGAAATAATCGCTTGGTGGAAGCAGCTATTATGCAACTCAAAGATCAAGTTGAAGTGTTGATCTTGACCATTAATCGGCATGAAAAGCTGCGACTGATGGTTAACTACATAAAGACGGAACTGGGGCTCAACATTATTGTCGCTGATGGTAGCGATGTCGCTTACCCGGGAAACTTTGATGGTGATGATGCAGTCACGTATCTGCACAGGCCAAAATCGTCGGTAATGTCCCGCATTGTCGATGGCTCATCGGCCTGCTCGACACCCTATTGCTTGATGTCTGCGGACGATGATTTTGTTCTTTTAGATGGCACCAAATCCTGCGTCGCCGCTTTGAATAACGATCCGGGCGCTTCTGTTGCCGTCGGCTCATTCTATCAATATCAGGTCCACTCAGCCAATGAGGTAGATATTAAGCTTCTTTATTTGGTGCAGTACCTGCAGAATTTGTTTCCACGTCGTGCATCCCAAAACATAGTGGGTCGGATGGAATATCTGACACAAAACATTATGCAGCTTGTATGGGCTGTACATAGAACGACATGCCTATACCGTATTGCGCAATCTTGTGTAAAAAAGGGCGCAGAAGAGACTTATCTGGGTGAGGGTTGTCTGGGTTATGGGCTTGCCTTGCAGGGTGATTACATAGTGGTGCCCGAGGCGTCATGCGTCCGAAGCATCATGCCACGAAACGCGGATCCCCTGGCGCGTCCTCAGCGCCATGTTTTTTCGAACGATCCAAATATCAAAGCGACCTATACCGCGACACTTGAAGCATTAGCGGAATTGGTGGAACCGAGCCTAGACGAAATTAACGCCAAGTCTCGTTATGAAGTTGCGTTTCGAAGCAAGCAAGAATGGTTGGACGCACTTTTTCGTGACAAAAGCCTTCACAGGCTAGATCCACCGCCAAGCATTCCAAAGGTTCAAAATCGCCGCTTTGATCTTCCAGACCTAGAGCTGTTCGGGACTTTGGATGACGGTCTGGTAATCGGTGATGTCGATACGACTATTGAAACTTTTGTGCCAGTTCTTCGCCATGCACGTGAAACAATCAATGACCACGACACCTTTGCCAAGCGGTTCAACAAGGAAAAGAAACCCGAAACGACCAAAGACGGTCTGCCGTCCAAAAAGAAGACGAGGTCATCTGACGCTAAGACTGGCGTTTTGCAGCGAATTAAGTCTGGATTTAACAAATTACAATGAATGCTGAGCGGAAGGTCAACCGTCTCAAAGCATCGCAAGTAACGCTACCAATAGGCCTTTCTAATTGTGCATTTGGTCATTTGATACAGCGGTCTAAGCACAATCCGTATCAGCAGGTACAACCACATGAATAAACAGGCGGCTTAATTGCGAGATATAGTTTTGAAGATCAGCGATGGGACAATGGATAACTTGACCAAACTTCTTCCATTTGGGACCACTCCTGTTGGTTGTGAAGGTGTAGGCGCCCCTGTTGGCCTCGATGTGCCATTGTGGGTTTGCAAACAACTTGAATGAAGGCGTCTATGGAAGAGATTAGCATTATTGGCCTGGATTTGGCGAAGAACATTTTCCAGGTGCACGGAGCGGTTAGAACAGGTCACGCTGTTCTCCGGAAGAAACTGCGCAGGGGTCAGCTCCTTGAGTTCTTCGCAGAACTGCCGCGTTGTGTGGTTGGGATCTGTTGCAAACTTTTGACCGTTGACGCTCATAAGTGCTTCGAGTGATTGGATATCGAAATATTGAAGTCGAAAGTCAGTTTTTATGATCTCTTTCAAAGGCGCGCAGTATCCGAAGGATGTGATCCTATTCGCTGTGTTCTTCTATGTCCGATACGGTGTGTCATATCGCGATCTAGAAGAGATCATGCATGAGCGAGGCGTTGCAGTGGATCACACGACGCTGAATCGCTGGGTGACGCGGTATGCAAGCGCAATCGGTGAAGCGGCGCGTCGTCGAAAGGGACCGTGCGACCGCTCCTGGAGAATGGACGAGACTTACATCAAGGTGAAAGGCAATTGGGTCTATCTCTATCGAGCTGTCGACAAGCACGGCAAGACACTTGATTTTATGCTTTCCCAGCGTCGAAACAAACCCGCGGCCACCATGTTCTTCGCCCGAATGCTGGAGGTCAACGGCCTTCCGAGAAAGATTGTCATCGACAAAAGTGGAGCTAACACGGCTGGCATCAAGGCCATCAACAAGATGCTGAAAGGTTTTGGTTGCCCGGCCCCAATTGAAATGGTCAGGCGGAAATACTTGAACTACATCGTGGAACAGGACCATCGATTCATCAAAAGACGAACCCGCCCGATGCTCGGCTTCAAGTCTCTTGTTTCGGCATCAGCGACTCTGGCGGGCTTCGAGGTTGCGCACATGATCCGTAAAGGCCAGTTCACGCCCGGACTCTGTCCGTTTCGTCAATTTTCCGCGTTGGCAATCTGAACTGAAGTGATCGCAGAACCATTTGGCTGACCTAAAACTTTGCAACGAAACCTTCTATTCGCCATAGCCACTGCTGTTCCATTGCTTCCTACTGCAAAGGTTACACCAAACTGGCGTTGGGCAGCCTTTTTTGGACTGATCTGCGGAGTGCTTCAGGACCGTATGCTTGATGCAGTTGGCAATCTCTTGGCAATTGCTCAGTAGGTGTAACAAAATTCAGTTATGACTATCAGATGTTGATGGCTCTTGCGAATCTCGATCTTTCAAGATTCGGTCACATTGCGGCAACATCTAGCACGATACTTTCGCAATCACGGCAGACTACTAACTGTGCTTTCACAGTACCTTCTGAACTCATTGCTGTTCTTGTTGAGTCAACAAGAACAGCAACGTTTTAGTGAGTCTGGATCAGCTTTGGCTTCGATCCACCTAGAGCGTCAGACATGTCTGCCTGCGCACCCTGGACTGAAACTAAATAGCTGCCAAAACCTACGAATGCCGCGAGAGCGAGCGCGGCAAGGCTCATTGCTGGGCGTGTTAGCACTTTTCCCTCCGTCTTCAAAACTGTGTCTCCGTTCGAATCCTTGTAGTATGGGATCTCACAAGCCCGCGGATCGATAAATTGCTGATCAAGGGCGTTGCTATAGATACTCTCTTCTCGCAGTAGTTCTTTACCGGCAAAGGGTTTATCCGGATTTTCAATCTGAGCCTTCACAACGAGATCGATTTTCTCGCAATCTTGGAGGTACTGTTCAAACTTAGGCAAGACACCCTCTGCAAGACGATACCACTTGAATCGCTTATCTCGCTTGTCTTCACGCATGACCTCAACCAAGCCACGCTGGGCAGCACCCGACAGGAACGCATCAATCTTCGCGTCAGTGATACGCTTGGCTTTGCCATTCTCGATCTTGATCGGGTCGCGAATTAGCTGCGCGACAAGACCATAGGCCTCGTCTTTGCCCAGCCACGTATAAGGCGAGCATGAAGCACCAAGATACTTCATGATGAAGCCTGCAAAACCCACAACAATCTGCTCATCGCTGCTGAAATGCTGATCAATGTTGAATACACTTCTCCATGCTCTGTTTTTCATAATTTGGCGATTTGACTCCGATGCCATGCGTACAAATGCACGCTGCATATATGAGGAGCTCGCATCTACCGCTTCCGCGGTTTCAGTGTTCAGTCGTGTCTGGTCGGTCATCTTTAACCTCCTAGGCATGTCTGCGCGTGTTGCGGAAGGCCAACTTACCAATGGCTCAGCGAAGCTGTCCATCAACTTTCGAGATAGAATGGATTTCCAAACTATTTTACCACAGCCAGTCTCGATCCAGATCCGGGAAAATACTTCTGATTTCAAAAATAATTACAATATTTCAATGTTTTGGAAAGAATCGCTCGCTGAGTTACCAATCGATTCGTGACCTATCACAAACTGAAAATTTACTCAGGAGAAGACACATGAAGATCAAGTTTTTGGCGGCCATGATCGTCGCAACAACCACCCTGGCAGCCAATTCTGCCCTGGCAGAGGAAGCGTGTATCAAGGCCTTTGGTGGCTTCGTCATATGCGGTGAGGTTGTCAAATAATGGAGCGCAAGTCGCCCAAAACCAAGGTCGAGCTCGCCACAGAGCTTGGCCTACCACCGTACTTCTTCATTCATCGGCTGTTTCTAGGCAGCCCCAAAATAAAGGGACCAAAGTCATGAAGAAACTCTCTATCGCCACCGTCGCATCTGCGGCACTCGTCACCACCCAGGCACTGGCCATCGATACAGGTGGTTGCACTGAGCACCAGGGTCCAGTCAAAATCTCGTCGGCTTATGAAGCGTGCTTAGGCACCTATGAAGAGTGTGAACAGCTAGGCAACCGCCAACTCGCAATCTCGTCGCCCTTCGACAAGTGTCTGCCTGATGTCTCGTACGATGAATGTGAGCTGATCCCGGTATCGGCTGAGGTAGCCACGCCGGAGGAGGTAGATCTCGCTTCGTTCATTATCGTCTGCTGGCGCGACAATTACGTTGAGGAAGCCTACGCCGGTTGCGCAGTCATCTAACTCAAAAAACTGGAGAAAGCCATGAAAGTACTGATCCCCGCCGTCCTCTTAGCGGCCAGTCTATCGACCGGCACCGCCGAGGCCGGAAACGGATACTTCTGGAACAAGCTGTTCGAGACCAATGACTGCGGTTCCGGAAGCATGTGCACAAACAAAGGCTACATCTGTGTCATCAAATAATGGAGGTTCCGATGAACAAAATACTCATCTTAAGCCTGCTAATTGCTGGAGGCTTTACCGCCTTCAGCTCAGGCACCGCCGAAGCGCATGTTTGGGTGTGCAAATGCACTGAGATCGTCGACTTCTGCTGGTGGGAAGATAACCACTAAGGCGGCGAGGCCCTGGGGAGATCCGGGGCCTTATAGTTATAATGGGGTCCTTTGGGGAACGGGGCGAAATGACACTCTAAAGGATTTTGGCAAGGCGGCTATTCGCACACGGCGCGGTGGATTCAACGAGAGAGCCCAACTATGACGGATGCTGCGCCGTGCTGGAAGGTCCGGTCTTGAAACGGCGGCCAAGACGGCCGTTTGTGCGAGGCTAACTAACGTGAGTGTAGGTCCGGAAGGTGAACCAAGGCCCAATCCCGGGACGGGTCTGCTGAGCTGTCAGGGGATTAAATTCTTGACTGGAATTTGAGTGATGCCGCAAGCTGAGGCTATCATGGGCGCGTATCGCATAATTCTTGTGTGTTTGAGTACCGTGTTGCTGAACATATCGAGTTCAGTGGCCCAGGAGGTGCGCAGACTTGATCCAAATCGCTATCTGAATGGTGAACCAATATGGCATGAGTACAGACATAAGGTGCAGTCGTTCACTGATGTACGTCTAGCCGAAGATGGTGAGTGGCGGATTTCATCGCAGTTCAGCAACGGAGCCAGAGGAGGTAGCACCAAAACGGCAGCATTTGTCAGGGCAATGTCGGTGAATGGCGACTGCCTATTCGGAGCGGCCCTAGACGCGATTATTCCGGGAACCCAAGGAGCCAGTTCCGCGAGGGAGAAGTTCGACTCTGCGAGTGGAACTATACCTCGCTATGTAGTTGGTATGGTAGATCACATAGAGTACTGGGCATCGCAAAATGTGAGTGAACACTCGCAGTGGTATGTGACTGGTGTTCACAATGGGGCATATGTAATCAAGCAAAAGCGGCTCTTTTGCAACCCCGAACAAAAGTACCCACCGCGACCGGCGGCAATTATTCCTTTGATCTCACATTCAATGAACTAATCTTGCAAGGAGGATAGAACATTGAAAAAAAGTCTCTTTTTGTTCGCTTCGATGCTTCTAGTTACATCGCCACATGCGTCTTTTGCAGAGTGTTCCGGTATTAGTTGTGAGGACGTGTCTATTGATGTTATCTCGCTACGCGCTGATCGTGATCCGGTTTGGATTTCTACATCGGGAGACGAAACTCAACTTGGCTGTATTCCTGAAGCGGGTGAATATTTGCGCCTCGACCCAACAAGTGCAGCTGGAAAGAATGTGCTCACAGCAATTCTAGCCGCGAAAGTTGGCAATCAAATGACTGATATTAGGATAGAAGAGTCGACCGATCCGGATGACGGATGCAAAATCGTTTACATAAATCTAGAGTAACCGTTACGCTGTCGGCGCAACTTATCCGGAAAAGATGAAAGCAATTGCGCCGTGGGGAACCATCAATTGGGCCAAAGGAAGATTAATATTCACAGTTCTTCGCTATGAGCAGCTCATCGGGCGACGACAACCGTTTTGGATCTTTGGCTGCCGACGTTCCCGGAAGCCGACATTGGAGCAACCGAAACGGATGTCGGGAAAGTCCGCATTTGTGGAGTTCGACCTATCTAAAGTTTCGCACTCGCAGCGAATGACCGGAAAGCGGGCTGCGATCGCAGCATCTCGGGGTACCGCCCAATGTCTCCTTGGGGCCGTTGGATGTATCGTGGAAAGCAGGGCAGTGGCTTGTGCTGCGTCTGCACCGAGTTCTGCAAGGAGCCCACTGTGTCAAATTCTGCAACTGGTGTCACTGTCAGTAAAACGCAGAAAAGCGGACATTGCAAAATGGGACAAATTGTCCAAAGGGTAAAGTTACTTAAGTCGTTATGTTTGCAGTTCAGTTTCCGACTTGCCGCTCTTCACTTGAAGAAAGTGCCGGTCACAAAGGGCCGAGTACAATTTCATATTCTTTGCTAAGCTTTAATCTTGCAGAAGCTCTTGGATATTGAGATCCAACTGTGCCGTAAATCCTGTGTCATTGCCCGGGTTTGCGGCGCAATGACCCCATGGCGAGTCGTAAGGGCGGAAGATGGCGTTAGGCATGTGTTGGGCTTCGATTTCATTATCTTCGGGTGGGAAATACAGATCCTGCGTACACGGCATCAGGATGGCACGAGCTTCGATTGCACCTAGTGCTTGTTTGCAATCCCCATTGTAAAGCGGCCCGGTAGAGATATCGCCAGCTTGCCAGGTTGCAAGCTTGGCCAGCAGGTCGTTGGCATCCCAGCCCAGCACGTGGTCGCGCTCCCAATCCTGCATCAGCTCTTCGATGGTTTGAAACCCGAGTTGGCGATAAAGCCCGTCGCGGTAAAAGGTCTGAGAGAAGGCCCAACCCGCGTAAACGCGGCCAAAGGCCTTGAGACCTACCTCGGGCGGTTTAACATAGTTGCCATCTTTCCAATTCTGATCTGCGCAGAGGGCAGCCTTGACCCCTTCGAGGAATACGAAATTATGCGGTGAAGTTCGGGCCGACGCGCAAAAGGGCAATATCGCCTGGACCATGTCTGGGTATTGCGCCGCCCATTGGTAGGATTGACAGCCCGCCATGGACCAGCCAGCGACTAGAGCGATTTCTTTGATGCCAAGGTGATCGTGGATCAACCGATGCTGCGCGGCGACGTTGTCCCACATCTGTATCAGCGGAAAGCGAGGGCCGTCCTGCGGCGCAGGCGTATTCGATGGCGACGACGAACGACCATTGCCAAACAGGTTTGGGCTGACAATGAAATGCCGTGCCGGATCAATCGCTCGACCTGGGCCAAAAAACCCTTCGTTGCGAGAATTTGTACCTGTGTAAAAGGTCGGCAGGACGATGACATTGTCACCTGTCGCCGACAATGTGCCATAAGTCTGATAGGCAAGTTTGGCGTCCTTCAATGTGTCGCCCGACAGGAGCGGCAGGTCACCCAGCTCGTATATCTGAAATTCCGCCATCATCTGGTCCGTCCTGGGTTCAGTAAAGCCGCAGATATTCCTTAACTTCCCAATCCGTGACTGATTGATGATAGCGCTCCCACTCGTCGTTCTTGTAATCGAGGTATGATTTACGCATCACTGGCCCCATCACATGTTCCGCCATTTCGTCACTGCGCAAGGCTTCGATCGCATTGAACAAAGTGCGCGGCAAACGCCGGATCCCCAGCTCAGCAAGCTCGGTTTCGGTTTTGGAATACAGGTCGAAATCTGTCGGTTTACCCGGGTCAATCTTGTTTTTGATGCCCATAACTCCGCAACTCAGATGCATCGCCATCGCGAGATAGACATTCATGGTCATGTCGCAGGCGCGGTTTTCGATGCAATGGCGGCTCTGCGGCAGGCGGAACTGGGCCGAGCGGTTATTGAAACCGTATGTGATATTGGTTGGTGCCCAGGTGACTGTGCCACCCTCAAATCCACCGACACGAGGCACGAGGCCGTTGTAGGAGTTCACCGTCGGACAGGTAATCGCGGTGATCGCTTCAGCGTGCTGCATCAATCCGCCGACGGCCCATCGGCTTTCGTCGCTCCAGTCGCCATCGGGCGTTTCGAAAATGTTCTCACCCGGACGGCTTTCATGCTGCATCGACATGTTGATATGCGCTCCCGATCGCCAGTCGCCCACTGTCGGTTTCGGCATAAAGGTCACGAACATCCCGTGCTTTTTTGCCACCTCTTTCAAAGTGATCCTCAGAAACGCAAGACGGTCGGACATCTCCAGCATGTTGGTATAGTGGAAATCAAGTTCGAACTGTGAATACGCACCCTCGGCGACTACGTCATGCAGGTTCCAACCCAGACCTTCGATGATGTCGATCATGTCTTTCAAAAATGCCATCGAGTCGATCGAGTATTCAACGTCATAGCCAAAAGCCTGACGGCGTGGTCGGACGCCGACAAAAGGGTCGTCGTCAAAGGCCTTCACCGGCTGACCGGCGTCGTCGTATTTCATTACGATGAACTCGGGCTCTACCCCGGCATAACCGGTGTACCCTTCCAGCGCAGCTTCGTGCATTGCGCGCTTCAGGGCCTGACGCGGGCAAACGTTATAAGGCGCATCTTCCCAGTACAGGTCCGAGAATATGATCGCCATTGATGTGTCCCATGGACAGACGTAGACGGCGTCAAGATCCGGCACCACCACTTGATCGCTGTCGGCGGGGCTGAGTTCGGGCACGTACGAAATCGAATGCACCGCAAATTGCGGGCCTTTCCCAAGGCAGAGCTGTTCAAAATCGCTTATCGGGACGGGTTTGGTTTTTGGAATGCCATGCAGGTCGATCCACGCGGCCATAACATACTTGACACCTGTCTCTTCCAAACGTTGTTGAACTTCTGGGATATGCGGGCGGTTCCGCTCTACAGCGTCGTGGAATGTCTCAAAATAGATGCGGGCGTTGGCATTATCCTTGGGCATTCGGCATCCTCCCATCGAATGGCTATTAGATTTTGTCCGCCGAGGGTGACGCCCCGGCGTTTGTACTGGTTTCTGTCGTCTTGTCGCTCAGCGAATAGGTGCTCAGCCGGGTACAAAATCTTCAGGGTCAATGCCCGGAACCTGAGTGATCCCGGCAAGCTGTTTCCAGTTGTGAGGGTAGGCGGCATAGAAGATCACGCACTTGCCGTCCGCCTCGTAGGAAATGTGGTTGTCCTTGGGAACAAACAGCACGTCACCACGGTTGCAGACAAAGCTTTTACCGTCGCAGACCAACCGGAAGGTACCCTCAAGACAATAAATGATCTCGTCACAGGTCAGATCCCAAGGCACCTTGATGTTATTCAGTACATTGATACCGCCGCACATCGACTTGCTGAATTCGCTAGTCACCATCGGTTTGATGTAGGTATCGCTGTCGCCCATCGAGTCGTAACGGTTTTGAACCAGATCGAATTTGAAAAGTTGAGGTGTTTCACCCATGTGATCAGCCTTCCTGCGACAGATGTTTTAGTATGGATTCGTTTAATTCGACTTTGTAACCATCAGGGTCCTCGCAAAAGGCGATGACCCTTGTGCCGTTTTTCATCGGTCCCGGCGGGCGGGTAATGTTTACTCCGGCCGCAGCCAGCTGTTCGCATGCGGCATAGACATCCGGTGTTTCGATACAGATGTGTCCCCAGCCGTTACCCTTGTCATAAGGCGTGTCCTGATCCCAATTGGCGGTCAGCTCCAGCGTGGGAAACTCGGCCTCGGGCCCATAACCGATAAACGTGTTGGTGAATTTTCCTTCGGGGTAATTCGTGCGCCGCAGCACCTCCATACCAAGAATTCCGCAATAGAAGTCCAGCGACTTCTCCATGTTTGTGACCCGCATCATCGTATGGGCCAGACGAAACCCTTTGGATATGGAGTTGCTCATTGTCTTTGTTCCTTCTTGCTTATTCGCCGGCCACGTCACGCTCGATCAAATCTTGAAAGGCGCGCACACTATCCTCCCAGGCGGGCGACAAAAGCCCGCCATCCTCGGCGACCGGGGATTTGCGGCCTTCAAACATGCGCTCGACCATCTCGTGGTCTTCTTTATGGACATCCCACCATAGGTTCCTGAGAGCTTGTACTTCTTCGATGCTCAGTTTCTGGCCCTCGGTGGTATAAAGCGCTCGGTATTGGCGCATTTTTCCAGGGCCAATGGGAACGTTTAAATAAACGCCCAGCTGATCCGGGAAGTAACGACCCAGAATGAAATTGGGGTACAGTGTCAGATAACGAGAGCTGACACCCAAACTGCCGGATGTGCCCAGCTCTTCATTCAGGTCCACCGCGCTGCCAATACAGGTGCCATCGATGATGGTATAGTGGTTTTCCAAGGGCTGATCGGTGGTCGAGGCATGTACGAACTGGACGTGGTAGGGCTCGATAAAATTCTCCATAATCAGCTTCCAGTTGGTGTCGATCTCACCAAAATCGAGCAATCCAATTGGTTCCAACCTATCAAAGTCCATCCCTTCGAGCCGGCTGATCAAGGGTGCTGCATAATCTTCGAAATCTGGTGCATTTCCATCCAGATTGACGAAGATCCAGTCGTGCCAGACATGGGTGCGGACCGGTTTCAGTCGATGGTTTTTGATGTCGAACCCGTCGAACTCCTGCTTTCCGGTTCCTGCAAAATGCGGTGCAGCCCTCAGGCGACCATCCAGATCATAGGCCCAGGCGTGATAGGGGCAGCGGATCAGCTTGCCGACATTCTTGGGCTTGTCGACCAGTGTCATGCAGCGGTGCAGGCAAACATTATGAAATACTTGTATTGCACCATCACGGTTGCGCACCGCCAACAACGGCAAGTCGGCGCAGGTAACAGGATGTGCGTCGCCGGGATCAGCCATCTGATGGGCAAACCCGATGAATACCCAATTCTTGGCCAGGACGGTCTGGCACTCCCGCTGCCAGAACTCTTCGCTGCGATACGCCTCAGCGATCAGCCCATGCTGAGGCCCGGCAACTGCCTGTGCGCTTTTCTCGGCAATTGTCATTACTCCTCCCTTCGACGCTGCCACTTGCGCCCACCGGTGGAGAGCTTAGCGCAAGGTTTTTTTTACCGTTTCTCGCGGATAGTCTGCTCGCAGACTTGTCCCTCCGCGCTGGTTTGATGTTCATTGCGAATATCGTATGTCAGCCCTCCCGGATTTCGATATCCGCTGACTATGTAGATATTTCAGCAAGAATCAGAAGTGTTCTGGTCAAAAAACGGCATTTAGATACGAATTTCGAATAATTCAATCGAATTCGTAGCGTGGTTCACCAACTCGCCAGAATAATGCTAAAAAATCGTTAATAGTCACGCAGTATGGTACTTGAAAACTGAAGCGCAGAGGTCAAAAGATGTCGTTTTTCGCACTTCCGCCCAGAGATTTCCAGGTAGCAATTGCGGAATTCGACACCCTAACCTAATCTGAGCTGCGAATACAGCAACCGAGCCTAAAGCATATGTCAGTCAGGAAGAAATCCAATATGCGCATCACCCAGAACATTCGATCCCCAAGAGATGACTTGAACCAACAAATCATCCGGCTTTTACAGCAAGACGGTCGAATGGCCTTCTCTGAAATTGCGCAGCAGTTGGATGTATCTGAAGGAACCATTCGCAACAGGGTAAGCGGGTTGCGGGACAACAACATGTTGCGGATCGTTGCGATGTCTGATCCCGTAGCCACGGAATACACCACCGACGCGATGATTGGGTTGAATGTGGCCACGGGTGTGACCCCGCGCCAGGTCGCCGAGCGTCTTGAAAAGCACCCTCGAGTGGTCTTCATTCTATGGGTCGCAGGGCGCTACGATTTAATCATTGAACTCGTCAGCGACGATAGCGATGCATTACAAGAATTTCTTGAACAAGAAATCCACGCAAGCGAAGATATCGCCAACGCTGACGTTATGCCGGGGCTGAAGAATTTTAAGAACCAATTTCTGCTAAAGCAGGGTGTAAACGGGTGACCGAGAAAAATTCGGTAACTGAAATTTTGGGCGAATGGATTTTAATGGGGATTATTGGGGATATCGTTACACCGATCTCAACACCACGCCGACATCGCGCACTCTTCTGAGCAAACCGACATTGTCGGACTATTTTCTCTGAATGTTGGCTCCTACTGTGAGTTACCGCTTTGGGTGACCAGCGTTAATTGTGCCAAGACTAAAAGACGGCGAGTTTGTCCAGCAGAGTTCCTGTTCGGATAACACGTGATTTCGCGACTGCTGCGAATGGCAGGAATGTGGGCTGCTACCGCAGCATCTTGGCCCGTTCGCGGTCTTCTTCTATGTCCGTTTCGGCGTGTCCAATCGCGATCTGGAAGAAATCATGCTCGAGCGAGGCGTCGCGGTGGATCACACGACACTTAACCACTGGGTGAAAAGATACTCTAGCGCAATTGCAGAGACCGCTCGTCGCCGCAAGAAATCTTGCGACCGCTCTTGGAGAATGGACGAAACCTACATCAATGTTAATGGCGCGTGGGTTTACCTCAATC
Source organism: Ruegeria sp. CE9 (assembly GCF_056537425.1). Lineage (NCBI taxonomy): Bacteria > Pseudomonadati > Pseudomonadota > Alphaproteobacteria > Rhodobacterales > Roseobacteraceae > Ruegeria > Ruegeria sp. CE9. Next base: position 113,096 of record NZ_JBQFRO010000007.1, on the reverse strand, counting down.
GAGCTGTCAACAAGCACGTTAAGTCGCTTGGTTTCATGCTTTCGCAGCAACGAAACAAACCCGCCGCCACCAAATTCTTTGCCCAGACGTTGGAAGTCAACGGCCTTCCGAGAAAGATTGTCATCGACAACAGCAGTGCCAACACGGCTGGCATCAAGGCCATAAACAAGATGTTGAAAGGTTTTGGTTGCCCAGTCCCAATTGAAATGGTCAGGCGGAAATTCTTGAACAACATTGTGGAATAAGACCACCGTCTCATCAAAAAGACGAACCCGCCCGATGCTGGGTTTCAAAGCCTTCGCATCAGCAGCAGCAACATTGGACGGAATCGAAGTGGCGCACATGATCCGCAAAGATCAACTCACGCCCGGACTCTGTCCGTTTCGCCAGTTCGCGGAACTTGCCTCTTAAACCTGCTGCTACAGCGCGTTCACTTCAGCCAACCAAAACTTCGCAACAGAACCGCAGATGACCGCCATCTTTCATGGCTAGATCCGCAACCATCTTATTAACTATGAGCGATCCCCCTCTAGCTAGGACACTTTCGTGCAGACCCGTTCCGCCGCTGCTGCCGAATGGCGAGAACTTGATGCAGAACACAGGACAGCTTTGCTAGCCTCACTGAGACCGTTCGAATTCCTCTGCACGTGCTGCTGCAGTCCAGTCAGAGTAGATTGTGCCGGGAATTTCAGTTTGCTAACGTCAGACACGCGCTGGGGAGGGCGGGTACACCTATATGCTGGACTATTCGCACAACGCCTGGCTTGTGGCGGCCTCTTTGGCCGTGGCGCTGATGGCCGGATTTACCGGCCTTTATCTGACGCATGGCGCGTCCCGGCTGGATAGCCAACGTCGCAAGCTTGTCGTTGCTCTGGCTGCGGTCATTCTGGGCGGCGGTATCTGGTCGATGCATTTCGTTGCCATGCTGGGCCTGCAGCTGCCGATACTGTTTTACTACGACGCTCTGATCACTCTGATCTCTGCGCTTGTAGCGATCTTGATGGTTGGGCTGGCGTTGTTGTTGCTGCATTTCCGTCCGCGTACGCCTCAGACAATGATCGGATCGGGGGTGATCGTGGGGCTGGGCATCGTGGTGATGCACTATATCGGCATGGCCGGAATGCAGTTATGCCGCCCCGTGTACAATGTTTTGGACGTAGCTCTGGCGACGTTGGCGTCGGTGATGCTGTCGGTCGCGGCTATTTGGGTTGCTTATGGAAACCGCACGCAACGCAATATTCTGCTGGGCACAATTTGCTTTGGGTTGGCCGTTTTTACTATGCACTTTGTGGCTACCGGTCTGACCGACTTTGTAGCAATTGACACCGCCGGCGGTGCGGGACCCGCGCTGGACAATCAGGTTCTGGCAATGGGCGTCACGCTGTCTGTTTTCCTGATCTGCGGAGCTTTTCTGCTGACCGGGATCTCGTTCATCGAACCGAAAGAAAAGTTGGTGCCCGAACGCACGCTGGAACCTACCTCTCTACGTGCAGGTGTGCCTTTCGAACGCGAAGGCCAGACCTATTTCACCGAACCTGCCAGTATCGCCGCAATCAGGGCCGAAGGGCACTATACTGTCCTTTACTTGGGTGCTGAAAAACTGTTCTGCCCCTGGTCGATCACCGAGGCCGAAACCCGTCTGAAAGCAGATGGGTTTTTGCGCGCCCATCGAAGTTACCTGTTGAACCCCAAACATGTCTCAAGATTTGAACGTCACAAGGACAACGGTACCTGTTATTTCGACGATATCGACGCGTTGAACAAGGTTCCAGTCAGCCGATCGCGTCTGACAGACATTCGCGAGGCTTTGGGCCTCTGATCGCAACTCGTGCAGTCTATTCGCATTTCGTGAAACAACCTGCGCGCTCGGTTCCTACTGTCTGGAACGCCTGGGCGCGCCGCTCTTTCCTATCCGCAGGTCCCCCAAGGCACACCGCTCGGACCCAGGGAGGAAAAACATGATACCAGCCGGTTTTGAGTATCACCGGCCAGGCGACATCGCCTCGGCCATCGGCATTCTACAGGAACACGGAGACGAGGCGCGCGTGATCGCAGGCGGGCACAGCCTGATCCCTATGATGAAACTGCGCATGGCTGAGATGGGCCATCTGGTCGACCTGCAGGCGATTGAGGAGCTCAAAGGGATCGAGGTCAGGTCCGACACCGTGACATTGGGCGCGATGGTGACTCAGCACGAACTGATCACCCATGACGGTCTGGCCACGGCCATTCCGTTGATCCGCGAAGCCGCATTGCAGATCGCTGATCCGCAAGTGCGTTATATGGGCACGGTTGGTGGCAACGTCGCCAATGGGGATCCAGGGAATGACATGCCGGGATTGATGCAGTGCCTGAACGCCACGTTTGAGTTGTCCGGTCCCGATGGTAACCGCAGCGTTGCGGCACGTGACTTCTACGAGGCTGCTTATTTCACCGCCCGTGAAGATGAGGAAATCCTGACACGCATCTCGATTCCGGTCCCCGAATCCGGCGTGGGGCAAGCCTACGAAAAGCAAAAACGCAAGATAGGCGACTACGCTACCGCTGCCGCCGCAGTGATGGTTGGAAATGGTACGGCGTCAGTTGCGATGACCAATCTGGCCGACACTCCCGTCTGGTCCGTAAATGCGAGCAGCGCTTTGGCGGGTGGTGACGTCGAAGGCTGCGTTTCGGCAATGCTCGACGCGATTGATCCGGTGGCTGACAACCGCGGCCCCGTCGAATTCAAGAAACACGTTGCCGCCGTAATGCTGTGCCGCGCCATCGACCGTGCGCAAAGCCGTGCGGTCTGAGGGGAGAAACACTCATGTCGAAAATGCACATCAAACTTACCGTGAACGGCAAGCAGGTCGAAGGTCTGGCTGAGCCGCGCACTCTGTTGATCCACTTCCTGCGGGAAGATCTGAAAATCACCGGTCCTCATATTGGGTGCGAGACCAGCCATTGCGGCGCCTGCACCGTGGATATCGACGGTAAATCCGTCAAATCCTGCACAACTTTCGTAGCGCAAGTGAACGGTGCTGATATCACCACCGTCGAGGGGCTGACCAATGACGATGGCAGCCTTGGTGTTCTGCAAGAGATGTTCCGCGAACATCACGGGCTACAGTGCGGCTTCTGCACGCCGGGCATGATCACCCGCGCGCATCGCCTGCTGCAGGAAAACCCGAACCCGACCGAGGAAGAAATCCGCTTCGGCATGTCTGGGAACCTCTGCCGCTGCACTGGGTATCAGAACATCGTCAAGGCGATCTCAGCCTCGGCTGACATGCTGAACGCACAGAAGGAGGCTGCGGAATGAACGATCAAACCATGACCCCCGAAGAACGCGCCGCCAACCTCAAAGGGATGGGAAGCTCGCGCAAACGCGTCGAGGATGTGCGCTTTACCCAAGGCAAGGGCAACTATGTCGATGACATCAAGCTGGACGGGATGCTGTTCGGCGCGTTTGTCCGCTCGCCTTACGCACATGCTCGTGTCGTCAGTGTGAACAAGGACGCTGCGCTGGCTGTGCCCGGTGTGGTTGCCGTGCTGACCGCCGAAGACCTTGCGCCGCTGGGCCTGCATTGGATGCCGACACTGGCCGGTGACAAGCAAATGGTGCTGGCCGATGGCAAGGTTCTGTTCCAGGGCCAGGAAGTCGCTTATGTCGTCGCTGAAAACCGATACATTGCAGCGGACGCGGCAGAGCTGGTCGAGGTCGACTACGAAGAACTGCCAGTCCTGACCGATCCTTTTGAGGCGCTACAATCGGATGTTGTCCTTCGCGAAGACCTCGCGGGCCAGACCGAAGGCGCCCATGGGCCGCGCAAACATCACAACCACATCTTCACCTGGGAGCAGGGCGACAAAGACGCCACCGAAGCGGTTCTAGGCGAGGCCGATGTCGTGGCCGAAGAGATGGTCTATTACCATCGGACTCACCCTTGTCCGTTGGAGACCTGCGGCTGTGTTGCGTCCATGGACAAGGTGACCGGCAAGTTGACGCTCTACGGTACATTCCAAGCCCCGCACGCGATCCGGACCGTCGTGTCGCTGATCTCGGGGTTGGCCGAGCACAATATCCGAGTGATCAGCCCTGATATCGGCGGTGGCTTCGGCAACAAGGTTGGTGCTTATGCAGGCTACGTCTGCTCGGTTGTCGCCTCGATCGTCACCGGCCAGCCGGTGAAATGGGTCGAGAACCGGATGGAAAACCTGATGTCTACCGCCTTTGCCCGCGATTACTGGATGCAGGGCAAGATTGCCGCCACAAAAGACGGCAAGATCACTGGTCTCTGGTGCCATACTACTGCCGATCATGGTGGATTCGATGCTTGTGCCGACCCGACCAAGTTTCCAGCCGGTTTCATGAATATCTGCACCGGTTCGTATGACATCCCAACCGCCTATCTGGCTGTGGACGGAGTCTACACGAACAAGGCGCCGGGCGGTGTGGCCTATCGCTGCTCGTTCAGGGTGACTGAAGCTGCCTATTTCATCGAACGGATGATCGAGGTACTGGCCATCAAGCTGAACATGGACGCGGCCGAGTTGCGCCGTATCAACTTCATCAAGGCCGATCAGTTCCCGTACCAGTCCGCGCTGGGTTGGGAGTATGACTCGGGTGATTATCACACTGCGTGGGATAAGGCGTTGAAGGCCGTGGATTATGAAGGTCTGCGGGCGGAACAGGCGCAGCGGATCGAGGACTTCAAAGCCGGAAAGACCCGCAAACTGCTGGGCATCGGCTTGACGCATTTCACCGAAATTGTCGGGGCCGGACCGGTCAAGAACTGCGATATCCTCGGTCTGGGTATGTTCGACTCCTGCGAAATCCGCATCCACCCGACCGGCTCCGCCATCGCGCGGCTGGGGACGATCTCTCAGGGTCAGGGCCATGCTACGACCTTTGCCCAGATCATCGCCAGTGAGATCGGCTTGCCTGCCGACGATATCACGCTGGAGGAAGGTGACACCGACACCGCGCCTTATGGGCTTGGGACCTATGGGTCTCGGTCGACACCTGTGGCCGGTGCGGCAACGGCGATGGCCGCCCGCAAAATCCGCGCCAAGGCGCAGATGATCGCAGCCTACTTGCTGGAAGTGCATGACGACGACGTCGAATGGGACGTGGATCGGTTCTCAGTCAAAGGTGCGCCTGAGCGGTTCAAGACCATGAAGGAAATCGCCTTTGCCGCCTACAATCAGGCGATCCCAGGGCTGGAGCCCGGTCTAGAGGCGGTCAGCTACTATGACCCGCCGAACATGACTTATCCGTTCGGAGCTTATATCTGCGTTATGGAGATTGACGTCGATACCGGCGAATGGGAGGTCAGGCAGTTCTATGCGCTGGACGATTGCGGGACCCGGATCAACCCCATGATCATCGAAGGTCAGGTCCATGGCGGCGTGACCGAGGCTCTGGCAATCGCTATGGGTCAGGAAATCGCGTATGATGAGATGGGTAACGTCAAGACCGGTACGTTGATGGACTTCTTCTTACCCACCGCGTGGGAGACGCCCAACTACACCACCGATCACACGGTGACGCCGTCTCCGCACCACCCGATCGGTGCAAAAGGCGTTGGCGAAAGCCCGAATGTCGGGGGCGTTCCTGCGTTCTCGAACGCGGTGCATGATGCCTTCCGTCCGTTTGGCCTAGTCCAAAGCCACATGCCGCATGACCACTGGCGTATCTGGAAGATCGCCAACGGTCTGGGAATGCACGGCTAACAGGAAAAGCTGCCGCGCTGGAATACGGCGCGGCGGCAATCCGGGAGAATTGCATGAGCTTGCAGCACATTCAGCAAGGCTTGGCCGAGGTGGGCTACGTTGCCGATGACCGATTGGCGATGGCGCTTCATCTGGCGCAGTTGCTTGGGCGTCCGCTGCTGTTGGAAGGGCCAGCAGGGGTCGGGAAAACCGAGGTCGCAAAGGCGTTGGCAGCACAGCGCGCGGCGCGGTTGATCCGGTTGCAATGCTACGAAGGGCTGGATGCCAGCCACGCGATATATGAATGGAATTACCAGCGCCAGTTGCTGGCTATTCGTGCAAGCGAGGCACAGGGTGGCACCAGCGAGGCCCAGCTATTCACTGATGACTATCTGCTGAAGCGACCTTTACTAGAAGCGATCAGCGAAGAAGAACCACCTGTTCTTCTGATCGATGAAATCGACCGTGCGGATGAGGAGTTTGAGGCCTATCTGCTTGAGATTTTGTCGGACTTTCAGATCACCATCCCCGAGCTTGGCACCATCAAGGCGCGTTCGCGGCCCATCGTGATCCTGACGGCGAATGGGACGCGGGACCTTTCGGACGCGCTGCGGCGTCGATGCCTGTATAGTTTCCTTGATTACCCATCGCGTGAAACGGAAATGGCGATCCTGAAAGCCCGCATGCCCGAAGTTGAAGGGCTGTTGGCGCGCCAGATTGTTGGCGTAGTGCAGGCGCTTCGCAAAGAAGACTTGGAGAAGACCCCCGGCATCGCAGAGATGCTAGACTGGGCGGCGGCTCTTTCTGGGCTGGGTGTAAACGACATGGCGCAGTCCCGCGAAGAAGTTCAGGCGACCCTTGTTTGCCTTCTGAAAACCGCTGCCGACTACGACGCTGCTCCGCCCGAGGTGACGGATCGTTTGATCGGAAAGGTGGCGTAATGCAGGTCACCCGGTTCCCCACTCGCGCATCTGGTTTGTCGGAACGAATGTCCGGCTTCATCGCGCATCTGCGCATGAACGGACTGCGCGTCGGACCGGCTGAAACGGGGGACGCATTGGCTGCGCTGGCGGCGGTTGAGGCGATGGATGTCAGACAGGCCCAGCAGGCGCTTTGCGTTTTGCTGGCCGGTGACGCCGACGATTGGCGGAGGTTTGATGACCTGTTCGAAGCCTATTGGTTCAACACAGGCAAGCAGCGCACGGGAACCGCCCAAACCGCGCATGTGCGAGTTCAATCCGCCAAGCCGATGATCTGGCAGCAAGAGAGCCAGGATAGCCAGGAATCCGAGACCGGCACGGATCAGGCCGCCGCACCCGATCCCGGCGACGGGGAGGCCGTGGGGAGAGACGGGAAACTGATTGCGACCCGAACGGTCAACCTGTCGCGCCGGGATTTGCGTGAGTTGATGGATGAAGACGCGCTGAGGCAGGCGGAACAGGCCGCAACCGCCATCGCGCGTGCGATCCGCGACCGTCGCTCGCGTCGGCAGAAACAAGCGTTACGTGGACCTGCTTTGGATATGCGTCGCGTACAGCGGGCCAGCCTTGCGCGGGGTGGAGAGCCAATGGACCTGTACCGTCGCGCCCGCCCGCCGCGCCCAATGCGGATTGTGGCCTTGTGCGATGTTAGTGGATCGATGACGGTCTATTCGCGGGTCTTTCTGGCCTTCCTCAAGGGTCTAATCGGCAGTGGAACAGAGGCGGACGCCTATCTCTTCCATACCCGCCTGATGCGCGTCACGGATGCGCTGCGCGATCACGACACGCTGCGCGCAGCTGGCCGGTTATCACTCATGGCCGAAGGGTTCGGCGGTGGGACCGACATCTCGGGAAGCCTTGAGAGGTTTCTGAACGGATATGGTGCTCGCGCATTGAACGGGCGGACGATCGTCTTGATCCTCTCGGATGGTTATTGCAGCGCGTCGCCTGAGGCCTTGGGAGATGTTCTGGCCCGGATTCGGCGCAAGGTGCGGCGGATCGTCTGGCTGAATCCTCTTAAAGGATGGAAAGACTATCAGCCCATTGCTGCCGCTATGCAGGCCGCAGAACCTTATCTGGATGCGCACCTACCGGCCAACACACTCGACGCGCTGGCGGCGTTGGAACCCGAATTCCGAAAACTGTGAAAGGACACGTCGATGGCAGGTTTCGACATTTTCGACACGATTGAGGAGTTGCGCCAAAAGGGCGACGCCTTTTGCGTGGCAACGGTCCTTCGCACTGCCGACGCAACCTCGGCCAAGGCCGGTGGCAAGGCCGTGATCACGCGGGACGGGTGTATTTTGGGGCATCTGGGCGGAGCGTGTGTGCAGCGCGTTGTACGCGCATCGGCGCAGGAGGCACTTTCGGGTGGAACTCCGAAAATGATCCGCGTGAAACCTTCAGACAAGGTAGTGGCGATGACAGACCCGGATGGTGTTGAGACCTTCAAAAGCGGTTGTCCTTCGGGCGGAACGGTCGATTTGCTGATCGAACCCTATCAGCACGCCCCGCGCCTGATCATTTTCGGAGAGTCTCCTATTGCACACGCGCTTGCCGCGCACGCGGCGCTGATCGGGTTGCGTGTTTGTTTGCCTGAAGGTTCCGAAAGCTCGGTGGAATTCATCGGTTTTGATCCAAATGACCTAAACGCATTGGGGGTTGAACCACTCGATTTCGCGGTGGTCGCCTCACAGGGGAAGGGCGATGGCCCAGCGCTGAAATCTGCGCTTGAATCACCAGTACGACGCGTTTCGATGGTCGCGAGCCACCGCAAGGCCAAGGTGTTGTGCGAGAGGTTGGAAGCGCAGGGAATGACCACTGAGCAGACCAGTCGGCTCAAGTCACCGGCCGGTCTGGATATCAACGCAATCGACCCGCACGAAATCGCTCTGTCGATCCTCGCCGAGATCATTCTCTGGCGAAATTCAGACAATTCCGAGGAGACGTCGCATGATGAAAAAATGGCGTAAATGGTTGCAATCCCTTCAGACTGTGAAGCCGGAACAGACCCCGGAAGAGGCGACCGAGACCGCACTTCGCGTTTTCCCAAGATGCTGTTGAGTAAAGGACTCTCAAATGGAACTAAATGACGAAATCCGTATCTCTGCTCCGCGTGACGTCGTGTACCGAGCGCTGAATGATCCGGATGTGTTGCGTGAGTGCATTCCCGGTTGTGAGGAATTGATCCAGCATTCTCCCGAACACTTGGAGGCCAAAGTTGTGCTCAAAATCGGCCCCGTAAAGGCGCGCTTTAGCGGCGAGGTAACGTTGGACAACTCCAAAGCCCCGGACGAGTTTTCTCTGACTGGTGAAGGAAAGGGAGGCGCTGCGGGCTTTGCCAAAGGGGGAGCGGATGTCCGTCTAAACACTGAGGGCGAGGAAACGGTTCTATCCTATACTGCCAAGGTCACAATCGGCGGAAAAATAGCGCAATTGGGCAGCCGGTTGATTGCAGGTACTGCAAAAAAACTTTCAGCCAAGTTTTTCGACAGGTTTGGGGAAATCGTGGCCGAGCAACACGTTGGCTAGGGTCAGGACTTCGGTAACGAGGCTTTCCCAGTCAAACGGTTTGGCGCAAAATTATTGATCCGCCGAAGCGGTGTTGTCGGGCCTTCTATGGGAGTCGAACATGGATACCTTGAACCAAAGCGGAGCCGTTCCCCACTACTCGCAAATAATCGAGAGCACCCTGATCCGCGCACAACATCCACTGCCCGGTGAGGATTACGGCAGCAATCTCCCGAGAGGGGGCAGCGGGCGCCAAACCAAGACCGGGATGAGAAGTTACACCTCGGCCACACATTTTTTGCTGATCAGGTGCTGGCTGCATTGTTTGCAGTGCGTGAACGTGCACATTTACAAAAAATGCAGTTGCAGCGAATGTCAGCAATACAGGTTGCAGACGCAGCATCACCACTATCGATTCAAGGGCCGCTTTGGGCCGGTTGCCCTACTTACGATCGTGTTTTGATTTCTCAATTGTAATACTGGCAACTGACATCACCGCCAGAGCAATCTAAAGCTAAGTGAAGGGCTGGAAGGAGAATACCTCGATTTCGTCGTCGAAACCACGCAAGCTGTGCGACCCTAGAAAATCGGAACTCTCGGAGACGAGTCTCACAAACTCACCGGTAGCAAGTAGTGGAGCTTTTAGGGACCGCGTCAGGTCTTCCAATCTGCTAACCTTAGCAACCGAGGAGCCAGTCACCGTGAAATCCAGCCTTCTTTCAGTGCCGACATTTCCGTAAACGGCAGCCCCCATGTGCAGACCAATACCGAAATCCATTCGGTCCTCAGTCAAGATTTCCTCCCGTCTTTGGAACGCTTCTCTTGCGGCCGACAATGCTGCTTCACACATGTCCTCTGGTAACCTTCTACGTCCGTCAAACGGGAATATCGCAAGCAAGCCGTCGCCAACAAATTTTAACACTTCTCCCCCGTGGTCGTGAACCGCTCCAGCAACACAGTCAAAGTATCGGTTAACTGCCGCGACGTATTTTTTCGGAGACAGACGTTGACTTAGGGCCGTCGAGCCATGCATGTCACTGTATAGCAGCGCACAGTCGATCTCTCGAACATCCCCACGCGATATTTGTCCACTTAAGACAGAGCGACCTGAAATCCTGCCCAAATATGCTTCCATCAGTTCAGCCGCTAAAAACTGCTCAGAGAAAACACGAGCCGTCCCAAACAAAGGTGTTGAAAGACGCCTCAGGCCATTGATCTCCCGGTCGGAAAAACCCGACCGTTTCTTTGTGGCGAATGATACCGAGATACCAAGCAGCCACTCTGACCCGCTGTCGAAACTTATTGTGCGTGTTCCGAACGGAGCAGAAAAAACGAGGTAGTCAGTGATGCCAGATGCCGCAAGCTTTTGGTAAATTGGGTAGTTTTCCCGGATCGATGGATCAGTGAGATCAGCGCGAATTGACGGCATCATTTCAAATTCGCCATCCATGCTGTCGACCAAGTCCCAAATCTCGGTATGCATGAACTTCTTAGCGAGTTTTTCTGTTACTTTTGTGTTTTCACCAAATGGAGCTTTGTCAAAAAGATCATCCGTAACCGAACTCCGCGGCATAACAGTCCAATCTATTCGATCGCTTGAAGCATCCCAAGTCGCATCAAGCAGCCCAATAACGGGGTGCATTATCAGACGACCCAGTGAAACGCGCGCGACCGGAACTCCACCATCGACCAACCGATGACTTAAATGCTGGACCAAACCTCCGATATCCCCATCGAAGAAGGCCAGCTTCTGCAACCAGTCTGAAATGCGGTCAAAAACATCTGACATAGCACTCTCCTCAACCATATTGTGTTATAGCTAGTTGTTCATGTCATTCGGAATATTGGCGGGGTTATTGCGAAAGGATCAGCTTGGCGTATGGATGCTGCAATGCACCCAAGGCACGAGCGAACCCAAAGCGGTTGTGCCTTCCCGATAAAACTTCCCTGCTCAAAATATCTGGCTGACAGTGCCCTCTCTGCAGGCTAGCCTCCAACAAGCGGGGGAAGAGACATGGAAAAGAGGCTTGCTGCGGTGTTGGCGGCGGATGTCGCCGGATACTCGGCGTTGATGGATCAGGACAGGGACGGAACGCTCAAAGCGCTGAAGACTTTCCGTGAAGATCATCTGATGCCCGCTTTGGTAGTTTATGAAGGACGACTGATCAAAAGCATGGGCGACGGCTGGATTGTCGAGTTTCGCTCCGCATCAGCCGCGACAGAATTCGCGATTGCTGTTCAGACGGCTGACCGACCACAGGAAATCCAAATCCGCATCGGCATACATACCGGCGAAGTCGTTTCGGAAGGCGATGACATATTCGGAGACGGTATCAACATAGCCGCCCGTCTGGAGACACTAGCAGAACCGGGGCAGATACTGCTTTCAGATACTGCACATAACAGCTTGGACAGGAATGCCGCCGCGTCGTTCTCGGGCGGCCAGCGGACTGAGTTGAAAAACATTACTCGAGCCGTTGGCGTCTGGCAGTGGCCTGTCGGTTCGGCGGCTACCAGTGCAACGGTCAAATCTGAGAAACCCGGTATTGCTGTGCTGCCGTTTGACAACATGTCGGGCGACCCGGAACAAGAGTTTTTCGCCGATGGAATTACCGAGGACATCATAACAGAGTTGTCTCGATTTCGTTGGATGATGGTCGTGGCGCGAAACTCATCTTTTACTTATAAAGGTAAGAGCACCGACATTCGCGAAGTTGGGCAGGCGCTCGGCGTGAGATATGTGCTTGAGGGGTCGGTAAGGCGCGCAGGCCAGCGTCTTCGGATAACAGGACAGTTAATTGATGCGAAGAATGGCAGCCATCTTTGGGCCGATCGTTTTGATGGAATGCTGGACGATGTTTTTGACCTTCAAGATCAGGTCACACAGGAAGTTGTTGCGGCGATCGAACCGTCCGTTCGCCATGCCGAGACAGTCCGCGCTCGGGCGAAACCGACAGAAAACCTCGATGCGTATGAACTTTACCTCCAGGCTCAATCACACTTTCACCTGCTGACAGACGAAGACAACCGTGAGGCCATTCGCCTTACACGTTTGGCGTTGGAGCGTGATCCTGATTATTCGTCAGCAGCTGGATTGCTTGCGTGGTTGCATATCCAAAGGATGGTGCAGGGACTGAAACCGATTGACGAAGGGCCGAAGGCCGCCGTAGCCGCGGCAGAACGTGTATTGTTAAGTGATCGCGCGGATGGAATAGCGTTGGCTTACGCCGCACATTCGATCTCTATGCTCGCACAAGACTTGCCGCGAGCTCGCGCAGTTTTCAAACAAGCACTCGCTGAAAATCCGAACGCTGCGATCGTTCACATGCTCGCTGGCATCAATCTGAATTTTCTCGACAGACCCGACGAAGCGCTGGAACACGCGACGCACTCGATCAACCTCAGTCCGAAAGATCCGATGCGGCACGCAGCCTATGTCGGGCAAGCCTCCTCGTTTTTCCAACTTGGCCGCTATGCTGAAGCTGTACAGGCCAACCGAAATGCGTTGGCCATCAGGGCGAAATTCGTGATTACGCATCTCATGCTCATCGCGTCCTTGGCTCAAAACGGAGACCTTGATTCAGCAAAGGCGGCGGTCGCTGAACTGAAGGAACTTCGTCCGGATCTCGACACTAAAGAGCAAACGAGACTGCCCATATTCAGCGTTCCCGAATGCTCGGAGCAATGGCGGGAAGGTTGGCTGAAGGCAGGCCTTCCAATCTGAGATTGCAGAACCAAATTAGTGATCCAATCCGGAGGCTTCGTTTGCCTAGTGTCAGTTCGATCCACCTAAGATTTTGCAGACGCGGCGAATATCCGGAATTTGGGCTGCGACTGCAGCAACGTCTGACCTTGATCAAGGTCGGCTTTGGGCCGCAAGCGGTTCGCGATGAATGCCCTATGAGTTTCCGCTCCTAGAAAACTCTCGTTCACTCTGCGAAATGTCTGCATTTTTTGCCTGGAGCAAGTCTCAGTTGCCACCTAATGGAAACATATCAGATAGCGTTGTCAGGCGTCGGAAAGCTGGTTTCTTCCGCCTGACTTTAATAAATCTGCGAAGCCGATGTCAGCGCGGTGTGAATATGCTCTCGATCGCTGACAATCCTGCTTCGATGTCCGCGACGACGACACTTTCCATCGCGGGATCATCGGAGGAGAAGTTAGCAATCCATTCGATGAGCAGGTTTTCACCGGGCTGAACCGACAATGTTGCCGTGAATTTCTCGATGGGCAATGCGGAACTGACCGTCCTGTAAGTGTAAGATAGCCCTTCCTCTTGAGCGATGCGCTTTTGGATCACCTGCTCTCCTGTATCCATCGTCAGAACACGTGTCAGCGACCCGTCCATCACTTTCAGCGAACATGCTGACACATCGGGGTGCCAATCATCAATGTCGCAGAAGTCGCCTATCAGATGCCAGACCTGTGGGGTCGCGGGCGGAAGTTCGAGTGACCGTTTCACCTGGTAATCAGCAGCCCATGCTGTAGTGGTGCAGAGCAGGCTGGCAGCAGTGACTGAGAATTTGACAAGGGATGACATGGTGTTTCCTTCTTTAAAATGAAGAAGCAGGAGAATTCTCTTGCCTCACGGCGCGAGTCTTCGCAGGCTGAGTGGGGCATGGAGGCGGCTGAAATGTCCGGAGAAAGCCCTGAAAAAGATCTGAATTCATCAGACATAGTTCCGGTGGGAGACTTTGTATTTTCAAGGGATACAGGGGAGTTGCTGGATGGGTCCGGGCACCTGGTGCATTTGCGCCGGCAGAGTTCCGAAGTCCTCACATATCTCGTGGATCGCTTTGGCGAGACCGTTTCTAAAGATGATTTGTTTGAAACCGTATGGGCCAAGACGGTTGTCACAGACGACAGCCTTTCCCAGTGCATTGCTGACATCCGAAAGGCGTTGAACGATGTCGATCACACCATTGTCCAGACGCTTCCTAAAAAAGGGTACAGACTGGTCCCGACCCCGCCTTCTTCGGCCGGGAAGCCGCAGGTCGCGCATGGCGGTCGGAACAGATTTGCTGTTTTCGGCATAATCGCCATCCTCATCTTGGCCCTAGGTGCGTTCTGGCGAATGGGGCTTGATCAGGATGCTACGCCGCAAAGCCTCGCTTTGCCGTCAAAGCCATCCATCGCCGTACTGGCATTTGAAGACCATAGTGTCGGTGCCGATGCCGACTATCTCAGCGATGCGATCGCCGAAGGCATCATTGTGGATTTGTCCCGGTACTCCGAGCTATTTGTCATCGCACGAAACTCGAGTTTCAGTTTTCGAGAGCGTACCTCTGACGTCAGCCAAATCTCCAGCGCCCTTGGCGTGCGGTACCTGTTGGAGGGCAGCCAACAAAAAAGCGGTGATCAGTTGCGCGTGACTGTTCAATTGATTGATGCCGTTGAGGGCCGGAGCCTGTGGTCAAATGTCTACAATAGTGACCTTGCTGATGTCTTTGCGATGCAGGATGAAATCGTACAAAGAACCGTTGCGACAGTTGCGCAACGTGTCATCAATCTGGAAGGTCAGAAAGCGATTAAGTCGGACGAGGCGAAGCTGACCGCACTGCTCTTGAACTGGAAAGCGCGTCAGCACCTCTTTTCCTTTACCCCCGAAGGCAATGAAAAGGCCCGGCTCGCCAATATGGCCGCTCTCGAAGCCGATCCAACGCAACCTTATGGATATGTCGGGCTGACGTTTGTTCATATCAACCGCTTCCGTTGGGGATGGACAGATGAAGACCCGAGTGTCGAGTTGGATGCCGCACGCAACTATGCCCGCAAAGCCGTTCAAGTTGGGCCCGACTACTATGATGCGCATTCGGCAATGGCGTACATGCATATTCAAGAAGGCGCGCTTGATAAATCGGTGGCACGGTTCCGAAAAGCACTGGAACTCAACCCCAACGATACGAGCGCGATGGCCGCACTGGCCGAAGCTCTGACCTATGGCGGGCAGGCGGAAGAGGCCGAGGACCTTATGCTGCGCGTTGTCCGCCTTGACCCGCTCCATCAGGACTGGATCAAATGGAACCTCGCCTGGGTGCAATGGCACACGCGGAACTGTGACGATGCGCTGGAGACCATGAACGGCATGTCCGAGATTCCTCCGATGGCCTATCGTGTGCTGGCGATCATCCAGATGTGCCGCGGCGATCAGGCAGAGGCGCGGAAAGCGGTAGAGCAGTTGATAGCGTTCGATCCTGAATATTCTCTGCAGGACGTACTTCACAATTATGAAGGCAAGTATGTTGTCGCTTCGGATTTGGAGCGCGTGGTGAAAGACCTGCGCGAAGCGGGCTTGCCGGAATAAGGTATGATGGGGCTGAAATCTGGCCACGAAGGTGGACGTTCAAAGTGGCTCCCGAAGAGGTTGGATTGGCATACTCAGGCTGCATTCGTGTCTCATCGCTGTGAGCGGTTCTGTTGCGAAGTTTTGGTTGGCTGAAGTGAACGCGCTGTAGCAGCAGGTTTAAGAGGCAAGTTCCGCGAACTGGCGAAACGGACAGAGTCCGGGCGTGATTTGGCCTTTGCAGATCATGTGCGCCACTTCGATTCCGTCCAATGTTGCTGCTGCTGATGCGAAGGCTTTAAACCCCAGCATCGGGCGGGTTCGTCTCTTTATGAAACGATGATCCTGCTCCACAATGTTGTTCAAGTATTTCCGCCTGGCCATTTCAATTGGGATCGGGCAACCAAAGCCTTTCAACATCTTGTTTATGGCCTTGATGCCAACCGTGTTGGGTGAGTTGGCCAGAATTCAAACTTCGCGTTTGCAGCGAATGGCTGGTTCGACGGGCCGCACTGAAGCGTTGCAATCATCGGGAGAATGGCCGGTATGGGCCGTCCTAACTTAGTCCAGATGAGGCAAACGCAGATGCCTGAGTCTCGACTAACCAGATATTACATCCTGCCGTTGCACGCCCAGCCCTTTGATGCCAAGCTCCATCTTGTCGCCGGGTTTCAGATAGATCTGCGGGTTTTGACCCATACCAACACCCGGGGGTGTTCCTGTTGAAATCACGTCCCCGGGTTGCAGTGACATGAACTGCGACAGGTGTGAGATCACCGTAGCAACGTCAAAATGCATCGTTTTGGTTGACCCATCCTGATAGCGGTGCCCGTTTACCTCAAGATACATCGGCAGGTTTTGTGGGTCTGGCACCTCGTCTCGTGTCACCAGCCATGGGCCGATTGGGCCGAATGTGTCTGCAGACTTTCCTTTGACCCATTGGCCCGAGCGATGAAGTTGAAAATCTCGTTCTGACAGGTCGTTCACAACGCAGTACCCAGCAACGTGGTCCATGGCTTCGGCCTCGGATACGTATTTGGCCTCTTTGCCGATGACAACGCCGAGCTCTACCTCCCAGTCGGTTTTGACCGAACCACGCGGGATTTCGACAGTATCGTTGGGACCGATGATGGCAGAGGTGGCTTTGAAGAAAATTACTGGCTCAGCGGGTAGTTCCATACCGCTTTCCGCAGCGTGATCGGCATAGTTCAGACCAATGCAGATGAATTTGCCGACATTGCCAACGCAAGGGCCGATGCGTGAATCTCCATCTACCACCGGCAGGCTGTCCACATCTGTTGCCCGCAATTTCTCAAGAACGGCGTCGCCAAGCGTGTCACCCGAGATGTCATCGATAGCGCCGGAGAGGTCACGAACCGAGCCGTCCGATGCCAAAATACCGGGTTTCTCAGCGCCTTTCTGGCCATAACGTAGCAGTTTCATTGTAAAATCCTTTCTGTTCAGATCGTCCAGCCGCCATCTATGGCAAAAGGCTGACCCGACGTGTATTTACTGGCATCACTGGCCAAATACAGAGCCAGTTCTGCGATTTCTTCCGCTGTACCAATACGACCCATCGGTTGACGGGCAATGAAATCCGTCATTGCTTGTTCATAGTCACCAGTGGCGCGCAGCCTGTCATGCAGGCTGGGGCTGTCGACGGTTCCGGGACAAATCGCGTTGCATCGGATGCCTTGAGTTACGAAATCGGCGGCCACGGATTTGGTCAGGCCTATGACCGCTGCCTTTGATGCGCAATATGCAAATCGGTTTGGCACGCCCTTCATGGATGATGCGACCGACGACATGTTGATGATTGACCCACCGCCCGCTTCCAGCATTCCCGGAAGGGTCAGGCGGATCAGTCTGAACATGGCTTTGACGTTGAGGTCAAAGCTGAAATCCCAATCTGTGTCGCTGCATTCAAGGATTGAGCCCCCGGCGACGAAACCCGCACAGTTAAACAAAACGTCCAGGTTCGGCAGGCCGGCCGCAGCAGCTTTCACAGCTTCATTGTCTGTTACGTCCAGTTTGAGCGGTTCGATCCCCGGGGTACCGCCCAACTCCGCAAGCGTTGCGTCGTTGATGTCGCTGGCGATCACGCGTGCGCCTTCGGCCGCAAACAATTCCGCCGTGGCGCGGCCAATGCCTTGCCCGGCAGCTGTGATCAGAGCGGTTCTGCCTGCAAGCCGGTTCGATGGTTTGAATGTCGTCATTGGCGGCCTCACAATTTCTCGGGCAGAAGATCCGTCGGAATGTCCTGATAACAAACCGGCCGCAGGAAACGGCGGATCGACAAAGTGCCCACGGATGTTGCGCCAAAGTTGGTTGAGGCGGGGTAGGGGCCGCCGTGAACCATGCTGTCGCACACTTCGACACCGGTCGGGAAGCTGTTGGCCAGCAGGCGCCCCGCCTTGCGTTCCAGCAGCGGAAGCAGCGCCTGAGCCTCTGGTTTGTCGCCTGCGTCAAGATGCAGGGTACAGGTTAGTTGCCCTTCGATGGCGCGCGCGATCCGTTGCATTTGTGAGTTGTCTTTCACGCGAACGATAATGCCCAACGGTCCGAAAACCTCTTCCTGAAGCTTGCGATCAGCCAGCCAGTCCTCGCCGGAAACTGCGAACAGGTAAGGCGCGGCATCGCGCGTCTCGCAACGGGTGCCCATGATCTTGGAAACACCAGTTCCCGCGGCGACGCGGGAAACACCGTCGCGATACGCAGCTGCAATTCCATCGGTCAGCATGGTTTGTTCGGCTACGGTGGATAGACTGGTTTCGGCAGCCGCCTGAAATGCATCTGCATCGGGCCCATCAATGATCACGGCAATGCCGGGATTGGTGCAGAACTGGCCCGCACCCATGGTCAGCGATCCTGACCAGCCGGTGCCGATCTCAGCCCCGCGCGCGGCTGCGGCTTGCGGCAAGATAAACATTGGATTGACAGAGCCCAGCTCGCCAAAGAACGGAATGGGTTCGTCCCGTTGCGCGCACAGGTCAAACAAGGCGCGCCCGCCTGCGAGGCTGCCGGTAAAGCCCACCGCCCGGATCCGCGGATGCTGCACCAGCCGCGTGCCGACATCCCGTTTGCCGCCCTGAACCAGCGAAAACACTCCGGGATGAACCCCGGTCGCCTTGATGGCGGCGTCGATGGCCTGCGCTACGATCTCGCCAGTGCCGGGATGGGCCGAATGGCCTTTGACGACAACCGAGCATCCTGCGGCCAGCGCCGCGGCGGTATCGCCCCCAGCAACCGAGAAGGCCAATGGGAAGTTCGACGCGCCGAACACCGCAACAGGACCCAGCGGGCGCTGGATCATGCGGATGTCGGGGCGGGGCAGGGGTGCGCGATCTGGCATGGCCGGGTCATGGCGCATGTCCAGGTAATCAACCGCTTCGATGTGATCCGCGAAATGACGCAGCTGGCCGACCGTACGGCCACGTTCCCCTTGCAGGCGTGCCTCGGGCAAGCCGGTTTCCTGAGTGCCAATCTCGGTAATGGCATCCCCGCGCGCGTCAATCTCCTCCGCGATTTTGCGCAGAAGTGCGGCGCGCGCGGCGCGCGAGGACCATCCAAAAGTGGCAAAGGCTGCCTCGGCCGCTTCGACTGCGGTATCGACCAATGCCGCTGTCCCCACAGAATAGTCGTGGCTTGGCCCATGCGCGGGTTCGGACGCAAACGTCGCATCTGCGCCGACCCATTCGCCAGCGATCAGGTGTTTTCCAGTCAGCATATTCGTTCTCTCTTACAGCAGGCCGCGATGGGCGAGGTTTCGCATCAGGTGTGACGCCCCGAAGGTCCATTCGGGGCATTCCGTCGACAGGCGCACCGTGTTTGTCAGTGCCCCAAGTTGTGAATTGGCGATGGTGACGACGTCGCCAAGCTTGTGCGTGAACCCGCCTCCGGGGGTATCCCGGTCCTGGGTCGGGGCGAATAGCGTGCCGAGAAACAGCATCAGCCCGTCAGGATATTGGTGGTGACGTCCGATTGTCTGCTTCACAAGGTCGGCAGGATCGCGGCTGATCTGCGACATGGATGAGCTGCCGTTCAGGACGTATCCATCCGGTCCGGTGACAGTAAGCGTCAATTCAGCCTGACGTACATCGTCCAGTGTGAACCCATCATCGAACAACCGGATCATCGGTCCGATCGCGCAGGAGGCGTTGTTGTCCTTGGCTTTGCTCAGTAACAGAGCCGAACGCCCCTCGACATCGCGCAGGTTCACATCATTGCCCAGCGTTGCGCCCTTGTTCTCGCCCTTTGAAGTGACGGCCAGAACAATTTCGGGCTCGGGGTTGTTCCAAGTAGAAATGGGGTGAAGCCCTATATCTGCGCCGAAGCCGACTGACGAAAGGACCTGCGCCTTTGAAAACACCTCGGCATCGGGGCCGATCCCAACCTCCAGATACTGGCTCCAGAGACCTTCAGCGATCAGGGCTTCTTTGACCTCTGCGGCCGCGTCCGATCCCGGCACGATGTTCGAGAGGCTGTCTCCGATCCGGTCTCCGATGCGCGCCCGGATCGCGTCGGCTTTGGCTGGATCGCCTGCGGCCTGTTCCTCGATCACGCGCTCGACCATGGAGCCTGCAAATGTAACGCCACAGGCCTTAACCGCTTGCAGATCACATGGCGCGAGCCACTGATGGTCGGCGTCCAAAGGCCCGATATCTTCACCTTGAACGTTGCGCACATAATCCGCGGCATCGTCGCGCTCTAGAATATCCCGGACGGTTGGTGCCGTTTTTGATGTAATATCGACAACCCGCCCACTGCGAAGTGTGACCACGCTGGGTCCGACCTCAGCACGCTCAAGACGGCCGAGCCACAGCCCGTTTGCTTCCAATGTAGGTATAGTCATTTCAATCCCTGAGGTTATAGGCGCGGGCGGCGTTACCACCCATAATTGCCTTGCGTTCTGCGTTACTCAGCTGGTTCAGCAGAGTGTCGGTGGTTTCACACCAGCGTTCGTAGCTGCTGGCCAAAGTGCAAACCGGCCAATCGCTGCCCCAGATCAAACGCGACGGGCCGAAAGTGTTCAGCAGGTGATCCACATAGGGGCACAGGTCTTCGATCGTCCAGTCTGCGGCTGCTTCAGTCGCAAGACCGGACAGCTTGCACCACGCACTGGTCTCTCGGGCCAATGTCGACATGTCTTCGGACCAGCCGTCCAAGATCGCGTCTTTGATAAATGGTTTCGATCCATGGTCGATGACCACACGCATATCGGGGTAACGCTGAAGAAGTTGCCTGAGAGGACCCAAGTGTTGGGGCAAGGTCAGTGCATCGAATGTCAGGTCATGCCGTTGAACAGCCTCGAAAGCTGGAGGCAGCGTGTCGCCGAGCATCCACAGAGGGTCAGCGATGTCCTGTATCATCGGGCGAAGACCGACCAGTGCCTGATGGGCGGCCAAAGCGGCAATCTGCGCGCCAACATCATCGGCTTCAAAATCAACCCAGCCGACAACACCTTTAATGAATGCATACTGGTCGGCCAGCGAGAGCATGTATTCGGTCTCAGCCACTGTGGGTGCCGCCTGGACAAGAACTGTGCCATCAATCTCGGCAGCTTTTAGCAGGGGCATTAGATCGTTCGGAGTGAAATCCCGGTAGATTGTGTCCAGATCGGGTGTCAGCCAGCCATAGTCACCACGTGTCAAGGCCCAGAAATGCTGATGCGCGTCGATCCTCATTCGATCACACCCTTTTTGAGGATGATGTTGCCGTAGAGCCTGCGCTCGCCTGTCTGAACGATGGCAAAAGCGTTGGCTGCACGGGCGTAGAATGCAAACCGTTCCAAGCCCTGAACCTTGGCCGGGTTGTCGGCGGTCGTGTCGATGATACGCTGAAAGTCCGCGGCTGCGTCAGGAACTGCCTCCGCGTCGCCGACAACCTGCATGGTCAACGCCGGATCAGAAACGAATGTATCTAACGGCATCACCGACAATACAGCTCGCAACACTTCGCTGGCCGAAGACCCGTCCGCCCGGATGCAGTCCGGCCCGCTGCTGGAACCCGGGAAATTCGCGTCTGCGATGACGATTTCATCCCCGTGGCCCATGGCCCTGAGGGTATACAGCAGCTCTGGCGACAGGATCGGGTCGATGTTACGCAGCATCTGCAGCCTCGCTTGGCAGAGGCGCGTCGGGTCGGATCAGGCCTTCGGATCGCAGGTCCGACCACAGGCCAGGGGGAATGTCGCGCTCCATCAGTGCCACATTGGACTGTACTTCGGATGCGTTGACAGCGCCAGGTATGACCGTTTTGACGCAAGGATGACCCAGAACAAATTGCAGCGCGGCGGCGATCAGCGGAGTGTTGTGTGCAGCGCAAACGGCTTCGATCTTGCGGACCCGGTCCAGAATATCTTCAGGTGCGTCTGCATAATTATACTTGGCGCCGGGCACGGCTCCGGTGGCGAGGATGCCGGAATTGTACGGCCCGCCCAGAATGATCCCGACATCGCGCTGCTCACAAAGTGGCAAGAAACTGTCGAGCGCTTCCTGCTCCAGCAGCGTATAGCGCCCAGCCAGCAGGAAACCATCAAAGTCCCCCAGACCAAGCAGCCTTTCGCAAACCTGCCATTCGTTTACGCCCGCCCCAATTGCAGCGATTTCTCCGGCATCGCGCAGTTCGGTTAGCGCTTTGTACCCCCCGCCATCAAAGAGTTCCCGCACCTTGGCATCAGACACTTCCTGACTGCCTTGACTGAAGACACAGACATCATGGACCAGAAGAATGTCTGAGTTGGCTACACCGATCCTGTCGCGGCTGGCCTCGTAAGACCGCATGACCCCGTCATAGGTATAGTCGAAGACGATTCTTTTCTGCGGGACATCGACAAAGGCTTCAGGTGTCACCTCATGCGGTTCGCAATCCAGCAGCAGGCGACCGATCTTGGTCGAAAGCTGAATGTTCTCGCGGCCAAACCGGCCTATCGCCAGTCCGAACCGATGCTCTGACCGACCAAGCCCGTATTGCGGCGCGGTATCAAAAAACCGGATGCCTGCGTCATAGGCGGCTTGCAATGCAGCCTGAGCGTCCTCGTCCGAGACTTTGCGATACAGGTTCCCCAGCGGCGCCCCACCGAATCCCATGCGGGTCAGGGGAACGGGCCGTTTGGTCCGGTTGTTCAGTAGTTCTGTCTGGGAAACGGTCATCCTGCCTCGCTATTCAGCTGTGGGGTGAGGTTGAACAAATCGGGATTTTGCTTTTCCAGTAGTTCGATGCGCGGCATCAACTGCCCAAGGTGGGTACGCATGGCGTCCTGCGCAGCCTGTTCGTTACGATCGCTGATTGCCTCGAAAATAGCCCTGTGCTCCGCCAGTGTTTCGGCGATCCGGCCAGGGGTGGGCAGCAACAGCATTCGGGCGCGGCTGACTTGTAATGAGACGGTCTGGGCTACATCTCCGAGGCGGCGGAAGCCGGTGAACTCCATCAGCAGACTGTGGAATTCTTCGTCTGCCTGATAAAAGCCGGGGATGTCCTCATCCTCGATCAACAGTTCCTGCAGGCGCATGTTGCGGCTCAACCGCTTGCGCTGATCGCCGGTCAGATCGCGCGCGACCTTGGCGACGGTTGCAAGCTCAAGCGCCTCGCGCAGGAAAACGCCTTCGCGAATTTCATCCATCGAAAAATAGGATACGCGGGTGCCGGATTGTGGCACGACATCCACCAGCCCCTCTGATGCCAGCCGCGCAATCGCATCGGCGACAGGAGCGCGCGATACGCCCAGTCGCTCGCATACCGGTGCCTTTCTTAGATTTGCTCCGGGTGGGAAATCAAGCGAGAGAATCGCCTGCTTCAATGAGTGGTGAACCCGTTGAGTCAGCGGCCCTTCGATAGCCGTGATCTCAGGCAGCAGCGCGGCATTAATATCTTGGTGTTTGCTCATGCTCAGCAATTTAACATTCTAACATGTTAGTTGACAAGTAGCGATTTTGGATTTAGCACCAGTGCCCAAGCAAGCGGGGAAGAGATGCAAGTAAATGACGACATAATGGCTATGGAAACGGCAACGCGCGATGTCGTGAAGCTAAACCCACAGGACAATATCGTCATTGCATTGCGCGACCTGCAGGCGGGCGAACAACCGGCGCATGTTCCGGTGCCCTTGGCTGCACCTGTTTCCCGCGGTCACAAAATTGCGGTGTCATCAATCCAGGCTGGCGAAAACGTCGTTCGTTACGGGCAGATCATCGGCCAGGCAAAATGCGATATTGCGCCGGGCGAACATGTCCACGTGCACAACCTTGGCATGGGGGCGCATCAGCAGGACTACGCACATGCCAGCGCGAATACGCCGCTGCCCACCGTGACTGAAAAGCGGACATTCGATGGATACCACCGCACCGACGGTAAGGTGGGCACCCGAAACTACATCGGAATTCTGACCACCGTGAATTGTTCGGGGTCCGTGGCGCGTTTCATCGCAGAGGCGGCGGAAAAATCCGGGCTGCTGGATAGCTTCCCAAATGTGGATGGCGTGGTGCCTATTGTGCATGGGACCGGCTGCGGAATGTCCGGCAAGGATGAGGGTTATGCCACCCTGTTCCGAACCTTGTCCGGGTATGCGCAGCATCCGAATTTCGGGGGTATCCTGTTGATTGGTCTGGGGTGTGAGGTCATGCAGGTCGCAGACCTTGTCGGCGGTCGTCCAATCCGCGCTGACGGTGCCCTGCGCTACATGACTATTCAGAACGAGGGCGGAACCCTGCGCACCATCGAACGGGGGCTGGACGAGCTGCGCGGCATCGCGGAGTTGGCCAATCAGGCGAAACGCTTCCCCGCTCCGATCAGTGCCATCACGGTGGGTATGCAATGTGGCGGGTCGGATGGATATTCAGGGATTACTGCGAACCCCGCGCTGGGGTTTGCCTCGGATCTGCTGGTGCGCCACGGGGGAACAACGATCCTGTCGGAAACCTCGGAAATCTACGGGGCGGAGCATTTGCTGACGCGGCGGGCCGAAACGGTCGAAGTTGGTAAAAAGCTGATCGAACGCATTCACTGGTGGGAGGATTACACCGCCCGCAACGGCGGTGAGATGGACAACAACCCGAGCCCCGGCAACAAGCGCGGTGGCCTGACAACCATTCTTGAAAAATCGTTGGGAGCCGTTGCCAAAGGAGGCACAGCTCCTCTGCGCGACGTCTACAAATTCGGTGAGATGGTCGACAAGCACGGGTTCGTCTTCATGGACAGCCCGGGGTTTGATCCGTGTTCTGTTACCGGGCAGGTCGCCTCGGGTTCGAACCTGATCGTGTTCACCACCGGGCGCGGTTCGGTTTCGGGGTATAAGCCGACGCCCTGTATTAAGCTGGCCACCAATTCCGAGATGTATGCCCGCATGGCCGACGACATGGACCTGAATTGCGGTGACATCGTGACCAACGGGATCAGCATCGAGGCAAAAGGCGAAGAGCTGTTTGAAATGCTCATCCGCGTCGCCTCGGGAGAAAAGACCAAAAGTGAGGAACTTGGCTTTGGGGGCGTTGAATTCGTCCCCTGGCAAATCGGCGCGGTGATGTAACCCGCGTCGGGCCCAAGGGAGAGGGGCGCATGGGAGGGAAAATGAATAAATTGGTCGAAATGGCAGGGATTGATAAGTTCTTCCCCGGCGTGCACGCGCTGAAATCCGTACAGTTCGATCTTGAACCGGGCGAAGTTCACGCACTGATGGGTGAGAACGGGGCCGGAAAAAGCACGCTGATGAAGATCCTGTCGGGTATCTATCAGCGCGATGGCGGGATCCTGAAGATCGAAGGGCGTGAAGTCAGCCCGACAACCCCGCGCGAGGCGCAGGATCTGGGCATCGGGATCATCCATCAGGAACTGAGCCTGATGAACGACCTGACTGTCGCACAGAACATCTTCATCGGGCGCGAACCGCGTAAGAGCTTTGGTCGTTTGGACGAAGCTGCGCTGAATGCGCAGACCGCCGAAATCTTTGCTTCGATGAACCTCAGCCTTGATCCGAAGGCGCTGGTTGGCGGCTTGACCATCGCGAAACAGCAAATGGTCGAGATCGCCAAGGCACTGTCCTTTTGGTCCAAAGTGCTGATCATGGACGAGCCCACAGCCGCCCTGAATGACGCCGAGATTGCCGAGCTATTCGTGATCATTCGCCGTCTCAAGGCCGAGGGGGTGGGCATCGTTTACATCAGCCATAAGATGGACGAACTCAAGCAGATCTCGGATCGCGTGACGGTTATGCGCGATGGGGAATATGTCGGAACAGTTGGGGCCGCCGAAACCCCGATCAGCCAGATCATCGCCATGATGGTCGGCCGCGAGGTCAAGGAAGAACCGCTGGACGTGCCCGATCTGGGTGATGCTGAGATGTCTCTGCAGGTCACCGGGCTGAGCCGGAGCAACGAAATTCAGGACGTGAGCTTCTCGGTCCAAAAGGGCGAAATTCTGGGCTTCGCCGGTCTTATGGGCGCAGGTCGTACAGAGGTTGCACGGGCTATCTTCGGGGCTGATCCCAAGGATTGCGGCGAAATCCGGGTACATGGTCAGGTGGTGTCGATCAAATCACCCACCGACGCCGTCAAAGCGGGGATTGGATACCTGTCCGAGGACCGAAAGCATTTCGGTCTCGCCACTGGTATGAATGTACGCGACAACATCGCGCTTGCCTCGATGGATCTGTTCACGGGCGCAGGCGGCGTTTTGCATGATGGTGAAATCAGCGACACCGCCAAAAGCTACATCCAGCAATTGGGCATTCGGACGCCATCGGATGTGCAGGAGGTTCGCCTGCTGTCAGGCGGCAATCAACAGAAGGTTGTCATCGCCAAATGGCTGCTGCGCGACTGCGATATTCTGATCTTTGATGAACCGACCCGCGGTATCGACGTCGGCGCGAAATCCGAGATTTACAAGTTGCTGGAAGAACTGGCGGGGCAGGGCAAGACGATCATCGTGATCTCATCCGAACTGCCCGAAATCATGCGCCTCAGCCATCGCATCGCCGTGATGTGCGAAGGGCGGCTGACCGGCATTTTGCCTGGCGGAAAAGACACCACTCAAGAAGACATCATGCATCTGGCCACGCAACGTGCGGCGGCGATGCAGGTAACAGGGACAGCTCAATGACCACAGCAACCGATATCGAAAAGAAAAAGCCACTCTCGGGCCTTGCGGACAGCGGCGCCTATCAAAAGCTGTTGGCCTTTGCCAGTTTGATCGTTCTGCTGATCGGCTTTTCCATTGCTTCACCGAACTTCATGCAGACATCGAATATGATCGCCATTCTGCAGGCGACATCGGTGAACGGCGTTCTGGCTGTCGCGGCTACGCTGGTCATTATTACGGGCGGGATCGACCTTTCAGTCGGAACACTGATGACCTTCTGCGCAGTGATCGCCGGGGTGGTCCTGACATATCTTGGAATGCCGCTTCTGTTGGGCGTGGCCGCAGCCATTGCAGCCGGCGCATTTTGCGGGCTTTGCTCAGGCACTTTCGTCGCGAAAATGAAAATTCCGCCCTTCATCGCCACGCTTGGCATGATGTTGATCCTCAAAGGCCTGTCGCTGGTGATCTCGGGCACGCGACCAATCTACTTCAACGATACGCCGGGCTTTGACCTGATTTCGCGCGGGTCGCTGATTGGAGAGGTTTTCCCGTCGCTGCCCATCCCCAACGGTGTGCTGATCCTGTTCCTGGTTGCCATTGCCGCATCGTACATTCTGGGGCGCACGGTTCTGGGCCGCTACACATTCGCGCTTGGCTCAAATGAGGAAGCGGTGCGTCTGTCCGGCGTGAACACCGACATGTGGAAGATGCGCATTTACGCGCTTGCAGGCGCGATTTGCGGCATCGCCGGTATCCTCATCGCCTCGCGCCTGAATTCCGCACAACCGGCATTGGGACTGGGCTACGAGCTGGAAGCGATCGCAGCCGTGGTGATCGGCGGCACGTCCTTGTCCGGCGGACGGGGCACCATTCTGGGCACGCTGATTGGCGCCCTAATCATGGCCGTGTTGACCAACGGTTTGCGCGTGCTGTCCGTCGCGCAGGAATGGCAGACCGTTGTGACCGGAGCAATCATCATCCTGGCCGTCTATGCCGATATGGCACGGCGCAAAAAGTCAGGCTGAGAAACTCAACAAAAACGACCAACTGTGGAGGAGAAAAACATGTTTTCACGTCGTTTCATACTGGGTGCGCTGAGTGCAGCCACCCTGGCAGGACCCGCCTCAATGGCGGCAGCCGAAGAAATTTATATCCCGCTGGTATCCAAAGGCTTCCAGCATCAGTTCTGGCAGGCCGTGAAATCGGGTGCTGAGCAGGCGGCTGACGAATTTGATGTCACCATCACATTCGAAGGTCCGGACAATGAGACAATGGTGGACCGTCAGATCGACATGCTGGCTGCCGCTCTCGCCAACAACCCCAAAGCCATTGGTTTTGCCGCCTTGGATAGCCAAGCGGCAATCCCGCTTTTGAAACAGGCCAATGAAAAGGGCATTCCGATCATCGCTTTCGACAGCGGCGTTGACAGTGACATTCCGCTTTCGACTGCGACTACGGATAATCTGGCAGCAGCCGGGCTTGCCGCTGACAAGATGGCAGAGAAAATTGGTGGCAAGGGTAAAGTTGCGGTTGTCGCACATGACCAAACCAGTCGCACCGGTATCGATCGTCGCGACGGCTTCGTGAACCGCATGGCTGAGAAATACCCGGATATCGAAGTTGTCACGGTTCAGTACGGCCAGGGCGACCACCTGAAGTCGACCGAGGTCACCAAGGCGATCCTGACAGCAAACCCCGATCTGAACGGCATTTTCGGCACCAACGAGGGCTCGGCCATTGGCGTTGTGAATGGCGTTCAGGAGCTGGGCACCGAAGGTCTGGTCATCATTGGCTATGACAGTGGCAAGGCCCAGAAAGACGCAATCAAGAGCGGTCTGATGGCGGGTGCGATCACGCAAAATCCGGTCGGCATCGGCTATGAGACGGTGAAGGCAGCAGTTGCCGCATTGAACGGAGAAGAGGTTCCAGGTCTGATCGACACAGGCTTCTACTACTACGATGCCTCGAACATTGACGACCCGAAAATCTCGGCCGTTCTGTACGACTAAGTACAACCACTCACGCAGTCCGGCCTGCCCTTTGGGTGGGCCGGATGGTTTCATCTGCAGATCGTCAGTTGAATTGATACCAAGGCGTGCGGGGCAGGGGCATTCGGGTCGCTACGCTGGCATGCAACTGAGCCGCCGTTGTTTTTAGTGCATCAATGACAAAGTCGCGCCGGTTGTCGATCAGGGCGGAAGCGTAATGCGGAATCGTCAACGAAGCGATCACAGATTGTCCCATGGAGGTTTTTTACCCGCGCGCTTGAGGAAAACGGTTTACCGCGCAAGATCGTCATCGACAAAAGTGGTGCTAACACGGCCGGCATCAAGGCAGTTAATAAGATGCTCAAGAGCTTCGGTTGCCCGATCCAGATCGATATGGTCAGACGGAAATACCTCAATAACATCATTGATCAGGATCACCGCTTCATCAAACGAAGAATCAGACTCATGCTGGGGTTCAAATCTTTCGCGTCAGCCGCATCTATCCTAGCAGGCATAGAACTGGTCAACATGATCCGCAAAGGTCAATTCACGCCCGGACTCTGTCCGTTTCAGCAGTTCGCCCAACTGGCAGGGTAAACCGCTCCCCATTCCGCTGATGCTCTGCCATCCAAAAAGATTGCGACAGTACCACCTGACCGAACACGTAACGCTCAGAGATAGTTGAACGCGCGCTTTCAGCACATATGGCGATCCAAACGGAACACCAGTGATTTTTAGCCACGGATTTTCTGCCTCTCACATAATCCGACAACCCGACGACGACCTGACCGCCTCGCTTGGAGTGCAATGGATTGCAGTGGACCAGCCCGGTGTCGGAGGGTCCAGTCCGAAGAAAGGTCGGAAGATGGTCGAGTGGGGCGATGATATGGAGGATCTGGCTGACCATCTTGGCTTGGATACTTTCAACGTAGCGGGTCATTCCGGGGGCGGCCTCCACGCTTTGGCAGTCGCCTTTCACATGCCCGAACGTGTGCGCAAGGTTGCGCTCGCTTCTCCAATGGCTCCATTCGATAAACCCGGTGTTACCAAAATGCTGGTGCTGAAGGACCTGAAGAGCATCGCGAAACTGCACCATCTGACCCTGCTGATCCGCTGGGCAGAGCGTATGGGCGCAAAAAAGCGCTTTGAAAGACATCCCATCCTATGTGGAGTCTGTCGTCGACCAAATGCCTAACGAGGCCAAAACAATACTCCGCAATCTAGGGCAGCAAGCCCGCTTGAAGAGAACTTTCACCTTGGTTACCTGCAATATGATGAAGGAGTTTTCGAAATGACGATGGCGCTTTGGGATTGAGGGTTTTCACCAAGGGAAATCAAGCAACCGGAGGAGATATTTTATAGCAATACCGACGATATCATCTCACCAGAAATGCCACGACACTTATGCTCAGAACTTCCCAACTGCACAGCGCACGAGTGGTCAGGCGCAGGACCTATGGGTTTGTAGATCGTGAGCGCTGGACCGAATTTCTCAGCGCAGTCGCTAATCTGCCCTAGCAAGTTGAAGGCTGCAATTTCTGCAAACCGATAGGTTTTACCAAAGGACGGAATCGTGCCGGCATCGAAGGGCAGGAAAGCGGTTTGCGGATGCAGCTCCGAGTCCCAGCATCGAATATCTATTATGGGCGTCGATTTCGGCTTAGTCCCGAAAAAAGGCATTAAGAAATTTTCCAAATAGGTCGAATACAAATCCTTAGCCGCGCGACGCATATGACTAATCCGCATCGTCGTTGAAGCCGTTCACAGGCCAAGTGACTTCAACGAGAGGCTACGATTTCTTCGGTAGATCAGGTTTGTAACTACAGCCCAAATGCGCGCCAAACTGGCCGGCCACTACATCTGTAAGAGTTGGCCCTGCTCACCCATGCCAACGCCGACATAGGTCTCGAAACCCGAACCCAAAACTATAGCCGATGAGTAGATATTACGCAGATCGACCATCCGTGCTGATCTCATCGTTTCGGCCAATTCGTTCAGGTTCAGCGCGCGGAACTCGTTCCATTCGGTCAGCAAGACCACCACGTCCGCGTCAGCCGCTGCCGCATAAGGGTCATCCAACCATTCGACACCCGGAAGCAGCGCTTCGCCCTCGGCGCGGCCCTGGGGGTCTACTACGCGCACGCGGGCTCCACCGCCGATTAATGCAGGTACGATTGTCAAAGACGGAGCGTCGCGCATGTCGTCGGTGTTGGGTTTGAAGGTGACACCCAGCACTGCCACGGTTTTACCGTTGAAGCTGTCGTCACAGGCATCACGGATCTTTTCGATCATCCGCTTCTTGACCTCGTCGTTGACGCGAATGACGGTCTCGGTGATCTGCATCGGATGTGCGAAATCCTGCCCGATCCGTGCAAGTGCTGCGGTATCTTTCGGGAAGCACGAACCGCCATATCCGGGGCCCGCATGCAGGAATTTGTTGCCGATCCGCCCGTCCAGTCCGATGCCACGCGCGACTTCTTTGACGTCGCCGCCTGCGCGTTCACACAGGCCAGCGATTTCATTGATAAATGTGATCTTGGTCGCAAGGAAAGCATTGGCGGCGTATTTGATCATCTCGGCGCTTTCCAGATCAGTGGTCAGGATCGGGAAGTCACGCAGATAAAGTGGGCGGTAGATTTCGGCCATGACCTCGGCGGCGCGCTCGCTTTCAACGCCAACGACGACACGGTCGGGGCGCATGAAGTCATCTATGGCAGCCCCTTCACGCAGAAACTCGGGGTTCGAAGCGACATCAAATTCGGCTTTCGGATTAGCCGCTGAAACGACCGCATGTACTTTGCGGTTCGTGCCTACTGGAACAGTCGATTTGGTGACGACCACAGTATAGTCGGTAATTGCGTTGGCGATTTCTTCGGCTGCAGCCATCACATAAGTGAGATCGGCGTGTCCGTCTCCGCGCCGAGTTGGGGTGCCAACCGCGATAAATACCGCATCTGCCCCATCGACAGCCGCAGCCAGATCAGTAGTAAAGGTTAGCCGACCGGCAGCCACGTTTTTGGCCATGAGCACATCGAGGCCAGGTTCGTAGATCGGCACTTCGCCATTTTGCAGCATGTCGATCTTGTGTTCAGATTTGTCGACGCAGATCACATCGTGACCAAAATCCGAAAAGCATACACCGGATACCAGGCCGACATACCCGGTGCCAATCATCGCAATGCGCATTTATCGAATTCCTTCCTTTGGTTTTCGCCGGAGGCGCATTTTTTGGCCCTGTTTGACAGCTGGGCGAACAGCCATTCGAGGACTAGGTCAACGCAACCGTCTATGAATTGCCTGCTCGCTTCAGTTGCTCAGAAAATATGGCAAAACTCTTCAGGCCGCTTCTTGGCGACCGAATATGCTTTTTGTAGAGCAATGTTCAAGTGCTGATAGCTCTGTGTACTGATCTTACGCAAATCATTGGTTACTGGTGGCGCTGCTTCGACCAACCTTGCCGCATGGCTTGGTTGAGCAACTCAATATGCGCCCGTGTCTCCAAAGGTGCATTCATGGTCTTGGGCATAGCCAGATCGCAAAGCTTCATATAGTCTCCAAGTTAGCTTTCGTTGTGTCGAGCGGCGGTTAGTGCAGTCATTT
Source organism: Ruegeria sp. CE9 (assembly GCF_056537425.1). NCBI lineage: Bacteria > Pseudomonadati > Pseudomonadota > Alphaproteobacteria > Rhodobacterales > Roseobacteraceae > Ruegeria > Ruegeria sp. CE9. The sequence goes on along the minus strand of NZ_JBQFRO010000007.1, from coordinate 80,970 downwards.
TATTTTTGTAAGGCTTCGCGATGAGAGGCATGTTCTCGGTTTTGGGTTCTGAAAGAGGCGTTGCTTTGACACCTCAAAACCACAAGAGCGCCGCTTTCGGAGAGGGCTGATGGTTCTGCACCCAAGTAGTCCGGAAACCGATCTTGGTGCTATGGAGCACCGCCATCTAACCGTAATGATGGTGGATCTTGTCGAGTCGACCGTTCTAGCACAAAAGCTGGAACCAGAAGACCTGCTTTCGACGACGCTGCGCTACCATCAGCTGGTTGAGCACATCGCGGACGAGCTTGGCGGTCGGGTGCTGCAGATTGTGGGCGATGGCATCCTTGTCGCGTTTGGGTGGCCTTCTGCATCCGAGAACAATGCGGAACGTGCGCTGCGCGCTGCCTTGCGTATCCATACCGATCTGCCAGCTATGAGCGGCCCCTTGGATCTGAGATGCCGGATCGGCATCGCGTCGGGTGTGGTTCTGGTTGGGGATATTGCGCTGGGCGCCAATGTTCAGCCAGATGCTATATTCGGATCGACGCTTAATCTTGCTGCACGGTTGCAATCGCTGGCATCGCCGGGTGAAACAATGGTCGCGGCCGCAACACGCGCGCTAGGTGCCGAAAATTTGGAATTCGAGCCGCAAGGCGCCCAAAATCTCGCAGGGTTTGATCGACCGGTTCCCGTTTACCGATTGAAGGGGGAAGGCAGGGATCAGATGCGCGGGCATAATCGTATGCCACTGCTTGGTCGCAAGGCCGAGCGCGCGCAACTGCGCCGCGCATGGAAAGACGTCGAAGCCGGCAGGGGGCGCGTCATCCACATTCTGGGCGAAGCTGGAATCGGGAAATCGCATTTGATCCGCGACCTCCGGTCTGCGGTTGGGCCTCAGTCATGGGTTACCTATCACTGCAGCCCGTTCCATGTCAGCACGCCTTTCTTCCCGTTCATATCGCAGGTCGAACGGTGGTGCGGCATTCTCAGCCAGGATGATATCGCCACGCGGCGCAACAGACTGACGGGCCATTTGTCTGAGATTCTGGACGAAGCACAATTGCGAACGCTGTTTTTTGTACTTGCTCCAGGCACCGGAGACAGCGGAACCACCAGCGAAGAGGAATTGCGCGATCAACTGAGCGCCATTTTCATTCGCGTTTACGAAACACTCAGCCGCGAAGGTCCTGTGCTTGTTGTGGTAGAGGATATGCAATGGGTAGACCCGTCGACCCTTTCTATTCTTCGAGACGTGGCCGAGCATCTCACATCACTGCCCATCCTTATGCTGATGGTTTCGCGAACGCCTGCGCCAGGTGTGATCAAAGATAGCAGCCCATCGCTTGAACAAATGTCGCTTCCTCCGCTTGATGAAGAAACGTCGGTAGAACTGGCCGCTGCCGCTTCGGGTGCGCGTCTTGATGAACGGACCACGGCCCAAATTCTGGCCCGGGGGAATGGTGTCCCGCTGTACATCAAAGAATGCTCTGCTGCGATCGCAGCTTCGCCGGAACGGATCGTTGATAATATCCCCGCCACGCTTCATGATCTGTTGGCACAACAGGTTGACGAAGTGGGTGAGCTTCGGCGCGCCGCGATCGAGGCTGCAGTGATTGGCAACGCCTTTGGTGCGCCTTTGCTTGCGCAGATCAGTGATCTGACCGAAGATGAATCCGAAGATGCGATATTCGGACTGGCTGCAATCGGGATTTTGCAGCACCTGCCCGGAACCAATGATGACGCTGAGCCGATTTGGCGCTTCCGTCATGAGTTGGTGCGCGAAGCCGCCTATCAAAGCCTTGTGCGCGACCGGCGTGTCTATCTGCATCGCCGCACTGCCGAGGCACTGGCAGCCCAGCCCGAAGCCGCGCGCCAGCCTGAGCAGATTGCGCGGCACTGGGAATTGGCTGGTGAAACCGCGAAGGCCGTAGCCACTTGGACCGAGGCTGCGCGGTTAAACCTGAGGCGTCACGCCAACCGCGAAGGGGCACAGCACGCCCGAAACGGGTTACGGCTGTTGGATGAATTGCCCGAAGACAAACGCGATGAAGCTGAGTTGCATTTGCAGTTCTTATTGGCCGCTGCTGAGCGTGTGCATGTCGGATATGGGGCCAAGCCATCAATTGATGCCTTCGGTCGCAGTTTCGAGTTGGCAGATAAGCTTGGTGACAGGCGCACATTGGTACGTGCGGGCAGAGGGCTTTTTACTGCTGCAATGGTTAAGGGCGATTACAACGGCGCTGAACATTGGGGTAAGGCGATCATCGATGCCTATGATGATCATCACACACGCATGGTCGGAAATTATATCTGCGGGGCCGCCCTATACCCGCAGGGCCGGTTCACTGAGGCAGAAGCCGCGTTGGAAAAGGCAACTTTGCACGCCGATGCGCATAGGGCTGAGGCTGGCAACAGCCCTGACATTGCCGCTGTGATACAGATCGAGAGCATGGCTGCCCTGATTGACAGCTTTAGGGGAAACCCGGAAAGAGGGCTGGTAAAAGGCAAAAGAGCAGTCGACGCGGCGATGGCGTCGGGACAACCCTTGATCATCGCCAACGCGATGCACTGGCTGACCGAAATTCATATGCAAACGGATCATCCCGATTATCCGCAGATGGCTGAGGCACTGGGTCAAGCTGTGCGAGACAAAGGTGGGCCCTACTATCAGGCCGTTGCAACTGCGCATCTCGCCGGTGTCGCGATCCGATCCGGAGAAGCTTTGAAGGGAGTAACCTTGCTGCAAGCAGCATGGGATAGAATGAAGGCAACAGGGGCCGAGGCAGCGGGTATGCTTGTTAACACCGAGATCGCAAGGGGGTTTCTTGCACTCGGGGAAATCCAGCAAGGATTGAATGCGGTCGAGGCCGGACTGGCCTGCGCGGAAAGCACCGATGAACGAAATTATGAGGCCGAGATCTACCGGATCAAAGCTGCTCTCTTGCTGGAAAACGGAGGCCCGATCGACGCGGTCGAGGCGGCACTCAGAAAATCTGTCGCCGTTGCCCGTGAGCAGGGCGCGACGATCTATGAGCTGCGCGCTCTGAGTGATTTGGCCAGTATTCGACCTGCTGACTCTGATATTTCTGAACGTATCACTGAGCTTGAAGAAAGCGTTGCGTCATAAGTCCGGGTTCAGGATCGTCGACCCATGGTGCAATCTTCAGGCGGCAGGTCCAACCCGACGAAATTCGCGACTTGGGCAAACGAGGACGTCTTCTGCAGCAACTGATGTCCCTTTGCTGAAAACGTCTGTTCTGAATACAGGTTCTTGGACACCATCGGGTTGTTCAAAAGCTGCGTGATCGCGTCATAGGCCACCATTGATGTCATCAGGTCACCCATGATCACAGTGCCCTTATGCTGCTCGGCAAACAGGCCCGGAAACATCTCGACGCGATTGACATCGCAGTACAGCCGACTGAGATCCGCAATCAATTCATCCGCAAATGGCTGATCACCAACCATCTCGGTAAAGCTGGCGTGCTTTCTGCGTCCAAAGTGTTCACGATATACATTCAGAGACGGCAAACGGGCCCTCCGGCTTACGGCAATTGTGGCTTCGACTGGAGATAGGGCGCCCGACGCAGGCCTCTGAAACAGAAAATCTGGAGTGTTCCTAAGCGATATGCGCCCAGCTTGCTGGCGGGACAATGAGCGGATCATTTCGGCAAGCCCTGTCTGCTCGACCAGCCGCGGATTGAATCGGAACCCTTCTGGCCCAACTTGTGCGCCGTCGATGATAAAGCGCTCGGGGATCATCGAGTGCCATCGGTAAAGCAGATTAAACTCGATCGCGATTTGGTTGGCGTGATGCCACGGCTGCCACCGATTGGCACCAACGGGCATTTTGAACGGCATATTGGCGACATGGGCGATGTAGTCTTCAAGCACCAGCTTGATCAGAAGGGCAATCAGGGTGCATCGCGTGGTTTGAAACACGCGCTCTTTGTCCCAACCCGCAGTTCCGCGTTTCTCACGCCAAAGCAGATCGGCAAAGGTATTATGCGCGCGCAACATCAGCGTGTTGATGACGATATAGCCGATTGTGCCATTGCCATTGTCGAGCCCGGTCGCGTGAAAATCGAGCAGAAGCTGATCAATCTCACGCTTGCGCAGCCCCGGATGCGCGCGCTTCACGGCATTCCACAGTTTGCAGGGATCATGTAATGGCTTTCCGCAATTGTCCCCCGTGGCAAGGCTGCCATCAAAGGGCGGCGCAAGTTTCACGCCCCCGGATTGGTCCTTTTGAAACAGTTTTGGCGCCCACATTTCACCTTGTGCATCCAGTCGAAAGGCAAGGCGATGGGTCAATTCTTTGGTATCGGGGTCGCGTTCGCGCAACATGTCGGTCTGAAAATCATTCAGCCCGTAAATCTGACACAGGTCGACTTCGTGGTTCGAATCCGTCTGACCAAACGTATCCGGCGCTACGAATGTGCGCAGAAAACTATCGGTAAACCACTGTGCAGCCGATATGAAAAAGAGTGTCGATCCTTGGGGGCACAGCAGCGTAAGCGGGCTACCGTCAATTTGCGTTCTGCGCCGAAACAGGTCGGCGACCTCGCTTTCGGAGGGCAAGATTGGCGAAGGGTCTTCGGGCTGCGTATGCCGGCCAATCCAACGGTGTGAATACACCCCCGGCCAAGTCGTATAGTCCTTGTTTAAGATGTATGGTCTTGGTCGGTGCACTTTGGCGGCGTTCGCAAGCCTGATTGCCGTGACATAGCTTGTAAAGCGTGGGGCGACCTTGAACCCGAGGTCGATCAGATCATCAACATCCAGCATCAAAACGTCTCCGTCTGGTCATTTGTTAGGGAACCGGGCACGCGCCAGGCTTAGATAGGTCCTTAGCCGGATCGCATTGATCGGCCCCAGAGGCTCATGCTCTGCCGTGACGCGCCAAGGCGAAAAGCTCATCGCGTCGCCATCTTGCGGGTCAAAGGCTGCGCCCTGGGAAATGGTGATATCCGCAACCGGCGTGACGGAATGGTGGTATGGGTCGAGCGGCGCATCGGGTTGCGGATCACAAGCCCACCGAATGCGATTGTCGAGCGCATTAAAATCTGCATCGCTGCGCGGCGGCTCAATTACGCAAAGCTCAAATTGATTGTCGCCCTCAGACACATCTTGCCGCAAGTGTTTGCCGATATCGTCAGGGCCATCCACAGGTGTTGTGGGAATGTTGGGCCGTGCGCTGCGTGCCAGATATCTGATCGTCAGATCAGGCCCCAGACGATAAGGTGTTGTAGACCAGAAATGAACTTCGAACGGTGAGTGCATGTATTTTGACGCAAACTCACTCGCAACACCGAATTGGCGTTTACCTTCGCGCGTGAAGAGGGCACGAAAGGCTGCGCCCAGGCCTTTGGCCACCAGTTTCAAACTCCATTTTCGCCGCCCTTTGAATGCGTGCTGCACCGCTTGTAATGTGGCGACAAGCTTGCCTAATCGCTCGTATTCTTCGGGGACATAGCTGGGAAATACATCCTGATCGACCAGTACAAAATCAAACTCGTCGCTGAGCTGCGAGATGCCCAAATGTGCAAGGGCTTCGGTGTCGATCAGCTTGGGTCCGGGCACGTCAAAGAGTTTGATCGCCATCCCGTGCGCATCTGATTTTCGGTCATCAAGATGCGCGCCGTTGGAAAACCGAACTGCGGCCACATAGCTTGCAGGCTGTTCAAAGAGCCCATGGCGCAGGTGGTCAGGTAAGTTCTTCCTTACAGTGAACGTTGCGGCGACACATCCGTGGCTGCGCCCATGCTGTGCCCTTAGGCGACGACCCTTCCATAGCGCGACAGCCTCGGCATTGTGGTCGATAACATCTTCAACAAGATCTGGGGGTAATCCATTTTGCGAAACATGTGTCAAAGAACCCTCTCCTTGGATAAGCCCAGGCAATGATCAATCACGCGTAAGGTGCCGGCAAAACCATTCCTCTAAATCCGAACAGCTTAACGCAGATTCAGATTTTTCCAACCATGTGTGCCTGCGGAAACGATAAATTCGACTACCCATTGATCTGGCATCGAGCAAATTCACGCTTTAGCGGCTAGGAATGCATACTGCTGGTCTTGCCTATTAAGAGGTGTTTTTCCGGACGGTGGTACCAAACGGATTGATCTGAGACGCTACATGCCACTTTCGGTCAGCATCCAAGTATGTTGGTTTGGCCCTCAAGGACAAAGATGACGCGACCGTAATTTTCCTGAAGCCTCAACTTTCGACTTTATCATTGACGTGTCTCATGATCTCAGGCAGTCAATCAAGAGATGGTTCCCAATGGTGCGCCCAAGGGATGAAAAGGGAATACGGTGAGGTTTGCCGACAGGCGCCAATTCCGTAACTGCCCCCGCAACTGTAAGCGGCGAGCAAGGCCAAACAGCCACTGATCCAAAGGATCGGGAAGGTTGGCTGAGCTAGGACCCGCAAGTCAGGAGACCTGCCATCAAATGTTCAACCAAACCGGGGCGGGGTGTCCTGGAAGGAGGCTTAATGGCACGTCTAAAACGTGTTTACATCGTTGGCAGCTTCCGCACGCGGCTGGAAACAGGTCGAGTGGGGCATTCGAATGATTGCTGATATTATTAATCCCGATTGCAATAGAAGAAGGGTCGCGGCGCATCGCGCGCAGATTACGGCATACGATATGCAATGTAATAACATTGCATTCATTTTGATGTTACAGTAGGCGAGGCGCGTGATGACCAAACACTGCGATCATTTCGTTCTTGTATGCGCGGGCTGCCGGGATTCCATTTTCACGGATCACGTAGTTAACACGCTGTCGGACAGGCTGCCGGATGGCTTTGCAATTCGCACTGTCGATTGCATGGCTGGATGTGACCGACCTGCGACAATCGGATTTCAGGCACTTGGCAAGGCTCAATATCTGTTTGGCGACATAGCAACAGGCAACGATCTGGACGCGATTGTGGAATTCGCAGAACAGTACCAGCTGTGCGCGGATGGATGGACAAATGCCACGGATCGTCCGAGGGCATTGTTCAAGAAGACGCTCTCGCGCATACCGAGGGTTGCGCCATGACGGAGCAAAGCTTTCTGGTTGCCGAGAACCTCGAGTATTATGCGCTTAACGGGGATATCCTGCTGCAGGGCGTTTCCTTTGAATTGGTCGAAGGATCGATCCTGGCCATCGCCGGACCGAATGGCGCAGGTAAGACGACCCTTCTGAATTTGCTTTGCGGTGCCGAACCGCTGGCCCTTGGCGATGTTCGCATCAAGGGGCGGAGTCTGAAACAGCTTTCGGCCAAAGAGCGTGCGCGCATGATCGCGGTGGTGGGCCAGCAGGAATTGCCTGACGGGCGTTTGGGATTGCGGGACTACGTTGCGTTGGGGCAGATACCCATTCGTGCTGATCGCTCAGCCGAAGCACATGCCAAAGAATTGGATCGGATTCTTGATCTGACCGGTCTTGCCAGCTTGTCGGGTAAGCGAATGGCACAGCTGTCAGGGGGTGAACGTCAGCGCGCGCATATCGCGCGTGCTCTGGCGCAGAATCCATCCTTGCTGTTTCTTGATGAACCGACCAATCATTTGGATCCCGACGCGAAGGGGCGCATGCTATCTCTGGTCGCTGAGCTTGGGATCACCGTGGTGATGATCGTGCATGATCTGGTCATGATCCCCGAATTTGCCACCCACGTGGCGCTGATGAAATCGACCCGCATGATTGGATTCGGATCGGTGGAAGAGGTGCTGACGCCAGAACGGGTGCGCGAAACCTTTGGCGTCGATTTCCTCTGCTTTCATCACGAAGGCCGCGTGATCCCGGCCCTTGATATCCGAAAAACAACTATATCCACATAGACTTAGGAGAATTCTCATGAAACAAATCTGGTCCGTGGCATTGGCCACTGCCATGGCAAGCGGCGCTGCTGCGCACGAGGTCACTGTCGACAATTGCGGTGAGCCTCTGGTCTTTGAAACCCAGCCCGAGCGACTGGTCGTCCATGACATGAACATGACCGACATGGCCTTTGCTTTGGGTTTGCAGGACAAGATCGTTGGCCTGACCGGCATCACCGGATGGTACAAGACCAGCCCCGATTTCGATGCGCTGCGCGGCGACATCCCCGAGCTTGCACCGAAATACCCGACTGTCGAAAACCTTGTGGCGGCTGAGCCTGACCTGTTCTTTGCCGGCTGGTACTATGGGATGAAGCCCGGAGGCGATGTAACGCCTGACACCCTGGCGCCGTTCGGGATCAAGACCATGATCCTGACCGAAAGCTGCGTGCATCTGGATAAGGACCGGCCACAAGCCAGCATGGACCTGCTGTTTAACGATGTTCTGCGTTTGGGCAAGGTCATGCATATCGAGGACAAGGCCGAGGCGCTGGTTGCGGACTGGAAAGAGCAGCTGGCAGCGATCGAAGCCAAAACCGCTGATCTGCCCAAGCCGCGCGTTTTCTTGCTGGATGGCCCGGCGGATGCGCCTTTCACAGCTGGCAAATTCGCGATTCCCGATGCGATGATCTCAGCTGCTGGTGGCGAAAACGTCACCCATGATATGGACACAAGCTGGGGCCGCACCTCATGGGAGGCGGTTGCCGCGTCGAATCCGGAATTCTTGGTGCTGTTGGATTATCAGACCGGTAATGGTGCCGAAGATACGTTCAAATTCCTGCAGGAACATCCGGTCATGTCGCAGACCGACGCGGTCAAGAACGAGCGCTGGATCGGTTTGCGCTACGAAGAGCTGACCCCGGGACCGGCAAATATCGAGGCGATCTCGAAAATGGCACACGCGATGCATCCGGGTCAGAGTTGACATGGGCCGACTGGGCCTGACGTTGTTGCTGGGGGCGGTCGTTCTGGCCGCCCTTTTACTGATTTCCACGATCTACGGCACGACCTCGATTCCATTGTCCGACACCCTGACCGCAATTCTGCGCGGCACCGGGCTGGAGGATGGTGAGATGTCGCCGCTGCATCGGATCGTCTTCGACCTGCGCTTGCCCCGTGCGTTGTTTGCTGCTGTGATCGGGGCCGGGTTGGGCATTGTTGGTGTGGTTTTGCAAACGACCACCCGAAATGACCTTGCCGATCCCTTCCTGTTTGGCCTGTCTTCGGGCGCGGCGGCCGGGGCGGTTTTTGTAATTACCGTAACCGGAGATGTGCTGGGCTTCTGGACCCTTCCGTTAGCTGCCTTCTGTGGCGGGCTTGTGGCATCCGGTATCGTGCTAGCGCTGGTCCACGGTCTGCGCACCAGCGCGCCGGAAAAGCTGATCCTTGCCGGGTTGGCCGTCTCATTCTTGTTCTCAGCCATCACCAATTATCTGATTTTCGCTGGTGACAGCCGCGCCGCCCATTCAGTCATCTTCTGGATGCTGGGCGGCCTGGGCCTTGCCAGATGGGAGACTTTCCCACTGGTTTGTGTCGGCCTGTTGCTTATCCTGAGCTACTCACTGTATCGCAGCCGCTGGTTGGACGCGCTGCTGACCGGGGATCTGACCGCCGCGACACTGGGTGTGCCGGTTCAAGGGCTTCGGTTCAGCATGTTCTTCACTGCTGCTCTGGCAACTGCTGTGTTTGTCTCTGTCGCTGGGGTTATTGGTTTTGTCGGACTGATGGTGCCGCATATTGCCCGAGGGATTGCTGGGCCTCTGCACAAGCACCTGTTGCCAACCGCTGCAATCGTCGGCGCAGCCTTGTTAACTGGTTCGGACATCCTCAGCCGACTGTTGCTCGCACCGCAGGAATTGCCTGTGGGAATTGTTACAACCTCGATCGGATCGGTGTTTGTTTTCCTGCTATTGTTCAGAACGGCAAGGAACCAGCGATAAGGCCCACGAACTACTTCTGGGAACAGATCGAAGTCATATTCAAACCTTCCCGTCAGCGGCCTCGCCAAGCCATTTGAACACAAGCTTGGCGCGGTCGGAAGATGTGTTGTGCAATTTCACATAAAAGTCCAGCTGTGATGAGATCGTCTGCGGTAGAAACTTCACCAGTTTGCCGGATGCGACCAGATCAGAAGTCAATCCCTCCCACCCCAGAACCACGCCCATATCGTCCTGAGCCGCCTGAAGTGCAATCGTATAGTTGTTGACCCGGTGCGCTGAATTCAGCGGGCCTTGGTATCCCAGTTTTTGGGTCCAGGCACGCCAATCGGTCCAACCTGTATCCGGCGCATCGAGATGGATGAGAGGCACTTGGGCGATCTCTTCGATACGCTCGATGGGGTTTTGTTGCGCGAACCGCGGGCTGCACAAGGCCATGATATTGTCGTGAAACAGGGTCTTGATGACACCCGTGTCGCGACTTGAATCACCGAAGTGGATGCTCAGATCACATTTTGTGCCATCGACCCCAAGATCGGTCACAACCTGTGTCACCGATACATGCCCATGTTTCTTCCAGAATTGCGCAAGGCGAGGCGTAAGCCAAAGCGAACTGACCGCCGTGGACGAACGTATCGTCACACTTTTGTGGTCATACTGGCGGCGCAACTGGCCAAGCGCTTCGCTGATACCTTCCAGGCCACGTTGAAGGGCAACCAGTAGATAGGCCCCGCTTTCAGTCAGTTCCACGCCGCGATGATGGCGCAGGAACAATGCGCATTGCAGATCGTTTTCCAGCGCTTTGACCTGATGGCTGATCGCGGCAGGAGTGACATTAAGCTCTTCAGCAGCCGTTTTGAAACTCACATGCCGCGCAGCAGTTTCAAAGCTGATCAGTGAACTGAGAGGCGGAAGATCATATGGGCGGTTGGGCAAGATGATTTGACCTGTGGTAATTTGAAAGACTGATAAATCACATGCGATCAGCGGTAATTTGGCTTAGTTCATCTTATGCATCATGAATCTTTTTGCAATTGCTCAACAGTGGTCCACAATGAAAATTCACCCCAACCGTTCGGGGTGTGATTCAGATGCGAGCCAGAGGCCGTCGTACGCCTTGATTACCATCTAGTTCAGTCGTCACGCGGTACGATCCCGGGATGGCCGTGGCACTAATTGAAGGAGTAACAGCATGCAATCACATGCAAAGGTCGTGGTTGTCGGAGGTGGATGCGTTGGGGCGTCAATTCTGTACGGGTTGACCGAACACGGATGTACTGATGCCGTTATGCTGGAGCGCACGACGCTGACATCGGGTTCCACCTGGCATGCGGCCGGGTTGCTGGTCACGTTTGTGCGCTCGCACAATGTGTCAAAGATGACGATGGAGACCATTCGCATCTACACTGAGGTCGAGGAAAAAATGGGCAGTTCGGTTGGGCTGCGCAAGGTTGGCCAACTGCGTGTGGCTAATACTGAAAAACGCTGGGACGAGTTCCAGTCGTATATCTCGATTGCGGAGGCGGCCGGTGTACCGTGCAAATTGCTGACGCCGGAGGAGATTGCCGAGGTTCATCCGCTCCTGAACCAAAGCTCGGATATCCGGGGCGGCATTCTTCACACCGAAGACGGTTATGTGAACCCCGCCGACATCACCATGGCTCTGGCCAAGCTAGCGCGGGATGCTGGGGCCACGGTCTACCAGAACACTGAAGCGCAGGCTTATGAAAAGCTGGACAATGGCCACTGGAAAGTCACAACCAATCAGGGTGAGATCACGTGTGAGCACTTGATCTTTGCCACCGGCAACTATGCCCGCGAAAACGCGCGTCGTGTGGGCCTGGATTTGCCCTGTATTCCAATCGTTCACCAATACTGGACGACCGAGACGGTACCGCTGTTGAAAGAGCGCCGGGCGCAGGGCCTGCCCGAATTCCCGATCCTGCGGGACGAAGATTACGGCGCCTATCTGCGCGAAGATGTGGGTGGCATCCAGTTTGGTCCGTATGAATTCACCAAAGACCTGAAGTTGTTTGCCGAAGATCGTGTTCCGCCCGAGTTTGGCGCCGATCTGTTGCCCGAGGACTTTGATGCCGTCGAAACCCAATGGGAGCGTGCCATTGAGCGGGTGCCAACTTTGGGTGAGGTTGGCATCAAGGCCAACACGCGCGGCCCGTTCCAAATGACACCGGATGAGTTGCCCTTGGCTGGTCCCGCACCGGGGCACGACAATCTGTGGCTTGCCGAGGGCATGCCCGGTGGAATCCTCTGGGGTGGTACCGTAGGTAACCGCCTGGCCAAGTGGATCGTCGACGGCGATCCAGGCATGGATATGTCAGAACTCGATCCGCGCCGGTTCTCGGATTATGCGTCCAAACGCTGGACGATGGACAAGGTGCGCGAGACCTGGGGCACCCATATGAACGCGCATGTGCCGGGTGAGGACTTCCCAGATGCACGTCCGATGAAGACCGTCGGATCCTATGATCTGCTGACCGCACAAGGAGCAGTCTGGACCAGCTTCAATGGCTACGAATTCCCGCGCTGGTTCGCCAAATCACCCGAAGAAGCGATCCCCGAGCATAGCTTCCGCCGCACCAATCATATGGAGCGGGTGCAGGAAGAGGTGAAGACCACCCGAGAAGAGGCTGGGTTCATCGAAATGTCTCCGATGACCAAGTTCACCGTGCGTGGTCCGGGCGCAGCTGCGTGGTTGGATGGTCTGATGGCGAACAAACTGCCCAAGATCGGTCGTATGACCCTGTCGCTGATGCTGAACGAAAAGGGTGGCATGGATGCGGAATACACCATCGTGCGCTACGCCGAGGATGATTTCTATTTGATCTCGACGCCGAACTGGCGCGCCTATAACTGGGATCAGTTGCAGCGCGTGCTGCCGAAGGATGGCTCGGTTGTTCTCGTAGATATCTCGGAGCAATTGGGCGTGATCGCTTTGGCCGGGCCAAAAGCGCGCGAGATTCTGCAACCGCTCACAGATAATGACCTGTCGAACGAAGCTTTCCCGTGGCTGTCGGCGCAGATGGGTGAGGTTGGCTATGCTAAAGGCGTTCACCTGTTGCGCGTGTCTTATACGGGCGAACTGGGATGGGAACTTCACCACCCGGTCGGCTACAACCGACACCTTGTCGATTTGCTGCTGAAAGCGGGCGTCAATCCGTTTGGCCTTGAGGCGTTGGAGTCGATGCGCCTTGAAAAATCCTATCGCGCCATCAACCGCGAGATCTGCAAAGATCTGACCCCTTACGAGGCCGATCTGGGCCGTTTCGTCGCTCTGACGGAAAGAACAGGCGGGCAGGTTGCCGAGCGCGAGTTCATCGGGAAAGCCGCGCTTCTGAAACAGAAGGAAGAAGGTACTTACAGCCAGTTGGTCACCCTGAAACTGCCGTTCTGCGATACATCGGTGATGTTTGACGAGGGCGTATATGCCGACGGCAAACTGATTGGTCGCGTCACTTCGGGCGGTTTCTCGTATTACTGCAACCACGACATTGCGATGGCTCTGGTGCCGCAAGACATGACAGCGCCCGGTACGAAGATGCAGGTGCTGGTCCACAATGAAATGCGCGACGCCGAAGTGATCGATACCTGCGCCGTTGATCCAACCAGCGCCCGTGCGCGCGCCTGATCTGGAGGATATGAGATGGCACAAGTAAGAGCACGCTCAGGCCGAGGTGGTGGACGCGCAGCGCGGGTTCAGGCCCGCACCAATCCGCCCCCGGTCTATCTGTCGACGCTGAATCGCAAGGTCGGCCCGATTGATCTGCTTGGCCCAGAAGGGGTTGAGAAAATCCACAATGCGGCAATGACGATACTTGAGACTACGGGTATTGAGTTCCGCGATCCGGTTGCGCTGGCGGATTGGAAGAAATACGGCGCTGATGTGCAGGGTGAACGGGTCCGTATCGGGCGCGAGATGCTAATGGATTTGATATCGGCGGTTCCAGTGGAATGGAGCTATGCCGCACGCAACCCTGATCGCTCATTGCGCGTTGGCAATCAGTATTCGGTATTCGCAAATGCCTATGGCGCGCCGTTTGTCTATGGGCTGGACGGTGTGCGCCGACCTTCGATGCTTGAAGATGCTCAAAACTTCTTCAAGCTCAGCCAGATGAGCCAGTCGATGATGGTGCCCGGCATTCTGCCTGTCGAGCCTCAGGATGTTCCGGTTCCACAACGACATCTGGAGCTGGTTCACGCCGCGCTGACGTTGACGGATAAGCCGATCAAGGGCTCGGTCCTGTCCGAGCAGGCGGCACGCGACTCGGTTGAGATGGCGCGCATCGTGTTTGGCGCGGATTTCGTGGATGAAAACGTCGTGATGGCCGCCCTGCTGAACTGCAACACGCCTCTGGTCTGGGATGAGACCATGCTGCAGAGCCTTCGCGTTTACGCTGCGGCCAACCAGCCGTGTTTGCTATCGCCCTTTGTTCTGGCCGGGGCCAGCACTCCTGCCAGTCCACAAGGGGGCGTCGCGTTGCTGATCGCAGAATCGCTGGCTGGAATGGCCTACAGCCAAATCATTCGGCGTGGTGCCCCGATGGTTCTGGGCGTGGCAATCATGGGTGTGTCGATGAAGACAGGTGCACCGATGATGGGGTCCCCAGAGCCCGGATTGATGAACCTGCTGGTTGGTCAGATGGCGCGGTTCTATGGTGTGCCCTGGCGTACCTGTACAATGTGGACGGGATCAAAAACGCCCGACATGCAGGCCGCTTTTGATACAGCCAATTCCATGTGGCCCGTGTTGCTTGGCGGGGCCAACTACATTGTCCATTCGGCGGGTTTCCTTGAGGGCGCGCTTGGGGTCAGCTACTCGAAATGGGTGCAGGACGCGATGCAGCTAGAGAATTTTCATAAGTTCTTTAGTGGCCTACAAGATGAAAATCTGAATGCTTTGTTGGGTGACATCGATCAGATCGGTCCCGGAGGTCATTTCCTGGGCACGGATCACACGCGTGAAAACCCCATGCACATGAACCACTTGCAAAACAATGACAGTTTTGAACAGTGGGAGGCGGAAGGGTCGAAAACCGCAGAAACCGTCGGCACGGAAGAGGCGATACGCATGCTAAACACCTATGTTCAGCCGCCAATGCCGGATGATAAACGGCGCGCGCTGGACGAATTCGTTGCCAAGAAATGGGTGGAATACAGCGCCTGAACATATCAGCAAGCGGGCGCTCAAGTGCCCGTTTTACATCCCAAGGACAGGATCAATCTCGTGACCGATAACTCGACGACTACTCTCTCACTCGACGAAGTCAGGGAATTGGCCAAATCCGTCCTTATAACTGCTGGAATGGATGACCATGGCAGCACCATATTGGCCGAGATTGTGCGCATGTCCGAGCGTGATGGGCCACGCAGTCATGGGCTGCGGATGTTGCCTGTCTATGCGCAAAGTTTTTCCTCTGGCTATGCCAATCCTACCGCCATTCCCAGTGTTGAACGGATCGCACCGGGCGTTCTGCGAGGGGATGGCGATAACGGCTATTACCAGATCGTTGCCGCTAAAGCGCGCGACGAACTGATCGCGATGGCCCGCGAGAACGGGATCGCCGCGTTCACCTGCTCTAATTGCCATCATCTGGGGGCACTGCGGTTCGATACCGGCCCCTTGGCCGAAGCAGGGCTGGTCGCGCTGGGCGTTGTAAACTCGCTTTCCATGGTGGTGCCACAAGGCGGCATTCGCCCGGTTTTCGGTACAAACCCAATGTCTTTCGCCTGCCCGCGCCCGGGGGGTGAACCGGTTGTCTGGGATCAGGCCTCGGCAATGGTTGCGTTGATGGATATTCGCATGGCTGCCGCTGAGGGGCACGATCTGCCGCGTCCTGCGGGCCTTGACCCCAAGGGTCAGCCGACCCGCGATCCAAACGCGATTTTGGAGACCCGCAGTTTACTGCCGTTCGGCGAACATAAGGGCGCTGCGATTGCTTTCCTGATCGAAGTTTTGGGGGCGGCGCTGGCCGGTGGAACCTTGTCGGTCGATAATGAAAACCGCGAAGCGCACGGAGCGTTGAACATCAAGGGCGGCAATACACTGATCGCGATCGATCCAGCACGTTTTGGCCATGCTGCGTTCGGAGATTATGTCCAACGTATCTGCGCCGAGATTGAAGGCAACGGTGACGCACGCGTTCCCGGCGATGGCCGATTGAAAAACCGCGCAGTAGCCGAAGCAGATGGCGTTCGCGTCACCACTGACTTGATGGCGCAATTGCGCGAACTGCAGTAGGGGCTGCGCGAATGTCTCAAGTGGCCGTGATCGGTGGCGGCATTGTTGGAATATCCTGTGCCCTGTCACTGCAGTCTCAGGGGCATGATGTCTCAGTCGTTGAGCCGGGGCCAATAGGCGAAGGCGCAAGCTGGGCTTCCTGTGGCTGTATTGCAGTGGGCGAGATCGTGCCATTGTCGCAACCCGGTATGCTTTTGAAGGTGCCCGGATGGTTGCTGGATTCCGAAGCGCCATTGGCTTTGCGCCCAGCATCTGCCCTGAAGCTGTTGCCATGGTTTGCGCGGTTCACAGCGAATGCGCGATCTACCAAGATGCGGGCGATCACCGCTGATCTGGCGCGGCTCACTTTTGCGGCCACCGACGATTTCAAATCACAGATTGCTGATATTGGTCACCCTGACCTTTTGGTCGAGCGGCCGGTGATCAAGCTCTTTGATGACGATAATGACTTTGAAACCATGCGAGCAGCTTTTGATCTGGCACGTGAGTTTGGGTGCACGATTGATCAAGTGTCTGGCCATGACGCGCATGAAATTGACCCTGCAATTGCAGCCGATTTCAAACATGCCGCTTTGCTGCGGGACTGGAGCTTTGTGACGGACCCAAAGCACTTGGTTGAAACTCTGACGCAGAGTTTTGTCAGCCGGGGTGGGACGATTGTCACCGGTGCAGCGGTCGATTTTGTGCGAGATGGCCGTACTGTCCAAAGCCTGCGCCTCAGTGATGTGCAGGTGCTCAGCGCGGATGAATTTGTCATAGCGGCAGGTTCTTATTCGCGAACACTGGCCAAGAAGCTAGATGTTCCTCTGCATATGGAAGGGGTTATCGGATATTCCACTGTACTACAGGACAGTGGTGTCGATCTGCGTCATACGGTGTTTTATGCAAAGGGCGGGTTTGGGGTCACACCCTATCAGGATGCGCTGGCGGTGGCCGGGACTGCAGAATTTGCGGACCTGAATGCAAAGCCCAACTGGAATCGCGCGGACGTTCTGGTCAAACGTGCGCACCGCGTTCTACCCGGGTTGAAGACTGAAAAAGCCGAGCGCCGCATGGGTCGACGCCCCTTTACGCCCGACACGCGCCCGATCATTGGCCGCAGCAGTCGTCTGGCCAATGTCACATTCGCGACGGGGCATGGTCAGCTTGGTTTGACTTTAGGTGCAACAACGGCACGGCTGGTTGCGGATGTGATTGCGGGCAGAACGCTGGATATCGATATTCAAGCCTTTAGCCCAGACCGTTTCTCGACCTGAGCCAGAGCCCTCCCAACTCTGTTTGGGAGACATAGGATGCCACCAGCAGCCCGATCATCCAGCCGGTGATCACGGCACAGGCGGTTCCAAACCATACGCCGATTTCGTTGAATCCGATTAGACCAACGAAGACCCACACAAAGAATGCGACGCCAAACCCCTGACGGTAAAGGCTGATCCAAACTGTCCAGATGGGTCGTTTCAACGCCTGCAGCAGCGAATTGATGGAAAACAGCATCATATAAAATGGGAGGATTAGGCTGTCGACGCGCAAATAGCTTAACCCTACGCGGATAACTTCGGGGTCATCGGTAAAGAAGCCAAGCAACGCTCGACCACATATCCACAAAATCGGGATCGCTATCGCGGTCATAATGAAACCGACCTTCCAGCAATAAAACAAAGCCTCGCGCACCCTGTCATAATCACGGGCTCCGAAATTCTGGGATGCAATGGGTAGCAGGGCACCGGTGACGCCCAGCACAGGCAGCAACAGAATTTGTTCAAGCCGAATTGCAACTCCGAAGCCTGCGATTGCGTGTTCGCCGAAGATCTTTAATGCGAATTGCATGACGAAACCGGACAGGAGCATCACGATGAATGATGTCGCTGTAGGAAGAACCTGGACTGAGATTTCCTTGAACGTTTTCAGACGCGGGATGAAGTTTCTTGCCCGCATACGCCTCATTCTGCGGCGTCTGAGTACCTGACGTATCATGAAAGCCATCACGCCGGTCTGGCTGATGACGGTCGACACCGCGAGCCCGTCGAACCCAATTCCGGGAATCAGGCCGGGGATGCCATAGATCAACAGGGGGTTCAGACCGATATTGGCGAAGAACGCAACGATAAGCGCGCGTTGCATCGAAACCGCATCCCCATGTGCCTGCAGGATACCATTGCAGCCAAAGGCCAAAAGGAACCCGGGCAAGGCGAGCAACAGCCAATGAAAATAGCGCAAGCCCGCATCGCGGTAAGGCCCCGGTTCCGAAACCAGATTTATCAGCGCGGGCCCGTACCAGAGACCCGCAATAGCCAGAACAAGTGCCGCAATCAGCCCATAGATTATCCCTTGCGCTGCAAACCTTCGCGCCGCGCGGTTATCCCCGGCGCCCAATGCGTTGCCGACGAGGGCGCTCATCGCTGAGCCTAGACCGACCCCAACCGAGATCGCGATAAAGAAGGCTTGAAATCCCAATGCCAATCCGGCCTGAGCACTGGTTGAGAGCAGCCCGGCGAAGAACATATCTACGACGTTGTAGAGCGTGTTGAACAGCATCCCGATTGCTGCCGGGATCGCCAAGGTTCGAAAATGGGTTGAGATCGGACCGCGTGTCAGATCAATATCGGTAGGGTCGGCCATTTTGCTTAATTACTAAGGGCGCTCGGCTTGAACGGTCAGAAAGACGAACTCGGGGGTTAACACTTCTTCGAAGCCATGATTTAGTTCCGCATCAACACTGATGCTGTCGCCGGCGGATAGTGTGAAACGAGCCTCGCCATAGCGATAAATGGCCTGCCCTTCAAGTACTTGCACGAAAACAACTCCGTGCCCGACATAGGTGGGCGGCCGCCCTTCATCCCGCAACAACGTAACGCGGCGGGCCTGAAATCGCAGGTCTTTGCGGGAGTGCAATGCAAGGTTGACGTATTCATGCGAATGACCGCCCGCCAGACGGGTGGACTTCAACCCTTGCCCGTGGCGCACCAGCGTATAGTCGGTGTGATCCGTTCGCGCTTCGCGAAACAAGGAAACGATCGGCACTTCAAGCGCCTCAGCCAGAGCGGCAAGTGTATCAATCGAAGGCGAAACCAACCCATTCTCGATGCGGCTGACCATGGCTGCTGAAATACCCGACTGCTCGGCCAGCCGACGGGCGGATTGCTTTCGGCTTTGGCGCAATTCTCTCAGCGAGGCGCCGATGGCACGGTCAATCTGTCTTCCCGGTGTGTCATCCTGCATGATACATTCCGTTAATCTTCGGCGTAATAACCTACGACGTCTCCTTCCGTTGTGACACCCAAACCGTTCAACAATCGGTTGGCGTAGTTGAAATACCCCACGATCTGATTGATCTCGAGTATCTCGCCATCCTCCCAGCCAGACTCTTTTAAAGCCGCAACATCAGATTCTGTCATCGTGCCAGGCGAGCGGGTTAGCTTGTCCGCGTAGATCAATGCAGCCAATTGTGCCCCTTCAAACGCGTCCTGGGGTCGATGCGCTTTCAGCGCCGTCTCAATTGCATCGGCGCGTGGTTCGTCTCCGATCAAATGGCGGGCATTGGCCCAATGATTTGCATAGGAATAAGGGCAGTTATTTAGCGTCGAAACATAAGAGCTGATGACTTCCTGAAACCACATGGGCACTGAATTTGCGTCATCATGCAGGCAGGCTCGATATAAAATAACGTGGCCTTTCATGGTGTTAGGACGCAGAGAATGAACGCGCATCACATTGTCTACGGTTCCATGCGGAGTACGCGCCAGATCCAGAGTAGCACTCAGGTGTTCGTCAGCATCTTCGTCAGAAATCATCCGAATCCAGGCGGACATTCTGGTCACCTCCCACAATGGTTTGTTCAAATTTTCAGCAGCCTGAAGCGGCCCGTTGAGTTTTTTATTGACGAATATTGCACATTAAGCAACCATATTGAACAAGGCGCAACAGATTTGAGGAGTCTGAAGCTTTGCCAGTTCACTCCACTCTGCTTAATTCTCAGCCGACCGGGGTAGGCCCAATCGCGCATGGCGCTGATACGCAGCCTTTAGCGCGATTGCATTGTGTCCGCACGCTTGGACAGAATTTGCGTCTAATCCGAAAATCGACAGGTTTAGCATGACGCAGCCCGCCCCCATGATCGAAGTGACCAATCTGGATAAGTACTACGGTACATTCCATGCGCTCAAAAACATCGATCTGACCGTTCACCAGGGTGAAAAAGTTGTGATCTGCGGCCCGTCGGGGTCGGGAAAATCCACTCTGATCCGCTGTTTCAACGGGTTGGAATGGCACAATTCCGGGCGCCTCGTGATTGATGGGATCGAAGTCTACAAAGATGCGAAAGAAATCCGTGAACTTCGGCAAGAAGTCGGAATGGTCTTTCAGCAGTTCAACCTATTTCCGCATTTGACCGTGCTTGAAAACCTGATGATCGGGCCAATGAAGGTGCGCAAGATTTCCAAAACTCAGGCCGAGGAAACAGCGCGCAATTACCTTGATCGAGTTCACATACCCGAGCAGGCCGATAAATATCCGGCGCAACTGTCTGGCGGACAGCAACAGCGCGTCGCCATCGCGCGGTCCTTATGCATGGAAACCCGGATCATGCTGTTTGACGAGCCGACCTCTGCACTTGATCCCGAGATGATTAATGAAGTGCTGGATGTGATGGTTGAGCTGGCCGATACCGGCATGACCATGGTTGTCGTCACCCATGAGATGGGATTTGCCCGTAAGGTCGCTGACACAATGGTTTTTATGGAAGCGGGGCAGATCGTCGAAATCTCACCGCCTGAACAATTCTTTACCAACCCGTCCAGCGAACGCTGCCGCCTGTTCCTGAACCAGATATTGGAGCATTGACGTGACCGATCTGGGCATAACACGGGGAAAGGGACAGCCCCTGCCGAAGCCGCCATTCTACAAGCGGTTCTTCGGCTCGGTGTTTGTTTCAGTCGTGATCTATGTCGTCGTCGTCGGGCTGATTGCTTATGGATCATATGTTGGCGCTCAGGGGATGGGATATAACTGGCAATGGTACCGGGTGCCGCAGTTCCTGTACCGCAATACCGAGATCGGATTCGAATGGGGCGAGATTCCCATCGGGTTGGTTGCCACGATCAAACTGTCCGTCATCTCGTTCTTGCTGGCCACGGCTATCGGGCTGCTCGTGGCTTTGCTGCGCATGTCTGGCTTGGTGATCGGGTCGGCCGTCGCCGTAGCGTTTCTTGAGTTGATCCGCAACATACCCCTGCTGGTTTTGCTGTATCTCTTCTACTATGTGCTTGGGCCAATCTTTGGATTTGATCGATATACCGCCAGTATCCTGACTTTGGCGGTGTTTCACTCGGCCCTGATATCCGAAATCCTGAGGGCCGGGATCAATGCGGTCCCAACAGGCCAATGGGAGGCCGCCAAATCCATCGGGATGTCCCCCTATCAGACTTACCGGTACATCATCCTTCCGCAATCCATACGATTTATGTTGCCACCGATGACAGGTGAGGTCGTTCACCTGATCAAATCGTCTGCCATCGTCAGCGTGATCGCCGTGGCCGAGCTGACCACCTTTGGGCGCAACATCATATCCGATACTTACATGAGTTTTGAAATCTGGTTCACCATCGCACTGGTTTATCTGGTGGTGACCCTGATCCTGTCGATCGGCGTGAGCTATCTGGAGAAGAAATATGCCGTCGACCAATAACCACAAGATTTTAACCGGACAACAAGGAGAACCAAGATGAAGCTTTCTCGCAGAATGCTCGGGGCTGCCCTGGGCGCGGTCGTGGCAACAGGTATGGCGACCTCAAGCTGGGCGCAAAGCGCAACCCAGGAACTGTCCAGCGAAAGTGTAATTGAAACGATCAAGCAGGATGGGGTGATCCGGATTGGCCTGTCGCTGTTCGTGCCATGGTCGATGCGTGACAAAAACGGCGATCTGATCGGCTTTGAATTGGATGTCGGGCGCAAACTGGCTGAAGACATGGGTGTTGAGGTTGAATTTGTACCAACCGCGTGGGATGGCATTATCCCGGCGCTTGTATCGGGCAATTTCGATGTGATCATCTCGGGTATGTCAGTGACTGCGCAACGGAACCTGACGATCAACTTTACCGATCCTTATGCGTTTTCGGGCCTAGCTATTTTGGCGAACAAAGAACTGACAGCAGGTATGTCGCGTGAAGATCTGAACTCACCCGATGTTACCTTCACGGCGCGTAGGGGTGCGACACCCGCAACCGTGATCGCCAAGGCATTCCCCGAAGCTAACCTGCTGCTGTTTGATGAGGACGGAGCATCGACCCAAGAAGTGCTTAATGGCAACGCCCATGCCACCATGGCATCGCAACCAACCCCAAACCGCGAGGCAGGGCGCAATCCTGAAACGCTGGTTGTGCTGGAAGGAGAACTGTTCGACCCGCGTGGCGAAGCGTTTGGGATGCGCAAGGGTGATCCTGACGCGATGAACTTCTTCAACAACTGGATTGCCCAGCAATGGCGGTCTGGCTGGCTGGAAGAGCGTCACAACTATTGGTTCGCCACGGAAGAGTGGGCCGATCAGGTTGCCCAATAACAAATCTCGCTGGGGGCGGCCGACCCGCCCCCGGTCCTGATGCGGAGCGCCTTGGTGCAAGATTTTTTCAAAAAACTCAGATGGCCTGATTATCTGATCGCTGCAGTTCTGATTGCCTTTTTCGGGTATATCTGGCTGTCGATCGAAGGCACGCTGAACTATAAATGGCGTTGGGAACTGATCCCCAGCTACATCGTTGGCTGGCATTCCGGGCGCGAAGAATATTTTGCCAATCTGCTTCTGCAAGGCCTGGCGGCCACCGTTCGTATCAGCATTTATTCCGGTATTCTCGCCCTCATTCTAGGCACAATTCTGGGAGTTGCGCGCTGTTCGGCCAATCTGACGATACGCATGCTAGCGCGCACCTATCTTGAGTTTCTGCGCAATGTACCCCCTGTCGTCGTCGTCTTTATTTTCTTCTTCTTCCTGTCCCAACAACTGATCGACGCGCTGAACCTGGAACGCTGGGCACGCGGCATCGCGCGGCAGGAAGACAACCAAATCTGGACCTTCTTCTTCGGTGAGATGCGCCGCTTTCCATCGCTTGTTTCCGGTGTCATCGTTTTGGCGCTGTTTGAGAGCGCGTTTGTCGGCGAAATTGTCCGTGCAGGTATCCAGTCGATCCCGAAAGGTCAGCGCGAAGCTGCACGCTCAATCGGGATGAGCCGCATACAGGAATTGCGCTATGTCGTGCTCCCGCAGGCGATGAAAAAGGTTGTGCCACCGTTAGCGAACCAGTTTATCTCATTGATCAAGGACAGCTCAATCCTGTCGCTGATCTCGGTTCAGGAACTGACCTACAAGACCGTCGAACTGGTCGCCTCGTCTCGAATGATATTCGAGGCATGGATTACAACGGCGGCATTCTACTTTGTTGTCTGTTTCGGTCTCAGCCGTATTTTTGCGCGGCTCGAAAAACGATCTGATAAGCGCTAGGTTCAGGTCACATACGGACCTGAACCATCCCGTCTATTATGCGCGTTTCGAATACACGCATGGCTCGGGTCGCAGGTGCAGAAACAGGCTTGCCATCCCGAACGTCGAACGCGCCCTGATGCAAGGGGCATTCGATGACATGGCCGTCGAAATAGCCATCACAAAGATCGGCGCCGCCGTGATTGCACAACGCCAGTGAGGCGTAGACACCGCTGGGTGTGTCATAGACGGCAATCATCCGTGGCCCAACCTCAACCCGCGTGACCCAGTTTTTTTCCAGTTTGGATGCCTCGATCAGATCGCGCCATGGTTTGTCTGCCTTCATCGCTCAGGCCTTCGCTTTGCGCTGCATGATCTGGTGCAGAATATCGCGATGCGCGGCAAGATATCCGCCCTTTTCGACGAAGATGTGATCCTTCAGCTTCTCGTGCAGCCGGGGCAGGGCGTGGAAAGGGACCGAGGCGACATAGTGATGTTCAGCATGATAGTTCATGTTCCAGCATAGAAAGGACATCGGTTTCGACACCAGATTGGTGCGTGTATTCTCAGACATCTGTGCCACGGTTGGCCGCCCAACATGTTCGGTCATGCGCACAAACCGCATCACCGGCTCGCCCAGAAACAATGGTATGATCCAGTACCAGATCAGACCCCACCATCCGGTGATCGCCATTGCAAGAAAGACGGCGGCGTAGATGGCGAGCATGCGGCGCGCGTCCCAATAGACCGATTGGTGTTCTTCTTTGGGTATAAAGCGCAGCTCAGCCTCGCTGAGTTTGCCAAACGCGTGGCGAAACAGCTCGGTAAACTTGGCGCGCCAATAGGGCAAGGCGGACAGGTACAGTAGATATTCCCCACGTGTTTTCGGCAGTGGGATGAGTTCAGGGTCTTCTCCTGTCAGTTGCGTGTAGGTGTGGTGATCGCAATGTTCATACCGAAAGAACCGATGCGGAAGGATTATGATCAGTCCGCAGATCTGTCCAACCAGATCGTTCAGCCAACGGGTGCGAAACACAGTATAGTGCACACATTCATGTTGCAGTGAGAAATGGTGCACTAAAACGACGCCTTGCAAGAACATCGCGGGCCAGATCAGCCAGCTGTTCCAGGCTAGAGTAATCAGCGTGGTCGTGCAGGCCAGCACCAGAACCCAAAGTGCCAGATGGCGCAATCCGGGCCCGTTCGAGCGTTGCATGAATCCTTTAAGCTCTTCGCGTGTCAGTTTTCCTTCGGCCAGAGCCTGAGTCAGCGGCGTGACGATAGCTTTTGACATGTGATTTCCATGATTTTGCCGGAGCGGGGGTCGTGCCCTCTGCGCATATTCCGGCACCGGAGACGGGAGTGCTCCGCACCATAGGACCAACTCGGACAGGCCCTATTAACATAGAGTATTTCGCCGGTACGTGATTCGATCAAGTTGCGATTGCTTAGCCCACATCGCGCAGCCCGATATCTGGGTCGGGATTGGCAAATAACGCAGCCGCGCAAGGGTGACGATCAAGGACAGATTGCCCGCCGGGCAACCGTTCCGCATGGAATACACCTCGGTCCCAATAGGTTACCCCATCAATCACGATGGATGCATCAATAACGTTCCAGCTGATTTCACCGGGCGCATAGGCACCACAGGTGTGGAAATGCAGGATACGCGGATTGCCAAAGGCCGACCCGCCCCAGCGTTCATAGTTGTCGCGCATATCCCAGGGATAGCCGCATCCGGGATGAATGCCAGCGTGCCAGGAATGTATAAAGTTGCGGTCAATTCCCAGCTGATTGGCGACGCGATCATAGTGCGCCTCGGCCCGTGCGGCATTTACAGGGTCGCCATCAAATCGTAGCAACCGTCCGTTCTCCATCATGGCAAAAACCGGCCGGTCGAATTCGATCGTATAATCATCATAGTATTTCGACCCGGTACCGGTCAGAAAACTGATCGCTACACGGCCAGAAAAACTGTGCGCTGGAACCGGGGTGAATACGGACATCGGAAACCGCAGAATCGATGTGTCGCCTGAAGGCTGCAAGTTCATCATCGGCCGGCCGCGAACATCCGTCCCTAAAGGGCAAGTGATCCGCACTTCTTCGGCTGAGTTCAACACCGAATTGATATCAGCCTTCAGCTCCATGAACGCGTCGTGATGTCCGTTGGAAAATCCAGACCCCAACATCTCTTTGGATAATGCGAAGCTGACGACTATCTTTTTGCCCTGAGGCATGTCCGAGAACCGCAACTGATCCCCAAGCCGGGCGAGAAACAGAATGATGTCCGCCGCCTCAAAGCGCTCTAGTAGATCATGGGACAAATGCGGATTGTCGGGGTTGAACCCGACATCAACCGTTTCGACCTGCAACCCAAGCTGGCGGGCAGCCTGTCTGACGACATCCACGCCGTCGGCATCGAAATACCCATACTCCGGAGGTTCATAGGCGATCAGCAACCTGTCACCCGCCGCTGCGTGGGCGCAATTGACCAACAGATTGTAAGCGCCGCGCTCTGGCGTCATGTCGGGCATCGACATCTCCTGATTGCTTGATGTCCTAGATTTAAGGCCTGACGCCCGCACCAATCCATTTGAAAGTGATAATGGCTATCATTAGGGTAACTAATATGATCTTGAACTTACCATATTCCGCGCTAAGGGCATTCGAGGCGGTTGTGCGCCACTCGGGATTCTCATCAGCAGCCGATGAGTTGGGTGTCAGCCAAAGTGCGGTCAGTCAGCACGTCAGAACGCTAGAGGAATGGTTAGGGCGAGATCTGTTGGTGCGAGGCGCGCGGCAGTCGCGGCCGACCCGAGACGGAGAGCAATTGGCATTGGCAATCGCCGAAGGTCTGGGCCGTATTTCGGATGTCTGTTCGCAACTGCGCGACAAAACGCGGACTGACAAGACTATCGTGATCTCTTGTTTGCCAGGATTTGCGTTTAACTGGTTGTTTCCACGGCTTTTACACTTTGATTTGGCCCATCCGGACCTGTCGATTTCGATTGCCACCGATACCGGGTTCTATCCATTTTCTGGCGTAGATTCCGATATCGGTATTCGATATGGCCTAGGTGAATACCCGGGTTTTCATGTGGACCTGTTGATGGGCGAACGGCTGTTTCCTGTTTGTGCACCTGCGCTTTTACAAACGCTAAAAGGTACAAAGGATTTGCCGGGTCATACCCTTTTAGTCGATGAAAATTTACACCATGGGTCATCCAGCCCGACGTGGGAATATTGGGCGCGGCAATGTAACCTGACTTTACCGCCAGACCTGCGCACCCGTCGCTTCGGGCAATCTAATATGGTGGTGCAGGCTGCAATTGAAGGGTTGGGTGTCGCGTTGGGGCGCGAGCCATTGGTAATAGATGCATTGTGCGATCGTCGTCTGGTGCGCCCATTCGATTATCTGACACAATCGCCGCTGTCTTATTGGCTGGTCCGTCGACCTGAAAGCAAGGATAGCCAAAAAGTCAGTGAGTTCTTGAACTGGATCAAATCCGAAGCTAATTCACAGCCCGATTTGCCGCCGTCACAGTCGTGACCGAATTAGTTGTCCTTATATATGTCATTACAAATCCAACATGGCGCATCGCTCTGACCCTGCCATAATGCCCATAGCCACCTGACTTAATAGGAGAGCACAACATGTACCTCAGGAATTGTTGGTATGTCGCAGCCTGGAGCAAGGATATCGGGCGAGACCTTAAAGCTGAGACGTATCTGGGTGAGAACATCGTGCTATATCGTCAGCAAGATGGAACGCCTGTGGCGCTTGAGGATGCTTGCCCGCATCGCAAACTTCCGCTTTCCAACGGTAATCTGAAGGGTGATCTCGTTGAATGCGGATACCATGGTTTGACATTCGATTGCTCGGGCACTTGTATCGACAGCCCGACGCAGCGCGGGATGACACCGCGCCGAGCGGTGGTAAAATCATACCCTGTTGTTGACCGCTATCGTCTGCTCTGGATCTGGATGGGCGATCCTGAACTGGCTGACCCGGATCTGATTTTTCCAATCGAGAACTTTGAGAATGCTACCTGGGGCATGACTGATGGCGGAGTGATGGACATTGATTGCCATTATCTTTGGGTTTGCGACAATCTACTTGATCCCAGTCACGTGGCCTGGGTCCATGTCTCGTCCTTTGCCGGGGCAGGTACGGATGAAGAGCCATTGAACGTCGAAAAGACTGATCGCGGTGTGATCGTCTCGCGCTGGATCGAGAATAAGCCACCTTCGCCCTACTACGCCAAGATTGTCGCGTTTCAGGGCGATTGCGACCGCCTGCAGCATTACGAGATGTGCATGCCCGCCATCGGGTTGAACAAGTCGATCTATACGCCTGTTGGCACCGGTGGTTATGACAAAGATCCGGTGGATGAGACATTCATCAACATCTCTTACAACTTCATGACCCCGATCAATGAGGATCAGACCAGATACTTCTGGTTCCAGCATCGCAACTCTGACCCGGATAATGCCGAGGTTTCAAAGTTCATGAATGACGGGGCCCGAATGGCGTTTCTTGAGGATAAAGAAGTGTTGGAGAAAGTGCATCAGGGTATGAAGCACGCCCGGACGCCCCATATCGATCTGGGTTTGGATGCCGGCGCCAAAATTTTCCGGCGTGTGCTTGACCGGGCGATTGAGGCTGAGGCCCCCCAACCCGAAGGCACATTGCTTCAAGCCTGAGTTTGGCAAGGGCCGGGTAACCGGCCCCGCACCCTAGTCGGCCTTGTAAATGACGGGGAACCGCCCCCCTGCAAAGGGCGCGCCGGGTGTCAGACCGTCATCATGCAGCCATTCGGTGACCGTATCGCGTGGCTCATAGGTGGCACCTTCGACAGCAAATCGTATCGCATACCCGCGCCTGCGCCGGGTCGTCGTTCGATTGCCCATAGCCGAATGCACTGTCATTCCATCGAAAGCCAGTGCATCACCGGGCTCCATGTGTTCATGGTGGAAGATGTCATATTTCTCTCGATCCGCCTCAAAGTCAGGCATGTCGATATAGTCTGGGTTGTCCTGTTCCAGATAGTGAAGAAACCCGCCCAGCTGATCGGTCTTGAAGGGACGGTATTTTGCGCCCCAAGCGTGCGAACCGCGCACGAATTCCAGCGCTCCGTTATCCGGATCAACGGGGTCGAGCGCGATCCATATCGTCATGATCGGGCCAGCAACGGGCCAATAGGGTTGATCCGTGTGCCAGCCGGTCTGCGTGCGTGTTCCCGGTTCTTTCACAAAAATCTGGTCGTAGATCAGCGAGGTCCAGGGGCTTCTAGCCACTTCGGCCACGCGCTGCCCGATGTTCGAGGTCAGACAGTAATCCTGAAAGACGCCCGGGCTTTCACGCATATTCTTATAGGCAAAGTACCGATCGCCTTTCTTGACCTCGGCATCAACTGCATCACGCAGCTTGCCAAGCCACTCATCGGAAAGGATATTCTTCAACAATACGACGCCGTCGCGTGCATAGGTTTCCTGCAGGGTCGTCGTTTGCATGGTCGTTGTCATAGCTCATTCATCCATCACTTTCCTCCCAAGTCTGGGCGCGTTTCATTCGGGCGCGTCGCGCCATTTTCGCATGGAGTTACAGAACCGGAGAGCTGCGGCAATTTATGATGAAACAGGGCCATCTGGAACGTGCCGACCATTTGCCGACAAGACCTCGATGAAACTGTTCCACTTGAAAAGCCATGAGGCATCATAACCGAACTTTGCGGATCATCCAAGTGAGATTGCGTGATGGTAAATAAATTTATTGACGATACATTACCAAAGGTAAATAGTATAACTGTCATGCAAAGATATTCGATATTCTCGCTCGCGCGAAATGCAATTTCGGGTCACAAAAACTGGCCTCGGGCTTGGCGTAGCCCTCCACTCAAAGATCAGTACGAGGTCGTGGTGATCGGGGCAGGGGGTCACGGGCTGGCCACCGCTTATTATCTGGCCAAAGAGTTTGGCATAACCGACGTGGCCGTATTGGAGCGCGGCTGGTTGGGCGGAGGCAACATCGCGCGCAATACGGTGACGATCCGATCCAACTATATGCGGGACGAGTCGATCCCGTTCTACGTCAAATCTGTCGAAATGTACGAAGGGCTCACGCATGAGCTGAACTTCAACATGATGCACTCGAAACGCACCATGGTGGATGTGGTGCAAACTTGGCCCAAACTGCGAGAGCTGCGGCGTCGGCAGCTGGTGATGGACATCTATGGCTCGACCTATGAGCAGATCACGACTGAAGAATTGCGCAAACGCATACCTGCGCTGACCGGTGGAGGGCCAGATGCGCGCATGCCGATCATCTGTGGCATGGTCCATACAGATGCGGGTGTAAATCGGCATGACGCTGTGGCTTGGGGCTATGCCCGCGCTGCGGATGCGATGGGTGTCGAGATGCACCAACAGACTGCTGTGCAATCATTGATACGCTGCGCAGATGGTCACATCGAAGGTGTCGAAACCAATCGCGGCACCGTGCGCGCGAAGAAGGTTGTTGTGGCCGTGTCAGGCCATACCACCACACTGACCGAGACCGCCGGGCTCAAGCTGCCATTGCGCACGATGAACCTGACAGCTTTTGTGTCCGAACCGGTGAAGCCCTTGGTGGATGTCATCGTGAACTGCCCGGACAGTGGTTTCTATTTCAGCCAGTCTGACAAGGGTGAGATGGTGATTGGCGGGGCGCCCGACATGGGCCAGAGCTTTCGTCGCGATATCAAGCAACATGTCTTTGAAGACACGGTGACCGCGATGCTATCGCTCTTCCCGAGCTTCAAGAAGCTCAAGCTAATGCGCCAGTGGGGCGGGCATCTGGATATTGCCCATGATGCCTCACCCATCATGGATCAGACCGAGGTGCCGGGCCTGTTCGTCACTGCCGGTTGGTGGGGCGGGTATAAGGCAATCCCAGCCGGGGGACTGACGCTTGCACATCTGGTCGCCAAAGGCGAACCGCATCCGCTGATGGCCTCATTCACTTTGGATCGCTTCCGTCATCTGGAATTTGTGATGGAAGCTGGCACCACGACAGCAAGATAGAAAAGGACAGGACTATGATGCTGATCCCCTGCCCATTCTGCGGCAAACGTAATGAAAGCGAGTTCACCTATGGCGGCCCTGTTGGTGCTGACCGTCCTGATCCCAACGCCGTCACCGATGCTGAATGGGTGGAATACCTGACGGTCGCGCCCAACCCGCAGGGGCCGGTCCAAGAACGGTGGTGGCACGCGCGCGGCTGCGGCGAATGGCTGACAATCTGGCGGGATACCGTGACCCATGACATTGTGGAGGCGCCCGATGGCTCAGAGTAACCGCCGTGCATCCGGTGGTCGTATTGATCGCAGCCGCGCTCTGACGTTCCAATTTAATGGAAAATCTTACGAAGGGTTCGAAGGGGACACTCTGGCCTCGGCCCTTTTGGCAAATGGGGTGCGGGTGACCGCCCGTAGTTTCAAATACCACCGCCCGCGCGGCATTGTTGGGCACGGGCCCGAAGAGCCGGGAACTCTGGTGGAATTGGACGGCGAGGACGCATCGGGCAACCGCCCGGCGACCACGGTTCCGTTACGCGAAGGGCTTTGCGCACGCTCGGTCAATTGTTGGCCTTCACCCGAGTTTGATCTGGGTGGAATCAATCAATTGCTGAGCAGGTTCATTCCTGCGGGCTTTTACTACAAGACATTCAAATGGCCCAACTGGCACCTGTTTGAACCATCCATTCGCAAGGCGGCCGGGCTGGCAGCGGCACCAAAACGCCCGCCACAATCGGGTCATTTCGAGGCACGTCACGCACATGCTGACGTTTTGATTGCGGGCGCAGGCCCAGCCGGGCTGCTAGCCGCGCTTGAGGCCGGTCGGGCAGGAAAGCGGGTTTTCCTTGCGGATGAGGGCACTGAGGCAGGTGGAAGTCTTCTGAACCGGAACCTGACTATCGGGGAACGTCCCGCGATGGATTGGGTTGCTGACGCAGTAGCCGAGTTGCGCGACATGGCAAACGTGACCCATCTGCAGAACGCAACTGTCTGGGCCTATCGCGAACACAACCTAATGATCGTGAATGAACGTAAGGCGGATCAGGCCAGCATTCTGGAACGTAGCTGGCGGGTTCGTGCGGCAGAAGTTGTTATTGCCACCGGGGCCACTGAACGGTCGATGGTGTTTAGTAGCAACGACCGACCGGGGGTCATGCTGGCCTCCTCCTTGCAGGCTTACGTCAATCGATGGGGCGTGACGCCTGGGCAGAGTGTGGTCCTGTTCACTAACAACAACAGTGCCTATGCCGTGGCAGCTGATCTGGCAGCTGCGGGCATCACGTTGGAAGCAATCCTCGACTCTCGTGATGTCGTTCCGCAAGTCGCGCTGGACATGGTGCCTAGGATGACTGTCCACGCTGGAACGGTTGTTGCCGACATACGCGGTCACAAACGCGTACGCGCCGTCAAAGCCCTTCCCAAGGCCGGAGGCGTGGGCAGCTGGATCAACTGCGATCTGCTGGTTCACTCCGGAGGTTGGAACCCGACCGTGCATCTGTGGTCTCAGTCCCGCAGCACATTGCAGTTTGATGAGGACCTCTCTGCGTTTGTGCCGGATCGGGCGGTCCAATCCTGTCGTGCCGTAGGCGCAGCGGAGGGTGATCTGACACTGGATCGGATTATCGACGGTGGCACAGATCTGCCATATGCAATCGAGCCACTATGGTGCGTGGATGTGCCTGGGCAGGGCGGAAAGGCTTTCCTGGATATCCAGAACGATGTCTCGGTTGGTGATGTGCATCTGGCTCTGCGCGAAGGATATGACAACGTTGAACATGTCAAACGCTATACCACCGGCGGGATGGGCATAGATCAGGGCAAAACGGGCAATATCAACATTATCGGCACCGTCGCTCTGCAAAAGGGCGTACCTTTGCAAGAGGTTGGCACGACCACATTCCGGTCCCCCTATACACCGGTTTCATTCGGTGCGATCGGAGGGCTGCGTGAGGAATCGGTGTTGTTCCCCTATCGGCACACGCCGGCGACGCAATGGAACAAGGATAATGGCGCTGTGATGTATGAGGCTGGTGCCCGCTGGCGCCGCCCAGGGTACTTCCCAAAATCCGGCGAAGGCCTGCAAGATGCGGTGAACCGGGAATGCCGCGCGGTGCGTGAGGGTGTTGGCGTCTACGATGGATCTCCGCTTGGGACATTTGAGCTTAAGGGGCGCGATGTGCCGCGCCTTTTGGACTTTCTGTACTCCAACATCATGTCCAGCCTGAAGCCTGGTGAAGGTCGCTATGGTCTCATGCTGTCTGATGACGGGCTGATCCTGGATGACGGGGTGGCGTTTCGGCTGGATCAGCATCGCTGGATGATCTCAACTTCAACGGGCCATGCGGATGCAGTCAACCAGCACATGGAAAAACTGCTTCAGACCGAGTTTCCAGACTGGCAGGTCATGATCACTACGGTGACAAGCCAATGGAATAACGCCACCATTTGTGGGCCACGTGCGCGCGATGTCATGCACGCTCTGGGTACAGATATCGATCTGTCGCCAGAAGCTTTTCCCTTCATGGCACTCCGGGACGGCGAGGTCGCAGGATTTCCTGCGCGGGTCGTGCGTGTCAGCTTCACCGGCGAGCTGTCCTTTGAGGTCAACGTCGCCCCACGCCACATGGCGGCCTTGTGGGATAAGGTGATGGAGGCTGGCGCGCCCTTAGGCATTTTGCCAGTCGGCTCGGAATCCAGCCACGTTCTGCGGGTTGAAAAGGGTTTTCTCTCGCTGGGCCATGAGGTCGACGGCACGGTCGATGCTTTTGACCTGGGCATGGGCTGGGCCATGTCGAAGAAAAAGCCCGACTATCTGGGCAAGCGTTCGGTGTTATTACGCCGCGAAGCGGAAACCGCACGCCGGGAACTAGTTGGCATCTTGCCGGATGACCCGAACCAGCAGGTGCCGGAAGGCGCGCCGCTTACACCAGAAGGCCGGAAAGAGGCCACCGAAGGTTTGGTCACCGCATGCGTCTGGAGCGTCGTCAACAACCGTTGGATTGGGTTGGCATTGCTGAAAAATGGCCACAAACGCCACGGACAAATCGCACATGTTCGTGTGAAAGACGAGGTGATCCCAGTGACCATCACAAAACCGGTGTTCCATGACCCTGAAGGTAAGTTGCTGAGGTCCTGAGATGAGCTACGATGCACAAATTGAACGCCAAGATCTGAATGCACTATTTGATCTCAAGGGCAGTTCCGGAGCGGTTCAGAAATGGGTCGGAGACGCATTGCCTTCCTTGCCCGACATGCCCAATACCCGGGCAAACAAGGGCACAACCGAATTGTATTACATCGGGCGTGATCACTGGATTGTAAGGGCCCCGTTGGAGGCGGAAGAGATGCTGCAGGCGCAGTTCAAACCTGCGGATTGCCCTGCCGATATCAGTATCGTCCGGGTCTCGGACACGATGACATTCTTCAGCGTCACTGGATCAAAAGCATCAGAAATCATGTCCATTGCTTGCCCGCTTGATCTGCACGACACTGTGTTTGCAGACGACGCGGTCACCTATTCCGAAGTGTTTGGCCTCAAAGCGTTGGTGATGCGGTGCAATGGCGGTTTCGAATTCGCAGTCGAACAGAGCTTTGGGGACATGGTCGAAGATTACCTGGCCCGCGCCATGGCCTGACAAAAAGGAGAGCTTATGGCCCGTACGCATATCCACAAATATCAGACCCGCTATCACGCGCAGGCGACTTACTCCAAAGCTATCCGCGCGCGTGGTGATTTCGTGTTCATGCAAGGTCAGGTTGGCACTTTGCTGGACGGAACGCTTATCGGTGAGGGTGACCCTGGAGCGCAGGCCGACCAGGCATGCAAAAATATCCAGCGATGGATGGAAGAGGCTGGGGGCAGCCTGTCCGATGTATGCAAGCTGACTGTCTATGTCACCGATATCTCATACCGCCCGGCTGTTTACGAAGCGATCAATCGTTGGTTTGAGGGCGTTCATCACTGTTCGACCGGAGTTGTGGTGAAAGGGCTGGCTGATCCCACACTGTTGGTCGAAATCGACGCTATGGCAGTGATCGATGATGATGGGGCGGGCACCTAGGCCTCAGGACGCCTTGCCAAATATCAGTAGCGCTGACAGCGCTTACTTTGCCCGATATTCAGCTTCAAAGAATCCGTTCAATCAGTCTCAAACCCGATCATGATCGTATTCGAAAATTTGATCTGCACGGGACATCGCGTCACACGGGTAGGGCTTGCAAGTTATTCTGATTTAGTATACCGCCGCATACAATTAGAAATTCCCGGCATTCGACCCATCCTTGAATGCCTGAAATCGAGCCACATTGATCGGAACGAGCCATGAGCCTTTACACTGAATACCTCGATGAAATCGAAACCCGCAAGGCGCAAGATCTGCACCCGAAGCCGATCGATGACGGAGCGCTTGTCGAAGAGCTGGTTGTGCAGATCAAAGACGATGCGCATGAGCATCGAACAGATTCACTGCACCATTTCATCTACAATACGCTGCCGGGCACAACCAGCGCCGCCGGTGTTAAGGCGCGCTTTTTGAAAGAGATTATTCTTGGCGATGCAACCGTCGAAGAGATTTCGGTTCCGTTTGCATTCGAGCTGTTGTCGCACATGAAAGGTGGCCCGTCAGTCGAGGTTCTTCTTGATCTCGCATTGGGAGAAAACGCAGAAATTGCCGGGCAGGCCGCCGAGGTGCTGAAAACGCAGGTCTTCCTGTACGAGGCAGATACGGACCGGTTGAAAGAGGCCTTTGACGCTGGAAATTCGATCGCGCGCGACATCCTTGAAAGCTATGCCAAGGCAGAGTTCTTCACCAAACTGCCCGATATCGACGAAGAAATCGAAGTTGTGACCTATGTTGCAGCTGAAGGCGATATCTCGACCGATCTGTTGTCGCCGGGCAACCAAGCACACTCGCGCGCTGACCGTGAACTGCACGGCAAATGCTTTATCTCGGATAAGGCGCAGCAAGAAGTTGAAGCGCTTAAGCTGCAGCACCCCGGCAAGCGAGTGATGTTGATTGCCGAGAAAGGCACCATGGGTGTAGGCTCGTCGCGTATGTCCGGGGTGAACAACGTGGCGCTGTGGACCGGCAAGCAGGCCAGCCCTTATGTGCCCTTCGTCAATTTCGCCCCGATTGTGGCGGGCACTAACGGTATCTCTCCCATCTTTCTGACAACGGTTGGTGTGACCGGAGGCATCGGTCTGGACCTTAAAAACTGGGTCAAGAAAGTGGACGATGACGGCAAAGCGATCATGAACAACGATGGCAACCCGATCCTTGAAGAAAAGTACTCGGTCGCTACCGGTACGGTTCTGAAGATCAACACCAAAGATCACAAACTTCTAAGCGAAGATGGCGATGAACTAGTGGATGTGTCTTCGTCTTTCACCCCGCAGAAAGTTGAATTCATGAAGGCCGGTGGCTCGTACGCCATTGTGTTCGGCAAGAAACTGCAGACGCTTGCGGCCGAGACATTGGGTGTCGAAGCACCCCTGGTTTTCGCTGCATCCAAGGAAATCAGCCACGAAGGTCAGGGGCTGACAGCGGTCGAGAAAATCTTCAACAAGAACGCCGTGGGCACGACGCCTGGCAAGACCTTGCATGCCGGATCGGATGTGCGCGTAAAGGTCAACATCGTCGGCTCGCAGGACACCACCGGTCTGATGACCATGCAAGAGCTTGAGGCGATGGCCGCGACAGTCGTGTCGCCCAGCGTTGATGGCGCCTATCAGTCGGGCTGTCACACAGCCTCGGTCTGGGATGCGAAGGCACAGGCAAACACACCTCGCCTGATGAAGTTCATGAA
Source organism: Ruegeria sp. CE9 (assembly GCF_056537425.1). Classification (NCBI taxonomy): domain Bacteria; kingdom Pseudomonadati; phylum Pseudomonadota; class Alphaproteobacteria; order Rhodobacterales; family Roseobacteraceae; genus Ruegeria; species Ruegeria sp. CE9. The sequence goes on along the minus strand of NZ_JBQFRO010000007.1, from coordinate 44,595 downwards.
TGACTTTGGTCTTGTCACGGGTCGTGACCCGAAGGGCGTTTATCATTCTATGACGGACGTGATCCACAAGGTGTTGAACGATATCACGGTAGATGACTGGTCGGTCATCATCGGCGGCGACAGCCACACCCGTATGTCCAAAGGCGTCGCCTTTGGTGCCGACTCGGGAACCGTTGCATTGGCGCTGGCCACCGGTGAAGCCTCGATGCCGATCCCGGAATCGGTCAAGGTGACCTTCAAAGGCAAAATGGCCGGGCACATGGATTTCCGCGATGTGGTACACGCGACCCAGGCGCAGATGCTGGAACAGCATGGCGACAACGTGTTCCAGGGCCGGGTGATCGAAGTGCACATTGGGACGCTGCTCGCGGACCAGGCATTCACCTTCACCGACTGGACAGCCGAGATGAAAGCCAAAGCTTCGGTCTGCATCTCGAATGACGAGACCCTGATCGGCTCGCTGGAACTGGCCAAATCGCGCATTCAGATCATGATCGACAAGGGCATGGAGCATGAAAACGGTATGCTGCAGAAGCTGATCAACATTGCTGATGCGCGCATTGCGGAGATCAAGTCAGGTGAAAAGCCTGCGCTGACCCCGGATGACAATGCGAATTACTTCGCTGAGGTCGTCGTCGATCTGGATCAGATCGTCGAGCCGATGATCGCGGATCCGGACGTCAACAACGCCGATGTCTCTAAGCGGTACACCCACGACACGATCCGCCCGATCTCGTACTACAATGCTGAAAAGCATGTGGATCTGGGCTTCGTCGGCTCGTGCATGGTGCACAAGGGTGACATCAAGATCGTAGCCCAGATGCTGAAGAACCTTGAGAAGGAAACCGGCAAGGTCGAATTCAAGGCCCCGCTGGTCGTCGCCGCCCCAACCTACAATATCATCGATGAGTTGAAGGAAGAAGGCGATTGGGAGGTTCTCGAGAAATACTCTGGCTTCGAATTCGACGATCTGTTCCCGAAACAGAAGGCTCGTACAGAATACGAAAACATCCTGTATCTCGAACGTCCGGGCTGTAACCTTTGCATGGGCAACCAAGAGAAAGCCGCCAAGGGTGACACGGTTCTGGCCACCTCGACCCGCCTGTTCCAAGGCCGTGTTGTGGCAGATGCGCCGGACAAGAAAGGTGAATCTCTGCTCGCATCCACTCCGGTTGTGGTGCTTTCCGCCATTTTGGGGAGAACTCCAAAAATCGAGGAATACAAAGCCGCTGTCGAAGGGATTGACCTGACCCGCTTTGCGCCGCCTGTCGCGATACCGGGAAACACCAATTCGGCGCATTTCTAATCGAATAGGGCCGGTCGCCACATAGGTAGACCGGCCCTTATTATCAAGCGCGTTTGTGGTATCCAATGCCCGTTTTAACCAGTGAAAAATTGGTTAAACCTATGACTTTCCAAGATATGTCCAGGTCGGTCCGGCGGTTTCCCCCGAGCCGTCCGGCAATGGAATGCGCATCAGTTTCTGCGCAAGAGATTTAAGGTCGTACATCGTGGGCACCAAAGACCTTAGCGCGGATTTGTCTTCGTTAAACGCAGTGTGCAAGCCATCCAATAGGCTGGTCCAGGTCGCATTAAACTCGCCAGACATTTCAGCTATCTCGCGCGCATTCCTGTAGTTGCTCTCGGACGGGTCATCCCGCATCGGGGAGACTGCGCTCCAATCGACGATCAGATCACCTCCTGTCGGAGGGCCATCCACGCAGTCATCCGGCTTGTAGTATCGGCTGTGAAGGATTTCATTGAATTTGAAGTAGTGCGCGACATCCTCGTGGTGCTCGGGGCCGGGAATAATGTCTTTGTCGCCAGCCCTGTGGCCCAGGTCTGCGCCTTCTCCTTCATCCATGATTATCTTTATTGCCTTCAGCGCGGCCTTTCGGCGCTGTGCTGGGGTGCCGATCACTTCGATCACCTCTCCACCGGCCCCGAAATAGTCGGCGCCTGTGATTTGCCGCGCCTCATTTCCCGTGAAAATCGCGGCGTCGCCGTAGGTATCGCAGGCATTGCGCAATCGTTCCCGGACGTAGATATAATACCCTCCGATCGTTTGAAAATCGCCTTTCCTGGCATTAACCCGATTTTTGGGAGCCGTTTCCACCGCGCGAAAGCTTTTGATCTGTTCCGGTGTGAACCTGCGCAGATAAACTGTCGGGCCGCGGCCACCCAACAACGGCTGAGGATACTTCGGCAACAGCTTGGGGTTGTTCAGCGTTGGCGTCCCACCTATCGAATTCATGACATTCGCGACCAGAACCATATGCAGCATTTCTTCGACCATGACCTGCCGGATCACCTCAATCGGTTCTGCATTCACGATGGTTGGTTCGGATCGGTCATATTGGCCTTGTTCCAGTATTGAATAACACGCCGTCGCATAGGGGGGGATGGTCGTGAGTTCCAGAATAAGTGCGTCTTGCAGTAACCCGCACAGTGTTTTGCGCTCTTTCTCCAGCTTTTCTTTAGAAGTCATTTCGCACCCCCTTTCCGAACGGCATCAGATATCGCCCGGGACGCTCTGTAGGCCATTGCCGACATTGTAAGTGTCGGGTTCGATGTGGCGATTGTAGGCATGGATCCTGCACCAACCATCCACAGATTGTCATGATCCCAGGTCCGCATGACATCGTTGGTCACCGAGTTTCTTGGATGCGTGCCGATCCGGTGGGTCCCAACCAGATGCCCAGCGCCATAGAATGTGTACCCCCGGCCATCGTAGGTGAAGTACCCGGCGTCGGACTGATCGTAGGCGGTGTGATTGCGGATACCCAGTCGTTGGAAAATCTGAATGCTGGTGTCATAGGCTGCCGCAAGTCCGGCCCGTGAATAATCATCCAGATCATAGCTGATCACCGGTCGGTATTCGCCCATCGGTGTTCGATAGGCGGGATCGATCGTAACACGATTGGTTGCGCGGGGCAGTTGCTCGACCAGCGTGCCGATCCTAACCTGCCTTTGAACATCATGATACAGCTTATCCCTGAGCGCTGTACCATAAAGGTTTTCCTGCTCAACCAGACGCGCCACATCCGAATTCGGCGCCCCAGTCGCAAGGTTCCAACCCCAATTGCCGATCTCCAGCCTGAAGGCCGCGGTTTTGTCACGAAATCCACCGTCCCGGAAATTTGCGTAGCTTGACGTCGACCCCGGTCCGCGAAACGGGCCGACAGGCTCGGGTGTGGCACCCCATGTAATCATGTATGGGTGATCCATCAGGTTGCGACCAAGCTCGCCACTGGTCTTACAAATCTCGGACGCCAGCGCGAGGGTCACGTTCTCCACCGCACCACCGGCAAGGACATATTGTTTGCCCCTGGCCCTGCGCAACTCGTACTGGGCGACGCCGGGAAAGGGATATTTCTTGTAGACGATACCTGAGACACGCCCGCTTTCCGCAAGCTCAACCTTCGATGCCACAGCCTGCGTGATCGTCTTCATGTGATGTTTGCGGACATGCTTGGCATCTTCCAGCGTCTTCATCGCATTGTATTTTGCCTGAATCGGACAGATCGGTATGCAGCTTGAATTACCTTCGCACCGTTGACCCATATAGGCAAACGGGCCGGTCGCGCCGCGCGGGCGGAACTGTTGCCGCATCTTGCGGCCCACGGGTATGCCCTTGGCATTCTTGGGCTTGCGCGGGGTCGAGTTTCGACCTTGAGGTGTACGTGACACTTTCAGTCTGACGGTATCCGCTGCATCTTCGCCAATCTCGATGGGCATCCCGTCAGCTTGCGAAAAGAACCCATCCAAATAGGATGAGGGGATTGAATGCATGGGGAAGTCATAATCTTTGGCGAAGTACCCCCGGTTGTCATGCTTGCCCGAGGTTTTGATTCCCAGCGCTCTGGGTGTTTGTTCTTCGGCATCGGCCGAGACGCCAATCTCCCACTCGGCACGTTCATAGTCGGATCGGAGATCCTTGTAGCCAAACGGCCAATCGACGCCCAGACCGAATCTGCTCTGCATTTCAAAATCTGCGGGCATCATCCGAAGACTGGTGCCCAGCCAATGCAGCGAAGTGCCTCCATAGGCGCGCAGGTAGTTGCTGCCGAACGGCAATGGGCCGCGCTGAACAAAGTATCCGTTTGTATCCGGCTCTGTGCCTCGCACAGCGGTGATATCCAGAACCGAAGGCGAGGGTAAAGTAGGTAGATCCGGATAGGGTGAGTTCGGGGTTTTGGCCAACGAAAGATAGTATTGGTCAAGATACGATCGGTACGTCTCCCAGGTCTTGCCATGATCTGCACCGGCCTCAAGGATCAGGACGGAATGCCCTGCTGATACCAGTTCTTTCGCAAGAATAGCGCCGGAAAAACCGGCACCTACGATCACGACATCATAGGTTCTGTCATCGTCTGTTATCGCATTCATTGGCCTGCCTCCCGTTTCCGAGGAGGTTCAAGCGACCAGGCCCCAAAACCCTGCTGTTTTGCCCCCATAGGGTGGGCCCCGATGGCGTCCCAGACCAGACCTTCCTTGTACGAGCGGGTCGAGATGATCTTAACCACATCAAACCGAGACGCGCCGTAGATTTCGCGCCATTCTTGCGATAGCGGCACCCACTGACCCGTATACCAAAGCTGTATCAGCGACCGCGCAATTGGGCCGAGGCATTTGTCAGACAGATAGGTGTTGCGGATGATCTGGTCATCGTTACCTTTCCCAAGCGATTGAGCGTGGGACAGAAACCGGTTCAGTATCTCTTCTGGCAAAACCTGCCTGAATTGATGCCAATATTCCCCTGCACAACCCGTTCCCTGAAGTTCGGCACTATTATAACCTGTCAACGCCGCGCTTATTGTCAGGAATGGCTGGAATGTTGGGCTATTGTCATGATGTGACATGGCGGTCTCCATCGATGGCATCCACATAGAACCCGCGCGGCTCAAAGCAGGCGGGTGGGCTTTCAAAGACCTGCACGGCAATCGGGGTAAAATCGGTGAACAACCGGTGCATGTCGCGCGTCATCGGAAAATCATTATCACCGAGCTTCAGCTTGAATGTCTTGGCGATGCGCTTGCCGTCCTTGTTGTTCAGCATTGCGGTTTCGAAGAGGCCCGAGATGGTCCATCTGGTCCAGACGGTGCGGCCAAGGCCAGTCGCAAATTCCGGGATTGGAGTGCAATTGGTAGTGGTCCACTGATTTCCACCCAGCTTTCCCAAATCAGCGGTTAGGTCGTAGACGATGGTTTGTGGATCATCCGGATTAACCAGCTGAATCCACCACGATTTTGGTGAGATTGGCGGATGGCCTTTCATCTTGGCGTTCAAAGATGGAACCTTGTAATTGAACTGCCCAAGAAACTTGGGCTCACCAAAGGCCTGGCGCCCCGCCTTGACGGCGACTGCATTGTCGGCGGCAACATGTATCCGCAGATGTCCGATTGTTTTGGTCTGATCCCGGCCGTGCAGATACTCTGTCAGCGTCATCTTCGGTACACCGGGCACCCGGTTCGAAGGATATGCCAGAAGGTTGAATTCGACCTCGTTCACGAAGCCCAAAGAATTGTCGTAGTGGGCGGTGTAGCGCTGAAAGTTTAAAAGTATGACGGCTTTGTTCTCGCCGTTTTCATCCGGAAATTCCGCGACACACAAACCTGTCCCTTTAACAAAGGGTTTGGCCGCTTCGACGGAAGTAAACCAATACATCCATTGGCATTGCAGGGAGGCGTAATAGAATGGAAACGTATCGAACTGCTTGGGCAGTTTTGGCATGACGCCGGTGACATCGGTCTGATGGCACTGGGCGCCTTTTGATTTCTTCTTAGTCATAATGGCTTGTCCTCCCGACTGGCTTTGACTAACTCGAATGCCTCAAATCCCCGCGATTAATTCTCCGTCTTTGCAGTTGCGAGTTTCTTCAAAATCGAACGTGTCTCGATCAAATCGGGAACGTCGGGTGCGGTGACATTCTCAAACGATTTGGCGATCCGCCTTATGCAATCAGTGGATGGATTAAGCTTTGCCAGCTCTTTGACGGTGCGCAGCAGCGGGCCAAAGTGCCCGCGATCCAGCGCCAATGAAACTGCCTGCTCGAAATGCTTGATGCAGGTTTCTTCATCGCCATGGGACAGTGCCAGTCTTCCTCGCAGCCGCGTCAGACCGACAATCCAGAACTGTTCACCACCATCCTGTGTGATCTGTTCGGCCTCGTCCAACAGTTCTTCGGCAAGTTCGAGACGCCCGTGGAGAATGGCTGCATCGGCATAGAGGTACAGAAAGAAACTCAGCCCTAGCCGACAGCCAGTGTCTCGCCATTCCTGCAGGCCCAGCTCAATTTCCTTTAGGGCGCTTTCGCCCAACTCGTTCCTGCGCGCCCAGCCGTTCATAACCCGTGCCCAGCCACGCCAGAACTGAAATGAGTACTCTTCCGACAGGGCAATCAGGTTGGCCGAGCTTTCCAGTACAAGGCTTTCTTCGCCTCTGAACTGAGAAATCCAACCCAGAAATGCATTTGCAAAGGACTGACTGAAGGGGTGTGCTGTTTCTTCGGCATGAAGCACGGCCTTTTCAATCGCATCCAATGCGTATTCCGTGTCACCGGACAACCAGCAAGACAACGCCCGATAGCCCTGAAGCGCGACGGACAGGTCAACAACATCAAAATCCAGTCCCATGAACCGGTGCTCAAGTGACAGATTGACATCAATCCCAGCAACTAAATGCGTCAGAGCGTTCTGCGGCTCGCCGAGATAGGTTTGTAGCGAGCCAAGTGATCTTTCGGCAGAGACAATCGCCAGTGGGCTTTTCAGATCTTGGGTAAGAGACACAAGGCGGTCTGCATTCTGCTTGGAAACAGCATATTCCCCCCCCAGCATCGTCGACCGAAACTGGCCATAGACAACTTTGAACAACCGTTCTGTCTCGCCATATTCACGGCACAGATCTTGGGCGCGCGCATACGCAGACAAAACCGAATTGTGCGCATAGCCACGGACAAATGCCAACGGAACTGCGATTGTTATTTGCAGATCAATTTCGCGGCGGTCACGATCCTGCGACGGGGGCAATTCCTGCAAACATTCCAAAGCGTGCTGCAGATGGGTGATCGCCTCTACATTTGCAGAATGATCCAGCGCCTGACGTGCGGCCCGCATCAAGTTAATCTCGGCCGCCGAATAATCGCCAGCCCGCCAATAGTGATGGCCCAGAATCTCGGGCTCGTGTTTGACAATTTCCAGGTAATTTTCTTCAAGAACTTCGGCAATCTGACCATGCCATCTGGCCGCCGTAGATCGCAGCATCGACTGATAGGCTGCATCCTGCACCAAGGCATGTCGGAACCTGTAGGTGTCCTCCACTCCGCGCAAACCCGCTGGCACGATCAACTCTGTTTCAAGCAACTGATCAAGCGCCGAGGTGATTTCCTGATCGCTCCATTTCAGAACATGGCTCAGCAAAGTTCTTTCGAAATTGCGGCCAATCGCAGCCGCAACCTGCACGATCTCTCGGCTGGCAGACAAGCGATCCAAGCGTGCCATCAACGAGTCTTGCAAGGATTCAGGTATGGCCATCGACAGCTCGGCCTTGCTTTGACCCCTGCTTGCCAGCAACCCGGATTCCATTGCCATTTTAGTCAGTTCTTCGACAAAGAGGGGCACACCATCGGTCCGATCCGCCAACTGGCTTAGCACCTCATCCGACGGACGAATTCCCGAGATGCTTTCAACCAATTTGAAAATATCGCGCCGAACCAGACGATTTAACTCCAATGAAGTCACATGGGACTGGTTTCGCCATGGAGACTGGAATTCGCTGCGGGCGGTCATCAAAACCAGGCAGCGCCGGTTTGACAGCTGCTCAACCCACCCGTTGACGAATTCCAATGTTGAGGCGTCGAACCAATGCACGTCATCCAGCAACAACATAAGCGGCGATCTTTGCTCGAGCCCCGCGCAAAGTCGGAGCAATGCTTCGATTAGGGCCCCTTTTTCCCGTTCAGGCGCCATCGGTTCGGCTGGTGCTGAGGTGTCTTCCAGAGCAACAAGGCGCAGAATTGGAAGGGCACAAGCCGGATCATCCAACCCAAGGTCAGTTAAGAAGCTTAGGACCTTCTTGCGACTTTGCTCGGTCGTTTCATCTGGCGACATACCCGTGAGCGCCGTCAGCGCATTCTTTACCGGATAAAAAGCGCTGCTTTGATGAAGGGGAGACCCGAACAAAATGAACTGGGAGGCATCTTCATCGGCCAGATCTTCACTCAGCCCAAAAGCAATCTTGGATTTACCGACGCCCGCGTCGCCAGTCAGCAACAAAACTTGCCCTTCGCCCTCCAATGCACCTTCCCATCTTGAACGGACCAAAGCGATCTCAGCTGTCCGGCCGATGGTTGGCGTCGTATCGTGGGAAAAGTCTTTGCGCGCAGCCTCGAAGCCCTGCACTTTCTGCTGAACCTGAAACAACTCAATCGGTGAACTAACACCAGCCAACGGTGGCGCACCCAGCGAGATATAATTGAGCCGTTCACCAATTAAACGGCGCGTTACCTCCGAGATGACAACTTGCCCAATATCGGCAACAGACTGGATACGTGCTGCGACGTTTGGTGTATCCCCGAACAACCACATCTTTTCATCCAGCGAAGAACTGTTGGCTGTGCCCACGACAACTGGTCCCGTGTGCATACCAACACGCACGTTGGTCGATATAGGTTTGCCGGAAAAACCAACCTCGATACTTTCAGCTATCTTGGTGATTTCAAGCGCGCACAGCGCGGCGGAATAGTGGCTGGCTTCTTGTGCGACGGGGTAGCCAAAAATCGCCACCACGCCATCGCCCGCATAGTTCGCGATCTCGCCACCGAATTTCGCGACAGTGTTTCCTACCAGATCTCGATATTGGGTAATCAGGTCTCGGTAATCTTCTGGATCGAATTTCTCTGACAAGGCGGTCGAGCCAACCAAGTCACAAAATAGGACGGTCAACTGCCTTCGTTCGGCAACGTTTTCTGGTGTCGGAGCGATGGGCGCCGATTTGTTTGGGGATGGTCTCTCAATTGAGGATGTTTTTACCTGAGTATCTGCCAAAGAAGCGCCGCAGCTCGTACAGAATTTCGCTTTTTGCAGAACCGGTTCGCCACACGCTGCACATGTTTGGGCTAAGGCATTGCCGCAGCTATGGCAGAACTTCGATCCGGCAGGATTAGCCGAACCACAATTTGGGCAATTGACGTCTGGACTTACCAATACGAACGCTTTCGCGAGTTAGATGGATCAGATCAAAATCAGAAACGATAAAACGAAATCTCGGCTTCTTATAACATAAGATAAACAATACGTCGCCTACCAATTCCAGGCGGTTATGTCGGCATATCTGTTGGCCGGGATAAGGCGCAAAAAGCTTTATCGATTTGGCGCCACTCGTCACCGGACACGCGAGCGGGTGCAACCCACCCAGTTGCTCCGCTGTAATGGCGTTTCAGGCATCGAAGATTTGAGATGCTATCTTTTTTGACTGGCAGGATTACCCGATCCACGGTTAACCCTTTGCAGACCCAGCTTCCGGGCGCAGGAACCCGCCAATACGATCAACATTCAGAACTTGGACAAACGGGTTTTTCCCTCCAGGACCCGGAAGAAAGAGGTGACCATTCTTTTTCAGAAATTTTGAAAAGTCCGATTTTGGTTTTAGATGGTTTTTGAAAGCTTTTTCATTTTTATAAATTTCTACGAACACAATTTCATTTTCGTCGCATGGGGGAACCGAGCCTGCACCCCCGGTATGAACCAGGTATCCCCATGTATCGGGCTCATTTTTCTTTACGTCTTTGGCAAGTTGTTGAAGTGCCGCGATCCCCTCTGACCGGGTTTTCGGGTTCAAATACCATGTTGCAATTGTGGTTAACATTATTCGTTCCTTTCGCGAGTTGGGCTTGCAAGGCGCGCTTGGGTCCAACGGTTGGGTTGCCGTTTAATGCTGGCAACGTCATCGGCGAAACGGGTCAATTTTCCTGCGCTACACTTGAATTCTGCTTTTATCTTCCATGAGCCGCAGGCCTGTTGTCACCTTAAATTGGTGACATTTTTCCGCCGAAACTAAGGTCCTTAGCTCCAATATGCAGGCGATGATGGGTGTTCGTCCAGCAATAAGCTTAGCGCTCAGGTATTGGCGAGCCCAGCTTCGCCAACACACTTGCCGGATATGGTTAAACTCTCTTTCGAGATAATGTGATGGAGTCCGTGTTATTTCACGATGACGCCTTCCGCGACCCATTTGTCGAACTGGGCAAGGACACTATCGCAAAACGCTTTGTCGTTGATATGCGCATCAATCTCGGTCATCGGGACCCGACCGGGCATAGTTTTGCGTGCTTCGTCCACCATATCCGCCAGTGCTTCGGGATCGTGCGCCTCTTCACCTTCTTTGTCCCAAGCTTCGACACCTTGAAGCGGTAAGAAGAAGTGAACCGGACCGGTCGCGGCCTCTAGCCGGTTGGTAAGCTCTCGCACCCACGCGCGGCGTTCATCACCATTGAAGACCGAGCTTTTTATCAGGCGGTTATGTTCGTGGAATGGTCGATCAGCATATTGCTCTGGGATGTCCTGCCAACCGGCAAAATCCAGAAGGTCCAGAGCACCCGGGGCGACCATCTGGGGTGTACCCACACGACCCGCATTTGTGACGCGATCATCTCCACTGGAAACCACGGACCCGGCCATAAGGTTGCCGAACTCCTGCATGCAGAAATCCATGACGCAGGCGAATGCGCGATCGGCGGCCAATTTCTCAAAGGCCATGCCACCCATGCCCGTCGAGTGAAAAACAGCGACCTCGAACCCACGATCTTCGAGCGCTGGTTTGAGCGTTTTCATATATCGCAGGCAGGATGAGCCCAAGCTTGTCATTCCGATCAGCGGTTTGCTGCGATCCGGTGCGATCGCCGCCTTAGTTGCGCCAACTACTGCTCCGGCCGCCTGCATAAGCGACGATCTACAGATCGAATTCATTCCATACAGCCCCCCGGCCCAGAGGATCATTTGGATATCCGGTGCCAGCCGATGCGGAGGGATCAGAGGTGAGAAACTGACGGTCGACACGATGTATTTAGGAACACCCATGGGCAAAGCCTGCGCGCAATCCAGCGCCAGATCGGTCCCCATGGTACCCCCGGTTGCCAACATTCCGTCAAACCGTCCCTCAGCATAGGCCTGCGCAACCACTTTTGCAGCACCCGCCGACATTACGCGAAAGGCTTTGTTTTCATCCCCCTGAGAGATGACCTCATCGATCGTCATTCCGCCAGCACGGGCAACGTCGTGTTTGGAGATATCGGTTGGTTCAGACGGATCACCCAAAACCGAGACATCCATGGTCAAAACTTCAGCGCCCTGAGCCTTAACGGCCTCTTCGATGAAACGCATTTCAGGTTCTTTGGTGTCGTAAGTCCCAATCAGCAGGATTGTCTTTTTGGTCATTGGTTCCTCTCCCTTTGTTTCAGGTATTGGGACAACAATTCTCGGGCGTCTTCCACGAAACGTCTGTTGCGCTGAACTGAGCCATCCTCCTCAAGCCGGGATGAAACCCAGCCGACATAGGTTGCGGCGCGCAGGGCCATGAATAAAGGAAGATGGTCGGTACAAATCTGCCGTTCAGTGCGATACCCTGTTAGCAAAGCGTCACATAGCTGATCATAGTCGGGCTCGCACAGGTTCTTGAGCAGCGTTGTGGCGATGTCAAACAGTCGGAAACCAAATCCGGAATCATCGAAGTCAATCAGCCAAACACGGCTTGCATCGACCATGATATTTTCGCGGACAAGATCGGCGTGGATCAAGCCATAGTCCAGATTGTTTTCCAGCCGCTGCAAATCACTGTTTGCGGTATTCCTAAAGTCCATCAACAGCGCGCGATCGTCTGGGCCTAGGGTCGGATTTTCCCAAAAACGACCCCACAACGGGGTGTCTCCCAGCAAACCGGATCGATCCCAGGACCAACGCGCGAACGCGCTTGGGCGCTTCCAGCTATCGCTAACTTCATGCAGTCGGGCCATTTCCTGGCCAACTTTCTGAAAAATGCCAAGACGGTCTCGGTGATCGATGCCTGACCCGGTTGCACCCAAAGGGCGACCAGGCAACCAATTGAGAATGTCGATCTGAATGCCATCAATCATATGCAGGAATGAACCGTCCGTGGCGGGCACTGGTGCCGAAACTCCAATACCTTCACCGCCCAACGCGGCCATCCATTGCAGTTCAGACCGGAGTTCTGCATCCGTGCGCAGGTCCTTACGATGCAAACGCAATGCGTAGGATTTCTGAGCAAACTCTACGCGATAGACATGGTTCTCCCGTGCCGCGACGAGCGACCATTGAGCGCCTCGCATCCCCCATTTGGCAATGGCCTGTTCGACGATCTGCTTCATATGATCAACGGTGTTTCCGCCAGAACCTCGTCTAGCGTATCGAACAGCAGATCTGCGTTTTCGATTGAAAACGGCATCGGTGGGCGGATCTTGAGTGTGTTTTTGTGGCGACCCAGCTTGGAATGAATGATCCCGCGATGACGCATTGCGTTGATGACGCGATCAGTGAACGCACTTGCAGGTTCTTTGCTGTCGCGATCCACGACCATTTCAGCCCCGAATATTAGGCCCGAGCCGCGCACGTCTCCGATAAAGTCATATTTCTGTTTCAGCGTATTAAGTCGGGAACGCGCGTGGTCCCCGACGGCTTTTGCATTTGCGACCAGACCCTCGTTTTCAATTTCCTGCAGCACCGCCATTGCTGCGGCGCAAGACACGGGGTTGCCGCCAAACGTATTGAAATAGCGATATCCTTTGCGGAATGTCGCAAGGGTTTCGCTGCGCGTAACAACTCCGCCTACAGGATGGCCGTTTGCCATGGGCTTGCCCATAGTAAAGATATCCGGCACCACACCCATTTTTTGATGCGCCCACAGATGGGTTCCAGTGCGGCCAAATCCGGATTGGACCTCGTCGCAGATCAAAAGACCACCTGCCTTGCGCACCACCTCGGCTGCGGGTTTCAGCCAGCCATCGGGGTGGTCCGGGAAGCCTTCGTTCAGGAAATAGGGGCAGACAATTAAGGCTGCAAATCCAGTTCCCGCTTCTTCATGCGCAGCAATCTGCTCTGCAACGGTATTTGCGAATTTTGTACCATCTGGATCGGGGTCGCGATAGCTGTCCGGGGCTTGGACAAAGCGGAAGTATTGATCTAACCCGAAACCAACCGTCGGGACATTTGACGTGCTCAATTGGCTGACCAGCGCGGTGTTTCCGTGATAGGTCGCATCCGTGGCGATGATCCCGCGATTGCCGGTCATGCTTTCGGCCATGCGCAACGCGATGTCGTTTGCCTCGGACCCGGTGCAGGTCAGGATCGCCGTATCCAGAGCGGCATCCATTGTTCCTGTCAGTTTCTCAACATAGTCCAGAATACCGTCATGAAGATATCTAGTGTGGGTGTTCAGGGTCGATGCCTGACGATGAATCGCTTCGACCACCCGTGGGTTGCAATGGCCGACATGAGGTACATTATTGTAGCAATCTAGATACTTGCGCCCGTCGGCATCCCACAACCAAACCCCTTCGCCTTTCACGAAGTGCACCGGCTCTTCGTAGAAGGTCGAGACATTGGGTCCCAGCAGCCGCGCCCGCCGTTCGATAAGTTCAACAGATTTAGACGGAAGCGTCATTCAGCGATCCCTTGGTCATAGCTTTATCCAGGCGGTTTTCAGATCGAAATACTTCTCAAGCGCATGCAGCGACTTGTCGTGCCCGTTTCCGGATTGGCCCACGCCCCCCAACGGTACGGTCAGGTCTGCACCGCCATATGTATTGACGTGCATGACCCCGGTCCGCACTTCGGCGACCATCCGATGCGCGCGGCTGAGGTTCGAGGTCCAGACCGCGCCTGCCAGACCATAGGCCGTAGCATTTGCAAGCCGGATCGCTTCGGCTTCGTCTTTGAACGGAGTTACGGCTAAGACCGGGCCGAACACCTCGTTCTGGAACAGATGGTCCGATTCTTTGACGCCAGCCATAACCGTGGGCGACATATAGTAGCCGCCGGTTTCGGCCAGAATGCGGTTACCACCTGTGCGACGTTCGGCACCTTCGGCTTCGGCTTTCGTAACGAAATCCAAATTGGCTTTCAGCTCGGGCAAGCTATGTACGGCGCCGATCTGGCTGCTCAGGTCCAGCGGATCGCCCACACGGAAGGCTTCGGCATGGCGCGTGATCTCGGCCACGAAATCCTCGTAAATATCCTGTTGCACCAGCAAACGTGAGCCGGCGATGCAGACCTGGCCAGAATTGCGGAAAATCCCGGCGGCTGAGACTTTGGCTGCTTCCGCCAAATCTGGCGCATCCGCAAAAACGATGTTTGGTGATTTACCGCCCAATTCCAGATAGCAACGCTTCAGATTGGACCGTGCCGAGTATTCCAGCAGCCGCCGACCCGTTGCACCCGATCCCGTGAATACCATGATGTCCACATCCATGGACAAGGCCAGCGCTTCGCCTACGATCGCGCCGTGCCCGGTTACCACGTTGAACACACCATCAGGAACACCGGCTTCGGCGGCTAGTTCGGCGATTTTCAACAGGCTGAGTGAGGCGCTTTCGGCAGGTTTCAGGACAATGGAATTGCCCGCCGCAAGGGCCGGGGCGATTTTCCAACTGCCGATCATCAGCGGAAAGTTCCAGGGAACGATTGCCCCGACAACTCCGACAGGGGCATGATGCACAAGGCCCAGAACATCGTGGCTGGTCGGGGCGACTTGACCGTAAACTTTATCGATGGCTTCGGCGTAGTATCGGAAGGTCGCAGCTGCCGAGAGCGCCTCGGCCTTGTAGGCCATATTGATCTCGGTACCGTTGTCCCGCACACCCAGCACTGTGATTTCAAGCGCCTGGGATTCGATTAGGTCTGCCAGCTTCAAAAGAATCTTCTTGCGGCCCGCAGGGGCCATGCGTGACCATCGCCCATCCTGAAACGCTGTCCGTGCGGCGCGCACGGCTGAATCTACATCCGCTGGGCTTCCTTCGGCGATTTGAGCCAGTGGCTGGCCATCGATAGGCGATAGCACCTGATGCAAGGCACCGGTTTCTCCAGCATGGAAGGCGCCATTGATAAAAAGGCCGCGTGGGGCAATCTCCTGCACGCGCAACGTATCAATGGAAGACTGATCCATGTAGATTATCCTTGTTGGTTCGGGTGGTCAGAATCCACGGCGGGCACATGGGGTTCAGGCCGAAGCTTGTTCTTGAATTCATAGTACAGCGTACGGAAATGAAGGATCAGGATCAGCACGATCAGGCCAAACAGAATCGCGGCAATCGGTCGGTCAATGAAATCCAGCGGTGTTTTGACCCGTGCCATCGCACTGCGCAGCTTGGTTTCCATAATGCCGCCCAGAACCATGCCCAGGATGATCGGCACAATCGGTAGATCAAGTCTTTTGAGGATCAGACCAAAGACCCCAAACCCGGCAGCAATGGCGCAATCGGTGATCGAGTTGCGCAGGCTGTACACGCCGACAAAGGCAAGGATCAGGATCATCACGCCAAGGAAGCGTGTGGGGATTTGAATGATCTTGAGCAGCAGGTTTGTCGAAAACAGCAAAAAGATCAGAACGATCACATTCAGAAGGATCAGCGCCATATACAGCGCCATGATGAAATCCATCTGGTTTTCGAACAGCTGCGGGCCGGGGATCACATTGTGAACATAGAAGACCGATAGCATCATCGCGGTCAGCGCTTCACCGGGAATACCAAGGGCAAGCAGCGGGATCATCGCAGCCCCCGGCACTGCGTTATTCGCGGCCTCTGACGCCACCAAGCCCTCGGGCGAGCCGTCGCCGAATTTGTCAGGGTCTTTCGATGACTTCTGAGCATAAGTGTAGGACAGAAATTGCGAGGTGAACTCACCTGTTCCCGGCACCATGCCCATGAAAACCCCGATGCTTGAAGAAACGGTGGCGATCCTTTTCAGGCCCAACAGTTCCTTCAAACCGGCAAAGATATTACCGCTGACATGGGTGTCTTCCGGTGCGTGGTTCTTTTCCAGAAGCAAAAGAAAAGCTTGGCTGAGCGCAAACAGACCCAGCACGACCACGATCAAGTCAACACCTGAGGCCAGCCAGCTTTGATCGAACGTATAGCGGCGGGTATATTTGACAGGCTCCAACCCGACCGTGTTCAGAAAGACGCCAAAGGCTGCAAGCATGCCTGCCGCAAATATCTGACCCCGGTGGGCCAGAACGACCAGAACAATTCCCAACAACGCGGCCAGAAAAATCTCACGGCTGCCGAAATGTGGGGCGATCATGGCCAACACCGGCGAAAGCACCATCAGACAGATGATCGCGAAAACACCCCCGAAGAACGAGGCAGAATAGGCCAGTGACAATGCCCTGTGACCTTGGCCGCGCTTGGTCATGGGATAGCCGTCATAGGTGGTCAGCGCATTGACGGCAGTGCCGGGTGTGTTGATCAGGATGGCTGGGATTGCGCCGCCATACATAGAGGATCCGTAGATACCCAGCAGCAACGTCAACCCGACGATAGGCTCGAAGGCAAAGGTGGCTGGCAGAAGGATGGCGATGGCAACGGCAGCGCCCACTCCAGGCAACGCACCTATAATGACACCGCCGATTGATCCGATAAACAAGGCGACGATGACCTGCCATTGCAGCAGGATCGAAACACCGGACAGAAGTGTTTCCATAATAGCCCCCTACAGGTAAGTCAGCGCGAGGGCGCGGACTGAATCAGGAAGGTATTCATAGATGGCTCCGGCAGGGATTTTGACTTGCAGAAACCCCCGAAACACGATGGTCACAACAAAGCCGAACAGGGCCGCGATGCCAATTGCGCCCGAGCCACGGAAACCTGAGCGCAGGGTCAGAAAAACCGCGAATAACATCGTGGAAGCTAGATAACCAAGCTGGGGAACCAGTAGAACATAGATTAGGAAATAGAGAACATATTCCAGCGACCGAACCCAGAACCCGACCTCAACCCAACGACCTTCGATCCGATCAGACAAGGCAGAGCTGAGCCAATGCAGGAAGCTGAACAGAACCATGCACCAAACTGCGATCGTGGGCCATAATCCGGGTTGTGCAAACCATTTGGTGCGCTTGACGACCTGTGTCTGTTCGCCAAGCTGCGACAGAAGAAATACCGAAAAGGCAAGAAACAGAACGGCAAATACTATATCGCCCGGACGGCGATATCGCTTGAACATGTCTTGCAACGTCTTTGCGATCATGTCTTCCTCCCGACCCTAAAAGCAGGGCGCGGAAATCTCTGCCCGCGCCTTGCTTGGGGATTTATTCGCCCAGAATTTCTTCGATTTTTGCGAACGAAGCTTTGTCCTGCTCGATCTGCGCATTCGAAGTGTCGGGATCCTGCCAATAGATCAGTGCACCGGTTTCCTCGGCCAGCTGCTTGGCTTTGTCCGATTGCAGCGCTTTTTGAGCAGCCGCAGTGATCTTCTCACGCGCATCTGCAGGCGTGTCCTTATGAACAAACAATCCGTTCCACAGCGCCAACGGCAGTTCTGGGTTCAGCTCAACGACAGTCGGCGTATCAGGAACCAGTGAAATCCGATCCCCACCGATGCTGGCCAGAACATTCACCTGATCAAGGCAGGGCAGAATGAGTTGCAGTGTGGTGTTGATGACATCTACATCACCCGACGCCAGAGTGTTGCAGTCCAGTGCATCAAACGCGGCCTCGCTGGCAAAATCGAACCCGCTGCTGACTGCGGCGGCAAAGGTGACCTGGGTGGGTGGAAGAACCGAACCAAAATGGCCAAGCGCCACATCATTTGATTTACCGTGCTCAACCAGTTCGCCCCAATTCTGGAACGGAGCATCTTTGCTTGACGCAATCACGAACGGGTAGGTCAGGAAGATGCCGATTGGCTCAAACGGATTTGGGTTCAACTCGGGAATGCCAATTTCCGGCCCGATGACAGGTACGCCAATCACGAATGAGCCGACCGTGTACCCGTCTGCCGGTGCAGTCGCGACTTCAACAGCGCCGGGGAAAGGGCCACCGCCGCCACCGGGTTTATTCACCACCGCTGCAGGGATGCCGTACATCGCCTGAAATTCATCCGCGATCATCCGCGTGAGGACGTCTTCCAGATCACCCGGAGGCCACGGAACTACGAAGGATACCGGCTTTTCTGGATACTCTGCCAAAGCAGCGGTCGCAGAGGCTGCCATCAGGGCTGCCGCTAAAAACTTTTTCATTTACACCTCCCGATAAGTGGTTCATTATTTGAACCGTGTTAACAATAATAATCTTGCTTTGTTAAGTTCATTCTGTCAAGTATAACCTCAGCGGGAGGAAGTAATCTCATGGGCGCGGCGCTTAACGCATTAAAAATGCTAGATTTATTTTCAAACACTATGGCTGAAATCGGCCTGAGTCAGATCGCGCGTATGTCCGGATTGAATAAAGCAACAGCATTGCGTCACCTGAGGGCGCTTGAAGAATTCGGGCTGATAGAACAGAACCCTCAATCAAAAACCTACGCAATTGGACCGGCTGCTTTGCGACTGGCCGCGTTGCGCCAAATTGCCAAACCTGGCTTGGAAGGCGCGCGCCAGAGAATGCAGATGGCCATGCAGGAGGTTGGTGAGAGCCTGCATCTTACCCTGTTGGAGCAAGGGATATTGCAGACTGCGGTGGTGGTTGAGGCCACCATGCATAGCGTCCGAGTCAGTTTCGACCCAAGCGAGATAATCCCTGTTAATGCTACAGCAGCGGGTCTATGCATGCTCGCCTTTGGTCCATCCTTCCTGTTGGACGGTCTGGATCAATCGGAGCAGGTGCGTTTCACCGAATCCACTTTGACCGATCCCAAGCTTATCAAAGAAAAGGTTGCTCAGGTTCAGCAGGCCGGCTGGGCCAACAGCAATGGCAGCTTTGAGGAGGGCGTATTTGGTTTCGCCACCCCCATCTTCGGCATCGATCAGATCGCCCTGGGAACGATCTCGATCGCTGTTCCCGAGAATCGGGCGACCAGCGAACGCCTGCCAGTGATCCTGAAATCACTTCAATCTCTCTCGCGTGATCTGACCGCAAATTTCGGCGGTCAGTTGCCTGAAAATTTTCCAACCGTGTTCCACCCATGACCGTTGGTGGACGATCCTCCGGAGAACCGTGACATGAAAGACTCCAACTTCCTTAAGGAAAACAATGCCCGCCATTTCTGGCATCCAATGGCGCATCCGGCAGATAGCCAGAACAATCCGCCGACGATCCTGACCGGTGGAGAAGGGGTCTGCATTATCGATATTGATGGTCACAAGGCGATTGATGCAGTGGGTGGTCTGTGGAATGTCAACTTGGGTTATTCCTGCGAACCGGTGAAACAAGCGATCAACGATCAGCTGAACGCGCTGCCGTACTACTCGACCTTTCGGGGCACCAGCAATGACAAGGCGATTGAGCTGTCCTATGAGTTGGCGCAGTTTTTCGCGCCTGACGGGCTCACGCGGGCGTTCTTTACCTCGGGTGGTTCGGATTCCGTTGAGATCGCGCTGAAGCTTGCGCGTCAGTACCATAAAGTGCGCGGCGAGGCTGGTCGCACCAAGTTCATCAGCCTCAAGCAAGGATATCACGGTACTCATTTCGCGGCTGCCTCAGTTAACGGCAATCAGAAGTTCCGCGCGGCATATGAGCCAATGATGCCCGGCTGTTTCCACGTGCCAGCCCCTTGGACATATCGCAACCCGTTTGACGAAACTGATCCCGAGCGGCTGGCCCAGCTGTGCGTCAAGGCGTTGGAGGCCGAGATTGCCTTTCAGGGTGCGAATACTGTCGCGGCTTTCATAATGGAGCCGGTTCTGGGGGCAGGGGGCGTAATTCCACCGCACAAAAGCTTTATGCCCATGGTGCGCGAGGTTTGTTCGAAGTACGGAATTCTGTTGATCTCGGACGAGATCATCACAGCCTTTGGCCGTACCGGAAGCGAGAGCGGCGCGCGGCATTGGGGGGTTAGGCCCGATATCATGGCAACAGCCAAAGCCATTACCAATGGCTATTTCCCGTTTGGTGCGGCGATGATTTCGGGCTCGGTTGCTGAAGTGTTCGAGAGCGATACCACCGGAATGGCTTCGGTCGATCAGGGCTATACGTATTCTGGCCATCCGGTTGGTGCAGCAGCGGCCTTGGCGGCGCTTTCGGAAATCAATCGTCTGCGGATTTGGGAGAACGCCGCAGCCCGCGGGGATGAACTGTTCGAGGGCCTAATGAAACTGGCTGATAAGCATGACGCAATCGGCGATGTGCGCGGCGGTGAAGGGCTGATGTGTGCGCTGGAGCTGGTCTCGGATCGCGAAACCAAGGCCCCTATAGCGAAACACCTACCGTTGAAAGTGCAGAAAGGGGCTTATGAGGACGGTGTGATGGTCCGGGTCTCTGGCAACAACATCATCCTTTCGCCGCCGCTGATCGTTACATCCGACGATGTGGCCAAGATACTTTCAGCGCTGGATACTGGATTGGCGCGTTTGTGAATCCGTTATGGCCCTGCTTCTCAATCAAGCGGGGTCATGTTTTGACCGCCTGAAGCTCTTCGAGCAGATCCAGCAGCTTGTCCAGCTTCTCCTGACCCATCTGTGCCTCGATGCTTTTGGAGATTGCCAGTGACGTTGCTAGGTTGTCTTTCAGGATCTGACGCCCCGTATCTGTGATCGTCACCATGGTACGCCGTTTGTCATGTGCGCTCTGGCGGCGGGTAACCTGCCCATCTGCCTCCATCGTTCGCAGGATGCGTGTAAGACTGGGCAGTAACAAGCAAGCCTCGTTGGCGATCGTGCTTTGTTCGACTTCGCCCAGCTCATCCAGCACGCGAAGGATGCGCCATTTTTGTTCGGTTATTTGAATGCCTTGCAGCATATCGCGGACAGGTGCCATCACGGTCTCGCGTGCGCGCAATAGTGCAATCGGCAGAGATCGGGATGTACTTTTTGTATGGCTCTGAGCGTTCATGCTGTTTTGTAGATTGCTGCCTTGGGAATTGCAAAGATTAACAAAGCAACATCTTGACGGTGTCGAAATCATAAAGTAAACATGTTAACTAAATGAGGGAGAATCATGCCGCATTTCCACGTCGAATATTCCGGCAATCTTGACGACTGGGTCGACATAAGTGGGCTTTGCGAATGCATTCGTAAGACGGCTGCCGGGATCGAGACTTTCCCGACGCCCGGCATTCGTGTTCGGGCCATGCGCGCTGATCACTATGCAATCGCCGATGGTAATCCTGCGCATGGCTTCGTCGATATTTCGATCCGGTTGCGCGCTGGTCGGTCAGGCGCCGTAAAGAAAGACGCAACGCAGCGCATTTTTGAAGGCGCCCGATCCTATCTGGAGCCCGTTATGCGTCAACATTCTATCGCGCTGTCGGTTGAGATGCGGGACATCGATCCTGACCTCTCTCCCAAAACCGGCACGATCCGAGACCATCTGGAGACCTGAACATGAGCGATCTGAATAAAAACATAGAAAAATTGGATAGCTTTCTTGCTCGCTTTAAGGAAAGCGGAATTAAGAACCGGGTCGCAGGTGAAGACAGGGACGGCTCGGGTGGGGTGTTTCAGTCGGTTTCACCGGTCGACAAATCGGTAATCTGCAACGTCGCTCATGGTACTGCGAAAGATATTGATGTGGCCGCGCAGGCAGCACATGATGCATTCGCGGATTGGCGAGATATGCCTGCCGCAGAACGCCGTCGGATTCTACTGAATGTTGCGGATGGGATTGAGGCTCGCGCGGAAGAAATCGCGCTGTGTGAGTGCTGGGATACTGGCCAGACCCTGCGGTTCATGTCCAAAGCGGCCCTGCGCGGGGCTGAGAACTTTCGGTATTTCGCCAATCAAGTTGTGCAGGCACGGGATGGTCAGCACCTAAAATCTCCGACCCTGATGAACATCACCACCCGTGTACCGATTGGACCCGTTGGTGTGATTACCCCATGGAACACGCCATTTATGTTGTCGACGTGGAAGATCGCTCCGGCACTGGCTGCTGGTTGTACGGTCGTCCACAAACCAGCTGAAGATTCACCGCTGTCAGCCCGGCTACTGGTGGAAATCGCGGAAGAGGCCAGGCTTCCCAAAGGTGTACTGAATACCGTCAACGGCTTTGGTCCAGATGCCGGTAAACGACTGACCGAGCATCCGTTGATCAAGGCCATTGCCTTCGTCGGTGAAAGCCGCACGGGGAGCATTATCACGAAGCAGGGTGCAGACACTCTGAAACGGATGCATCTGGAATTGGGTGGTAAAAACCCGGTCATCGTGTTTGACGATGCCGATTTGGATCGTGCGCTGGATGCAGCGATCTTCATGATCTATTCGATCAACGGCGAACGGTGCACATCCTCTTCCCGCCTGCTGGTACAAGACACCATCAAGGAGGAATTCGAGGCCAAACTGGTCGAGCGTGTTAACAATATCAAGGTCGGACACCCGCTCGACCCGGCCACCGAGATCGGCCCGCTAGTGACCGAAGAGCATTACAACAAGGTCACCTCATACTTCGACATCGCCAAAGAAGACGGCGCAGCGATTGCAGCCGGTGGCGTCAAGGTGGGTGAAGAAGGGTATTTCGTGCGTCCCACTTTGTTTACCAACGCCAACAACCAGATGCGTATCGCGCGCGAGGAAATCTTTGGCCCTGTCCTGACCGCGATTCCGTTCTCAACCGAAGAAGAGGCGCTGCAGATCGCAAATGATACTCAATACGGCCTCACCGGATATGTCTGGACCAACGACCTGACCCGCGCATTGCGTTTCACAGACAAGCTTGAGGCCGGAATGATCTGGGTCAACTCGGAAAACGTGCGTCATCTGCCGACACCATTTGGTGGGGTCAAAGCGTCCGGCATCGGCCGTGATGGCGGCGACTGGAGTTTTGAATTTTACATGGAACAAAAGCACATCGGCTTTGCTACGGGCCAACACAAGATCATGCAGTTGGGCAAGCTATAGCGGCCCCTCAGACAACAATCGCGCGAAAACCATAACTCCAGGAGGAGACCATGGGAGAAATCGTTCTTGCCGCAAAAATGACCCATGTGCCCACATTGCTCATGTCCGAGCAGGAAGGCCCGGTGAAAGGCAAACGCCAGCCCGCCATTGATGGCCACCGCGATATCGCGCGCCGTGCCAAAGCGCTTGGTGCTACCACGTTGATCATCTGCGACACGCATTGGGTGATCAATGCCGGGTTCCATATTAATGCCAATGAGAAGTTCGAAGGTCTGTTCACGTCGAACGAGTTCCCGCAATTCATTCAAAACTTGCCGTACTCCTATAAGGGCAATCCTGAAATGGGCGACGCCATCGCAAAGATTGCGTCGGACAAGGGCGCGTACACTTTGGCGCATCACCTGGACAGTCTTGAACTTGAATACGGCACGCTGGTCCCGATGCGGTTCATGAGCCGCGAACATGAGATGAAAGTTGTCTCGGTCGCGGCCTGGGCCACTGTGCACAGCCATGATGAAAGCCGCATCGTCGGCGAGGCCATTCGCGAAGCGGTTGAGGCCAGCGATGAAAAGGTGCTGTTGGTCGCGTCAGGCTCGCTGTCGCACAAGATCTGGTCCAACAAGGATTATGCCGCCAATAACGGCACTTTCACTATCAGCTCGGAATTCAACCGTCAGATGGACTTGCATGTGCTTGAGATGTGGAAGAACGGCGACCACGCCACGTTCCTGAAAATGCTGGGCGATTATGCCAATTTTTGCTGTGGCGAAGGCTCGATGCATGACACATCAATGCTTTATGGCGCGTTGGGGTGGGATGCCTATGACAAGAAATGCGAGGTTGTGACCGAGTATTTCCCGAGCTCTGGCACAGGTCAGACCAACGCCATCTTCCCCGTTTAACAGGAGGTTTCCATGCCCGTTCCAGCCCCTAACCTGTACCCCGACTTCAACACGATCCGGCTGAGCCATGTTTGCCTGAACGTCAGCGATCTGGCTGCATCGCGCAAATTCTACTCAGAGGTTCTGGGCCTTCAGGTTTCGGATGAAAGTGACACGCATGTCTACCTGCGCGCGATGGAAGAACGCGGGCACCACTGTGTGATCCTGCAGAAGTCCGATCAGCCGGGCACCGTTGAAGTCATGGGTTTCAAAACCTTCGACGAAGGGGATCTGGATCGGGCTGAGGCGTATTTTCAATCCAAAGGCCGCCCGACCTCATGGGTCGAGCGTACTTATCAGGGCCGGACTCTATTAACCTCGGACAATATGGGCATACCGCTGGAGTTCTATCACAAGATGGAACGCCTGGAGCCGATCCATCAGAAATACGCGCTGTATCGTGGTGTGAAACCACTGCGGATCGATCACTTCAACTGCTTCTCGACCAATGTCGACGACAGTGTCGCCTTTTACAGTGATTTCGGGTTCCGTGTGACCGAGTATACGGAAGACGAGGACAGCAAACGGCTCTGGGCCGCCTGGATGCATCGCAAGGGTGGGGTGCATGATATGGCCTTTACCAATGGCAAAGGCCCTCGGATGCATCATGTGGCCTTTTGGGTTCCAACGCCGTTGAACATCATCGATCTGCTCGATTTGATGGCAACCACCGGCTATGTCGACAACATCGAACGCGGGCCGGGACGGCATGGCATTTCGAATGCTTTCTTCTTGTACATTCTCGACCCGGACGGTCACCGGATCGAGATTTATTGCTCGGACTATCAGACAGTTGACCCTGATCTCGAACCGATCAAGTGGGACTTGAAGGACCCGCAGCGTCAAACGCTTTGGGGTGCCCCGGCACCGCGCAGTTGGTTTGAGCATGGCACTCCCTTTGTTGGCTTGGATGTTAACGAGCCAGACCTTGATGCATCCCCCATCATCGCCCCTTAGAACAATTGCTTTCATGTTCCGGGCTGGAGGATGTCGTGGAACTTACCTATCTCTGAACCAGTGGGCATAGTTCCGCCAAGGAGGCCTGATGCGCTTTGCAACCTACACTGCCAACGGTGAAACATTTTTTGGTGCCATCACCGATGCGGGCGCGATCGCGTTGAATGATGACTTTCCCAGTTACAGAAGCCTGTATGAGGTTATCGCCTCAGGGGCGTTCAGCCAATTGGCATTGGCAACCGAAGGCAAATCCGTGATACATACCGACTTCACCTATGAGATGGTGATGCCCGATGTCCGGCGCATTCTCTGCGTTGGTGTGAACTTTCCTGATCGCAATGCGGAATACAAAGATGGTAGCGCCCAGCCGAAATACATGTCGCTCTTTCCGCGGTTCGCCAGTGGCTTTACCGGCCATAACCGCCCTTTGATCCGCCCGCCCGAGAACCACACACTAGATTACGAAGGCGAAGTGGCCATCGTCATCGGCAAGGCCGGTCGCCGGATTTCCCAGGATGATGCCTATGATCATATCGCCGCCCTGACCTTGTGTAACGAAGGCACGATCCGCGACTGGGTTCGCCATGCAAAATTCAATGTCACGCAAGGCAAGAACTGGGACCGCTCGGGTGCGATAGGCCCGTGGTTGGTGCCTTTCTCCGATGCCGCCCAGCTGGATGCGGCCCGTATTCAGACCCATGTAAATGGTGAGCTTCGGCAGGACGACAGGTTGAACCGAATGATGTTCCCGATCCGACGTGAGATCGAGTACATCTCAACCTTCATGACCTTGCAGCCCGGCGATATCATTGTCACGGGCACACCCTCGGGGGCAGGGGCGCGGTTTGATCCCCCTAAATACCTGGCGCCTGGTGATGTGGTGGAAGTCTCGGTCGAGGGTATTGGTACCCTGCGCAACACCATCGAGGATGAACACGTATGACCCCAGAAGACCACGCGCGCGCCGCGACCGATCTGCTACGGGCCGAGCAGACTCATGAACAGATCGGCCTTCTGACATTGCGCCATCCCGAAATGGGGATGGACGATGCTTATGAGGTCCAGAACGCCATCTATCGCGCCAAGCTGGCTGAAGGGCGCAAAGTGATTGGGTGGAAGATCGGGTTGACCTCAAAAGCGATGCAATATGCGCTGAATATCGACATTCCCGACAGCGGTATTTTGTTTGATAATATGGTGTTCGAAAATGGCGGAACTGTACCCGCAGGCCGGTTCATTCAACCCCGGATCGAGGCTGAGATTGCGTTTGTCATGAAGGAAGCCATCGGTGGCGCAGGCGTGACCCGCGCGCAAGTTCTGCAAGCAACCGACTACGTAGCGCCCTCAATCGAGATCCTCGATACTCGGATTCAACCAATGGACCCAGAAACCGGAAAGTCTCGTACTGTTTTTGATACGATCAGCGACAACGCTGCCAATGCCGGTATCGTGTTGGGTGCTGAACGCCACGCGGTAGATGCTTTTGATCTACGTTGGGTTGGTGCATTGACCTTCCGCAATCGTGAGATTGAAGAAACGGGTCTGGGGGCCGGTGTGCTGAACGATCCGGTTGAAAGTGTTGTCTGGCTGGCCCATCGTATGGCGCAATACGGTCAAACCATCGAACCGGGCCAAGTCATCCTTTCGGGCAGCTTCATCCGCCCAATTGCCTGCCCATCGGGTACGGAAATCCACGCCGATTTTGGGGCCTTCGGGTCTGTTGATATCAATTTTGCCTAAAGGAGCAATGCCATGCCCGCACCCATAAACGCGTTCAAGGCCGCGCTGAAGGCCAGGCAACCTCAGATCGGGTGCTGGATCGGGATGGCTGATGCCTACGCAGCAGAAATCGCCGCGACAGCGGGATTCGACTGGCTGTTGGTTGATGGCGAACATGCGCCCAATGATCTGCGCTCGACGCTTGAACAGGTCCGCGTGATCGAAGGCTCACCCAGCGCTCCGGTCGCACGTCTGCCGATCGGTGAGACCTGGATGATCAAGCAATACCTTGATGCGGGTGTTCAGAGCATTTTGGTTCCGATGGTCGAAAGCGCGGATCAAGCGCGCGAACTGGTACGCGCGGTGCGATACCCGCCATTCGGTGTCCGAGGTGTGGGTTCGTCCCTAGCGCGCGCTTCGCAATTTGCAGCAATCCCGGACTACCTTACGACGGCGGATGACCAGATTTGCTTGTTGATACAGGTCGAGAACAACGCTGGCATGGCGGCGTTGGACGAGATTCTGACGGTTGATGGTGTTGATGGCATCTTTATCGGGCCGGCTGACCTTGCCGCCGATATGGGCCACATCGGCGATGCTGGCCACCCGAACGTCATGCAGGCGGTTGAAGACGGTCTGAAACGCATTGTCGCGGCGGGAAGGGCTGCAGGAATACTCACGCTGGACCCGGCCATGCAGCGGAGATGCCTTGATATCGGGGTAACTTTTCTGGCCACGGATATTGATGTCACACTGTTCGCAAACAGTATGCGATCCAAAGCGCAAAGTGGTCTTGCGTTGTTGCCAAGGCAGGCAGTATCCGGTTACGCGGCGACTGAAAATGCGGGCAAATACTTACAACAATTGTGCAAGCACTGGTCGCATAAAGGTCAGGTTGAATTCGATACCAATCAGGGGACAGTGACTTTTGACAACGGCAACGTAGTTAAGATGACAGCCAACCCTGAAGGTCTGGAAATTGAGGCTTCAACCGGTCCCCGTGGGGATCTGAAACTATGGAAAACGGTAATAACAGACCATCTGAAACGCTTCGCCTTTCGCGAAGAATTTGAGTTGATCTGGAAAGCTGACTGATGGAGTAAGGTGAAGCGTATTTAAGGACAGCTCTAGTGTGCTGCCTGAGTGTGGTCGACAAGTAGCGTATGTTTCGCTTCTGAGCCCTCATTCTCTAACGAGGGCTTTCGCGATTGTCATCGCTGCCTCACGGTGTCTTGATTTTTGCGGGTGGGGCTTGCGCTAACAAGCCCCGGAAGTTGGTTGCGACACCTAAGGCGCAATATTTGCAGCGCTATTTCATTTCTTGCCCGCCACAATGCGATCAAGGATCAATGCGCAAAAGAGGATTGCCAAACCGGCCAAGATACCTTGCCCCGCAGCGGCGTATTGTAGGGCTTCGAGTACATCTTCGCCCAATCCCTTTGCCCCGATCAGAGAGGCAACAACGACCATTGCCAGTGACATCAGAATGGTTTGGTTTACGCCTGCCATGATTGTTTTATGCGCCAACGGAAGATCCACCCTCCAGAGCAGATACCGAGGAGTTGCACCAAAGGCGAGCGCTGCCTCTCGCACAGTTTCAGGCACTTGTTGTAGCCCCAGCACGGTAAAGCGAATGACTGGTGGACTACCGAAAATCATTGTCGCCACAACTCCAGCAGGTTTGCCTGCCCCAATAAAAGCGACAACGGGGATCAAGTATACGAATGAAGGCATCGATTGCATGAAGTCCAAGATGGGTCGCACGATCGCAAAAGCCCGAGGGCGGCGCGCGCAATAGATACCAAGTGGAATTCCCAGAGTAATTGAGATCAGCGCCGCAGCCCCAAGCAGCGCGATAGTTGTCATCGCTTTTTCCCAGAAATCCAGCAGGCCCAGATAGGCGAGAGCTGCGCCTGTGAAGATTGCGACACGCGGTCCAGCGGACAGGTAGCCCAGCATAATGATCACCAATGCCACGACGGGCCAAGGTGTATCGACAAGAACCACTTCGATCCAGTCCAGCAATGTGCGCATGCCATAGGTTAGACCGTCAAAGAACCCCCTGCCGGCGGTCTTGGTCCACTCAAATACGGCCTGCACACCGTCACCGACATTCAGACGCCAATCACGGTTGGTTGGAAAAGTCTTCAGAACAGCCAAGGCATCTGGTTGCGCGAATTTGATCGCAGAGAGCACGACAACAACCAGAGTTAGCACCGAGGCGATGATCATCCGGGGCGCGGACCACCCATGAGGCACGCTGGAATCCGAACGCCATCTGGCGAATTGTCCTTCCAGCGTCCAGTTTGCCAATGATGCCGCCAGGAATTTTATTGCCAAAAGCAGAACTATCCCGACAGCCAGATAAGTCACGCCTGTGGAATCTGCATTTTGAGCGGCGTTCTGAGCATTGGCTAACGCACCTTCGAGTGACTCCGCGGCTCGTTTCAAAGAGTCCAGTGATGCCGCCCCGGATTGCTCCGCTGCTTGGATCTGCTGTCGACGCAGCTCTAATGTTTGCTCGATCTGATCAGCGCGCTCTCGGAATTCCCTCCCAAGATCGCCAAAGAGGCCCAATCCGATTTGAATATAGGCCAGGGTTTCAAGCACCAGAAAGCCCAGAAACCAAGACCAGAGGCCGCGAGCACCAAACCAGATCGGGCCAAGAATTGCCGCCGCCTTGTTGAGGGTAAAGCGATATCCCGGCGCCTGCATCATGTAAGAGAAGGTTTTTTGATAATAAGCCTGACTCTGGCCAACGAATTCACCGATGAGGGAATCCAATCGGTCGGCGGTTTCGGGTTGGACCTGTTGTGCATCAACGTGTTTCATTGTCGCCCCCTTAAGCCTGACTGTCTTGAATTGCGCGGATGAGCCCCGCGCGATTGATCACACCAACGGTCTTGCCGTCTTGCGTGACCGCCACAACGCCATGCCCATCGACGCAAAGGTTCATCAAGTCAGACAAATCCATATCGGGATGTGCTTTCTTGGCGTCATTGGGAACCTCACCGTGATTTGCCTCGAATTCATCGACCGGTTTCATCACCGCGTGGGCGAAGATCATATTAAGTTTAGAAATTCCTGCGACAAAATCGGCGACGTAGTCATCGGCGGGGTTCAGAATGATCTCCTCCGGCGTGCCGATCTGTACGATACGCCCATCCTTCATGATGGCGATGCGATGACCAATGCGTATTGCCTCGTCGAGGTCATGTGTAATGAACATTGTGGTCTTGTTAAGCTTATGACTGAGCTCCATGAACTGATCTTGCAATTGCTTGCGGATCAGCGGATCGAGTGCCGAAAACGGTTCGTCCATCAACAAAATCTCCGGATCTGCAGCGATAGCGCGGGCAAGCCCGACGCGCTGTTGCATACCGCCCGAGAGTTCATGTGCGTATTTGTCTTCCCAGCCGTTAAGTTCCACAAGCTCAAGAACGCGGTCCGCCTCTTCCCAGCGCCGCGCTTTACCTGTGCCCCTAATTTCCAATGGCATGGCGACGTTGTCTCGAACGGTGCGGTGAGGCATCAGGCCAAAGTTCTGAAAGACCATGGCAACGCGTCGGTTGCGCAGATCGCGAAGGCCTTCGTCGTTTAGGCCCATGACATCATCGCCATCCAGGAAAATATGTCCGTCCGTGGGTTCAAGAAGACGGTTCACATGACGCACTAGGGTCGATTTTCCTGAACCGGACAGTCCCATTACGCAGAACAGCTCCCCGCGCTCGATTTCAAAGCTGGCATCGGCGACGCCAACAACGCAATTGAAGCGTTCCAATACTTCGGCTTTGCTAAGCCCCTCACTATGAATAGCTTTCAGTGCATCTTGTGCCTTTGGTCCGAACACCTTCCAAACGCCGCGTGCATCAATTGCGATATCCGCTGTCATGCTGATCCCACCTTGGTCTAACTTGCAGATATTGCCCCCGACCAACAAGTCGGGGGCAATTCGACGTCAGTTGGTTTTCAGTCCAAGCCAACCATCAATCGTATCGCCATTTGCCGCGATCCATTCGGCGACAACCTCATCAGTGTCGCGCCCTTTCACAACGACTTCGTAGGTCAGCCCGCTTAGCTGATCGGCTTCCATATTGATATTGCTTAGAAATGAAGCCGCTGCCGGATTGCGCTGTTCCAACGATTTGGAATGGGCAACTGTCACGGTCTTTACGGGCTCACCCGTGCTGACATGGGATTTGTTATACCAATCCGCATCCTGATCCGGCTGAACCATCTTGTAGGTTGCTGCGTCGTGCTCGGGTTCTTCCAGAATTGTCACGTCATAGAGCGCATGTACGTAGTGCGGTGCGTAGCAATAAAAGGCAGCGCCTTTCCTCTGATCGATCTGATCCTTGAGGCGCGAGTAAAATACTGTTTCATCCTCGGTGGTTGGCGTCAGGAACGTTTCGATCCCATAATCCCGAACACGAACCTTGAAGGTATTGGTCGAGGCCCAGCCAGATGCCCCTACCCACACTTCGCCCGTGCCGTCACCATCAGAATCAAACAGCTCTTGTGCCATCGGCGTGGCCAGATCGTAGATCGATCTGATATTGTGATCTTCGACCATATAGTTAGGAACACAAATACCTGCGCGACCTTCGTAATTTCCAGAAGACAGCGCGACAGTGCCTTTTTGATCTACATATTCATCGGTGAATGAAGATTGGTTCGGCAACCAAACGTCCGGATGCACGTCGATATCGCCGCGGCCACCGTCCATGGATGCAAAGATCACGGCGTTGGCACCCGGTGCGTAACCAACCTCACCGCCTAAACGAGTTTCGATCACCTGTCCGATCACACGGCTCATGATTTTTGCGCCGGGCCAGCTGGGCTCACCAACCATAACTTTTTCTTGCGCCAGTGCAGATGTCGTGCCCAAAGCGAAAGCCAGTGTTGCTGTAAGTGTTGTTAGTCTATTCATCTGATATTCTCCCGTTGCGTAGTTTGTGGTGCGCCATCAGGCGCGCGCCCGCTTGCGTTGCGGGTCTATGAATGGAGTGTCTGATACCGTTGCTCTCAGGCGCTTCATCCGTCCGTCGAGCTGTCCAATTTCGAGCGGGGTGCCGTTGTGTGCAAACTCAACCGAAAGACGCGCCATTGCGACGGCGTGTTCCAACATTGGTGAGCGCGTGGCCGAAGTGACCACCCCGACCTGCCGCTCGCCTACATAGACTGGGGCACCGTGGGCCGGCACGTCATCACATCCGATCAAGAGCCCTTTAAGCAATCGGCGCGGCTCTCGTGCATTTCGTTCAAGCGCTGCTTTGCCAACAAAGTTGTTCTTGTTCAGATCGATTGCGAAGCCCAACCCCGCCTCGAACGCGTCTATACCTGGTGCGAATTCCGCGTTTGCCGCTGCTAACCCAGCTTCGATCCGGATGATGTCCAGCGCGGCAGAACCCATGGGCGTGATCCCGAATTCGTCTCCCGCTTCTATCACGGCATCCCATATAGCGACCGCATCGGATTTTGAGCAAAAGATCTCGTAGCCCAATTCTCCTGTATAGCCGGAGCGCGACAGCATGAACGGAGCGCCCTCTCGATCATTGAGCCGTGCGACAGTGACACCGAACCACTTCAAATCATCCAACGAAGGTACGTGCGGCTGGGTGAAAGCTAACTTACGCAGAAGGGCTCGCGAATTTGGTCCCTGAATTGCAAGGTTCGGCATCGCGTTTCGCATTGCGTGAACGCGAGCCTGAAGGCCCAAATCCGTTGCCAAAGACTGTAGCGTTCTGCCGCTTTCTTCTGAGCCGCAGCACCAACGGAAAATATCGGGCGCAAGGCGGAACAGCGTTCCATCATCTATGACCGAGCCACTTTCATCGCACATAAGCGTATAGGAGCCCCGCCAGACAGCCAGTTTGGCGACATTGCGCGTTGTAGCCTGCTGAAGCAGTTTTTCGGCATCCGGACCAATGATGTCGAATTTGCGCAAGCCGCTCATATCCTGCACAGTCACAGCCTCACGACATGCCCAATACTCGCCCAGTGTGCCATGCGCGGGAAAGCTGACCGGCGTCCAAAGATCGCGTGCGGGTGCGAAGAGCTGAGTCAGAGGGGCAAGCCGGTCATGAAATGCAGATTCCTGACTGATCGACATTGGGGCATCTTCCTTTTCGCGATAGGCAACAGCGCGACGGATCGGGGTTTCAGGACGGTAGATGCGTACATGCACATCTGTCGGGTTCCATCCGTTGATTGGGTCAACGTCATCCGGACAAGCGGTTGAAACACAAACAAGATTTTCCATAGCGCGCATTGCGATATAGTCGCCGGGTCGTGAGAAGGATTCTTCGGTCAGAATGTGATGCGACGTTGGGTCGATCCATGTATTCCAGAAGAAATTGATCGCTGGCCAAGCTGATCGCCTTGCGACGCCGAAAGGAGCCAGCGCGTTCGACATATTGTCAGAACAGTTTACGTGGCCTGGAAAGCCGCGCTCTTCATAACCTCGTGAGGTACAGGCAAGGCCGAAAGTGTCGTGGCGACCGCAGGTGTCCTGCATTACGTTCAACAGTGGCCGCATTTCTCGATCGTAAAACTTGTCCAGCAAACCGGGGCCGGGATAGGCCCGCCGGACAATCGAGCGAGTTGCGGTCGAGTCGATCATCCACTCAGATCCTCGTTCCAACGCGTCAGAACGAAATGCCATGAAGTCAGAGCACTGCTGCCCCTCTACGTCGATGATCTGTACAAATTCACCTGCCTTCAGTTCGTATGCGATCCCTGTTCCGCGCCGAACGGTGAATTCATCCCGCGTATCCCCAAGCAGTGGCGGTAGCAGGGGATCGTCCGAATTTGCACGTTGATGCGAAGCTGTAACGCAACCTGTCCCCATACCTTTGATCAGGCCAGAAACTGGGGTTGGTCGGATCAACCATAGTGTTACGTGATCAAAGGCCCGCAGAATCAAGGGTTCGGAAGAGGTCATTAATCTGTGACACGCAACCTCGTGTTCGGGGTTGCCACCATTTGATAAAATCCAACTCGCGTATCGTTCACTGTCGAATTTTGCTTGATCAACCGCCCCGTTGGCCTCGATTTTTAGGTGTGATAGTGCGGATCGCCCATTGGAAATGGCAACGATGTCGACAGGAACAGACTGCAGCGTTGCATCCAAAGACAAAAGGTCTCCGGTGCTCATCTCAACGCGTTCCGCCTCACGTGGGGCTAAGACAAATCTCCGAGAGTTGGCGGTTTCAGGGAAGCCCGGGAACCTGCGCCCCAGGCTATCGAACCCTGTATTTGTGAATGCGTGTAAGACTTCGGTACCTTGCATATCGTCTTTGGATTCTTGTTATGAAACTAGTTACAGAGGTTGATGAAACTAGTTACATATGTCAACACTTTCATAAGAATTCGACAGATGGACGCAATTTCAGGTGAAACAAAAAGACCCTGCGCTGAAGAAGCGCGCAAATCTCAGGGATGTTGCAAAAGCAGCAGGTGTGTCGGTCGCAACAGTATCGCGGGTTTTGAACGAGCCGGGCGTAGTAAAGAAAGACACGCTGGAAAAAGTCCAGAATGCAATTGAAGAACTTCGTTTTGTACCCAGTGCAGCTGCGAGGGCAATCAACTCTGGTCGCACCCGATTCGTTGGCGCTCTGGTTCCTACATTGGACAATGCCATTTTTGCTCGATTTTTGGCCGC
This sequence comes from Ruegeria sp. CE9, assembly GCF_056537425.1. Taxonomy (NCBI): domain Bacteria; kingdom Pseudomonadati; phylum Pseudomonadota; class Alphaproteobacteria; order Rhodobacterales; family Roseobacteraceae; genus Ruegeria; species Ruegeria sp. CE9. The sequence goes on along the minus strand of NZ_JBQFRO010000007.1, from coordinate 10,317 downwards.
TCTCGAACGAAGGTTGTCCGAAGATGGGCTTTCGCTGATAGTCTCCACAACCGATTCTGACCTGGACGTTGAAGCTGCAAAGGCGAAAGGTCTGGTGGATATCGGGGCGGAGGGTTTGATCGTCACCGGAGTAACGCACAACGCCGAGTTTCACGATCTGATTGATCGCACAATCATCCCGACGATTGTTACGTCCAGCTACGATGACACCAACCCGTTCCCAACGATTGGGTACGACAACAAAGCTGCGGCGCAACTGGCGATGCAACACCTTATCGGGCTTGGTCATCGACGAATTGCAATCGTGCACGGGCCTGTTCATAACAATGATCGCACAAGAGCGCGGCTTTCTGGCCTGCGCTCTAAGCACGAGGCGGATGAACTCTCAATGATTGAGACCGATATTAGCCTCAGCGGTGGCGCCAAAGCCGCTGAGCGAATTGTAAGTAGATCGATTGCGCCCGACGCCATCCTATGCCTTTCAGATGTTCTAGCGTTAGGCGTCCTTTTTGGGCTCCAATCGAAAGGAATAAGTGTGCCCGATGACGTATCGTTGATGGGTATTGACGACTTGCCGAGCTCTGCTGTTGCTGTCCCATCATTAACTACGATTCATCTTCCTGTCTCTCGAATGGGTGAAAGGGCCGCTGCGGCACTTGCGCGTTGGATCTCGTCTCAGGACAGGCCAATGGCTGAAAAGCTGGAGGCAAATCTGATTGAAAGAAGCTCAACGATCCGCAACAGAAGCTCGAACGGCTAGAGCGATCTTTGATCGGCTGGCTATGTGCAATTGCTTATTGAGACTCCAAAACGTCATAGGCGGATCATGTTGGCGGCTTTGATTCTTACCAGAGCTATTGCAGTGGAAGCGAAGCTTTTGAAGTCCGGTATCAGATATTCCTGCGTGCTGCCTAAAATCAATCATCGGATGGATAATGCCTCATGGTGCTGCAACAAGCCGATCATGGTTTGCGGCTGAATTTTTCACAAAGGCAACTAATCGACAGCACGGACTGCGAAATACAACTTGCGAAACCGCGACAATCGCTCGAACAATTCTGGCGTGTCAGCGGGTTCGAACCTGTCAGTGCCCGGAAGTTGACTCGCAATATCATCAATGCTCAACGCGCCGATGCCACAAGCTGCCAATCGAGCGGCGCCAAGGGCTGGGCCGGAATCCGCACCGTTTGAGCGGACGATGGGTTTCCCGATCACAGTTGCGATGAGACCCAGCAACAGATCAGATCTACTGCCACCTCCAATTGCGGCAAGTTCCGGCAAGTTGTCTATTGTGTCGCCGAAACTCCGCGCTGCGTCAGCAAAGCAAAATGCAATTGCTTCGACCACGGAACGGCAGATATCTGCGCGTGTTGTCGAATCCTCAAGGCCGAAAAAACAGGCCCGGATATGTGGGTCTCCGAGCGGGCTACGCTCGCCTGTCAGATAGGGCAAGAAAATCGGCATTCGGTCGCTGCTGACCGTTTCTGCAAGCGCAACAACTTCGGACGCAGACAATCCCAGTTGTCCGCCGATCCACGAAATCGGCCTTGCTCCGTTCAGCATTGCTGCCATTTGGTACCAGCGGTCCGGTACTGTGTGCGCAAAGGCGTGCACGTAGCGTTCCGGGTTGGGTTTGAATTTACGATCTGCAACAAACAGTTGGCCGGATGTTCCGAGAGAGATAAATCCGCGCCCGGGTTCGGTCGCGCCTAAAGATACTGCGCCAGTTGCCGCATCTCCTCCGCCTGCCACGACGGGGATGCCGGGTTTCAGTCCGGTCTTTGCTGCAGTTTGTGCGGTAACTGTCCCAACGACGATGTGGCCGTCGAAAACTTGCGGTAGCCATTCGGGCACTACGTCAGTGGCCTCTGCAACGCCACCGTGCCAAGTACGTGAAGCTTGATCGAGCCACAGTGTCCCGGCGGCATCGGACGTGTCGGTCGCCAACTCTCCATGTAGGCATAGGCCGACATAGTCTTTCGGCAGCAGGATATATGCAAGTCGGTCATAGTTTGCAGATTCATGTTTTTTGAGCCACGCAATCTTGGGCGCTGTAAATCCCGGCAGCGGAAGGACGCCTGCGATCTGACCAATCTGCGGCTGGGATAGGCGCAGTTCATCGCATTCTTGTGCCGCCCTGCTGTCATTCCAAAGGATTGCCGGGCGAATCGGGCGCAGATTGCGGTCCAGCAAAACGGCTCCATGCATTTGACCGGACAATCCGATGGCTTTTACGTCTGATAGCGTGATTTGCCCGGCAAGCTGCTTCAGTGCATCACGCGTTGCCTGCCACCACAGGTCCGGGTGCTGTTCTGACCAGCCGGGCTGCGGAGAGGAAGTCTGAATCTCTTTTGAAGAGGTGGCTAGAATTCGATCAGCGTCTGCGCAAACAATTTTGATTGCTGACGTTCCGATATCGATCCCAAGATACATCTAAACCCCATGCTTGCACAATCGCCCGGACCATGTCTGGCTATTGATTTTTAGCGCGCGCAAAGAATATGTAAAATTAGGATAAGATCAAGGCGACCAAGATCCGCAGGCAGACCGGCATGACCAAAATCAAGAATATGGAAGAATTCGCGGCCCTCAGCGGGATCTCGCGGCCCACGGTATCCAAGTATTTCCACGATCCAGATAGCGTTCGGCAAACAACACGGGCCCGCATCGAAGAGGCTCTTGAACGGTTTGACTATCGTCCAAACATCTACGCCGTGAATCAGAACCGGAAGCTGACAAAGAATATCGGCATTGTTGTTCCCTATCTGGCCGACCCGTTTTTCGCCGAGATTGCGCGCTATCTGGAACAAAGCTGTATTGCTGCGGGCTATAGGCCTTCGCTCTTCAGCGCCCATGGTGAGCAAAAGTTGGAAAACGAGATTCTGGACGGCCTGCAATCTATGAAGCCGGCGGGAGTTTTGTTGGCGCCATTGGGTCGGATTTCAGACCGCTCAGCGATTGAGAAATTTTGTGCCAATGTACCAACGGTGCTCTTTGACAGTAACCTTGATGGGTTAGGGGCCGCTTTTGTTGGATCGGACAATTTCAGTTTTGTGTCGCAGACCGTGGAATACATGACCCGGACAGGCGAACCGCCCTCTTTCTTTGAGATGCGCACGCCCGCGAACCCGAACGCCAATAAACGCCGAAAGGCCTATGTTGAAGTGATGGAGCGTCTTGGGTTCGAGCCGCATATCATCAAGGTCGATGGCAAAGGGTGGGCGTTTGAACAGATCGGGCACAAAGGCGCGTTGAAGACCCTGCAAGAGCGCACGCTAAAAACCAACTCCGTTCTTTGCAGCAATGATCGACTGGCCATTGGCTTCCTTGCGGCTTGCTTTGAGCAGGGGATTCGGGTCGGCCGAAAGGAAGATTGCACGTTGCGCGTTGCGTCAAATGACGATCATCCGTTCGCAAAATTTACATGCCCGTCACTGACCACAGCGGCGCATGATTACGATAATGTCGCCGGGCGCAGTGTGGAGACGCTGTTTGAACTTATTGAAAGTGGAGGAAAATTCGACGATCGGACCGAAACGCTATTTCCCGCGCGGCTTGTCCTGAGGGATTCTGCGTGAGATTCAAATTTTAACGCGCGTAAAGTTTTTATTGACGCCGCGACAATTTATATCCTAGGTTCTCTGTACGACATCCAAGCTCAGGGAGGACAGGGATGTATCTGAAGAACGCACTTCGTGCGGCGACTGCACTGACATTCGTCGCCACGGCAGCTGCCCACGCGCAATCCATTACAATCGCCACCGTCAACAACGGCGACATGATCCGGATGCAGGGCTATACTGACAAATTCACCGAAGCGACCGGCATTGACGTCGAGTGGGTAACACTTGAAGAAAACGTGCTGCGTCAGCGCGTAACCACCGACATCACTACCAAAGGTGGTCAGTTCGACATCATGACCATCGGCATGTACGAAACCCCGATCTGGGGCGCAAATGGCTGGTTGGTGCCGCTTGAGGGGATGTCGGCCGAATATGATGTGGATGACATTCTGCCCGCCATGCGCAATGGTCTCAGCCACGAAGGGACGCTTTATGCCGCGCCTTTCTATGGCGAAAGCTCGATGATCATGTATCGCAAGGACCTGATGGAAAAGGCTGGTCTTGAGATGCCTGAGGCGCCAACCTGGCAGTTTATCCGCGAAGCAGCGGCGGCGATGACCGACCGTGACAATGACATCAACGGTATCTGTTTGCGCGGCAAGGCCGGTTGGGGTGAAGGCGGTGCCTTTATCACCGTCACCGGAAACTCATTTGGTGCGCGATGGTTTGACGAAGACTGGAAGCCCCAGTTCGATCAGCCCGAATGGAATGAGGCGCTGACCTTCTTTGTCGACATGATGTCGGAATCCGGTCCGGCAGGTTATGCAACCAATGGGTTCAACGAAAACCTCTCGCTGTTCCAGCAGGGCAAATGCGGTATGTGGATCGACGCAACCGTTGCGGCGTCGTTTGTGACCAATCCTGACGACTCGACGGTTGCTGACCAGGTTGGCTTTGCGCTGGCTCCGAATTCGGAAGGTGTCGACAAGCGCTCGAACTGGCTCTGGGCCTGGGCTCTGGCGATCCCGGCGGGCACCCAGCAAGAGGATGCGGCCAAACAGTTCATCGAGTGGGCCACTTCAAAGGATTACATCGAACTGGTTGCCGAAAATGAAGGCTGGGCCAATGTTCCACCGGGTGCACGTACATCTCTGTATGAAAACCCGGAATACCTGAAGGTTCCATTCGCACAGATGACGCTGGATTCGATCCTGTCAGCTGATCCGAACAACCCGACGGTCAAACCAGTGCCCTATGTCGGCATACAGTTTGCAGCAATTCCTGAGTTTGCGGGCATTGCTACGCAAGTGAGCCAGGAATTCTCGGCCGTCTATGCCGGGCAGCAAACGGTAGAGGAGGCGCTTGAGAAAGCGCAGGCCTTCACCGCTGAAGAAATGGAAGCCGCAGGTTACTGAGGCACACTCCCCGCGGGCGGGCAGCTTTTGCCCCCCGCTTTACCCTTCCACAATTCGCGTTTTTCTCACAGGCTGAGTTACGCCTGAACAGAGAGGGTTTGCGTAATGGCTACTCAACATTCCCGATCCGTTGCTCGCCTGATGATGGCACCTGCAGTGGTCCTGCTGCTTGGCTGGATGCTGGTGCCTCTGACGATGACGCTGTATTTTTCTTTCAAGAAGTATCTGCCGCTGCGCGGTGGTGATTTGGGCTGGGTCGGGTTCGACAACTATGTCCGGTTTGTCTCGTCCAGTTCCTTCTGGCCTGCGGTCCAAGCAACCTTGGTGATCGTAGGCGGTGTCCTGATCATCACCGTCGTGCTGGGCATCCTGCTTGCGATGCTGCTGGATCAACCCATGTGGGGGCAGGGCGTCGTCCGCATCCTTGTGATTGCGCCGTTCTTTGTGATGCCCACCGTATCGGCACTGGTTTGGAAGAACATGTTCATGGACCCGGTGAACGGCCTGCTGGCGCATCTATGGCGTTTTTTCGGGGCCGAGCCGATCTCGTGGCTGTCCGAAGCGTCGATGACCTCGATCATCATGATCGTCTCGTGGCAGTGGCTGCCGTTTGCGACGCTGATCCTGCTGACCGCGATCCAGTCTCTGGACAGCGAACAGCTGGAAGCGGCAGAAATGGACGGAGCGCCAGTTCTGAAGCGGTTCTATCACATCGTTCTGCCGCATCTGAGCCGAGCGATTACGATCGTGATCCTGATCCAGACAATCTTTCTTTTGTCGATCTTCGCCGAGATATTCGTGACCACCGGCGGCGCATTCGGCACCCGTACACTCACCTACCTGATCTTCCAGCGCGTGCTGGAAAGCCAGAATGTTGGCCTGGGTTCAGCCGGAGGTGTCTACGCAATCATCCTTGCCAACATCGTTGCCATCTTCCTGATGCGCATCGTCGGCAAGAACCTGGACGCGTGAGGAGGTAAGATCATGGCCCGCGCCGTCACAACCCGCCGTAAATCACTGAACACCGCAATCGCATGGGCAATTGGTTTGCTGATCTTCTTTCCAATCCTCTGGACGATCCTGACCAGTTTCAAGACAGAGGCGCAGGCGATTGCAAGCCCACCCTTGTTCCTGAACTTCGACTGGACGCTTGAGAACTATGCCATCGTGCAAGAGCGCTCGGACTATATGCGGTTCCTTTGGAACTCGGTGATCATCGCGGGTGGTTCAACCATACTGGGTGTGATCATCGCGGTTCCCGCAGCCTGGGCAATGGCCTTTGTCCCGTCCAAGCGGACCAAGGACATCCTGCTGTGGATGCTGTCCACCAAGATGCTGCCTGCGGTTGGGGTGCTCTATCCGATTTACCTGCTGTTCATTCGACTGGGGCTGCTCGACACACGCGGAGGGCTGGTTGTCGTGCTGATGCTGATCAATCTACCGATCATCGTATGGATGCTTTACACCTATTTTCGCGAAATTCCGGGCGAAATTCTGGAAGCCGCGCGGATGGACGGGGCGACGCTGAAAGAGGAAATCCTCTATGTCCTGACACCAATGGCCGTGCCCGGTATCGCCTCGACCGTTCTGTTGAACTTCATCTTGGCTTGGAATGAGGCGTTCTGGACGCTTAATCTGACGGCCGTTGATGCGGCTCCGCTAACAGCTTTCATCGCCAGTTATTCCAGCCCCGAAGGCCTGTTCTTTGCCAAGCTAAGTGCGGCCTCGACAATGGCGATCGCACCTATCCTGATCCTTGGCTGGTTCAGCCAGAAACAACTTGTACGCGGCCTGACCTTCGGCGCTGTGAAATAAGGAAAACGACTTATGGGACGTATTCAACTCAAGTCTGTGACCAAAAGCTTCGGTGATGTGCAGGTCATTCCACCTCTGGATCTGACCATCGAAGATGGCGAGTTCACTGTCTTCGTCGGCCCCTCGGGCTGCGGCAAGTCCACGCTGCTGCGTTTGATCGCTGGGCTGGAAGATATCACCTCGGGCTCCATCGATATTGACGGTTCGGATGCGACTGATGTGCCGCCCGCCAAGCGTGGTCTGGCGATGGTTTTCCAGTCATATGCCTTGTACCCACATATGAGCGTGCGCAAGAACATCGCATTTCCGCTACGCATGGCCAGATTGGACCAAGCCGAAATCGACAAGCGCGTTGAAGGTGCAGCGAGCGTTCTGAACCTGAGCGATTATTTGGATCGACGCCCCGGGCAACTGTCAGGCGGCCAGCGTCAGCGCGTTGCAATTGGTCGCGCGATTGTTCGTGAACCGGCCGCTTTCCTGTTCGACGAACCGCTGTCGAACTTGGATGCGGCACTGCGCGTTGGTATGCGGCTGGAGATCAGCGAGTTGCACGAACGTCTTGCGACCACGATGATCTACGTGACCCATGATCAGGTCGAGGCCATGACAATGGCCGACAAGATCGTCGTTCTGCAGGCCGGAGTAATCGAACAAGTCGGCAGCCCTTTGGAGCTTTACCGTGCGCCACGCAACAAATTTGTTGCTGGGTTCATCGGCTCACCCAAGATGAATTTCATCGAGGGTCCAGAGGCCGCAAGACATGGCGCTCAGAGCATCGGCATCCGTCCCGAACATATCACTGTATCGGAAACCGAAGGGGAGTGGTCAGGCGTTGTGAGTGTTTCAGAGCATCTGGGCTCTGATACCTTCTTCCACGTGCACGAGACCGGTCTGGCCGATACAATCACAGTCCGCGCGGACGGTGAGGTTGGTTTTCGCCACGGAGATCGCATTCATCTAACTCCACGGTCAGACGTGATTCACCGTTTTGATGCAAGTGGTTTGCGGATCGAATGAAACGTCTTGCGGGCAAAACTGCCCTGATCACCGGGGCTGCACGTGGCATTGGGCTCGCCTTTGCCAAGGCCTATGCGGCAGAGGGCGCGCGTGTTGCAATTGCTGATGTCGATACCGAGCGCGCGAAAGATGCAGCAGCCGAAATCGGTGATGCCGCAATCGCCGTTCGGATGGATGTGACCAGCCAGCAAAGCATTGACCAAGCCGTTGCACAAACGGCTGAACACTTTGGTCCGATCGATATTCTGATCAACAATGCGGCTATATTCTCAGCCGCCCCAATCGTTGAGATTGAGCGAGACGACTATAGCCGCGTGTTCGACATCAACGTGTCTGGAACGCTGTTCACGATGCAGGCGGTTGCACGCCATATGATCGAGCACGGGACCAAGGGCCGTATCATCAACATGGCATCTCAGGCCGGACGAAGGGGAGAGCCTTTGGTTGCCGTTTATTGTGCAAGCAAGGCGGCGATCATATCGCTCACACAATCCGCCGGGCTGAATCTGATCTCTTATGGGGTCAACGTTAACGCCATAGCTCCGGGCGTGGTGGATGGCGAACATTGGGACGGTGTGGATGCTTTCTTTGCTAAGCACGAAGGAAAGCCGCCCGGGCAGAAAAAACGCGAAGTTGCGGAGTCTGTGCCTTATGGCCGAATGGGTCGTGCGGAAGACCTGACCGGTATGGCGGTATTTTTGGCCTCTGATGAGGCCGAGTACATCGTTGCGCAAACCTACAATGTCGACGGCGGAAACTGGATGAGCTGATGAACCCTGCGGCAAACACTAATGCTCTGGTAGAGCTCGGGCGAGGAGGTCTTTCCGCGTTGACCGACGCGGTCGTAACGCCGACATATGACGTCTCGGATTTAACACCGGGTGTTGTCCATATCGGAGTGGGTAACTTTCACCGGGCGCATCAAGCTTGGTATTTTCATCAGTTGATGCAACAAGGGCTAGCTACGGATTGGGCGATCCTGGGGGCGGGCGTGCGAAGCTACGATGCCCGGATGCGAGAAAAGTTGTTGGCCCAGGATTGTTTGACGACATTGATTGAGCTTGATCCACGGGGTGTTTCTGCCGAAGTTATTGGTCCAATGGTCAACTACCTGCCGATCGAGCAGGGCAACGCGACGTTGATCCGCAAAATGGCTGATCCATCCATTCGTATTGTCTCGCTTACTGTCACGGAAGGCGGGTATTTCCTGGACACCAACACGGGCGAATTCGACGCAGATCACGAAGAAATCCGCCATGATGTCACCAACCCCCATCAGCCGAATACAGCCTTTGGAGCAATCGTTGCCGCGCTAAAGCAACGCCGGGAGAACGGAGCGCCACCGTTTACGGCACTAAGCTGCGATAACCTTCAGGGCAATGGAACGATATTGCGCAATTGTGTGGTGGGACTGGCGCGTTTATCTGATCCTGATCTTGCCGATTGGATAGACCGGAACGGTGCTTTCCCGAACTCGATGGTGGATTGCATCGTGCCCGCCACGACTGATCAGGTTGTCGCCCAATGCCACGCGCTTGGGATCGATGATCGTGCCCCCGTATCACACGAAAATTTCCGCCAATGGGTTATCGAAGATGATTTCTGCGCTGGGCGACCACCTTTGGAACAAGTAGGCGTCACGGTCACCCGGGATGTTCACAGCTATGAGGCTATGAAGCTGCGGATATTGAACGGGGGCCACCAACTGCTCGCGAATGTCGGAGAGATTTTGCATATCCCGACTATTTCAGACTGCATGCAGGACCCCGATATCCTGGCGTTTTTCCAGAAGGTGCAGAGCGATGAAATCCTGCCCCATGTTCAAGCCGTGCCGGGGACGACCGGAGAAGAGTATCTTGGTTTGGTTGTACAGCGGTTTTCGAACAGCGCCGTTTATGACACAACGCGCCGGGTCGCGTTTGACGGCTCTTCCCGACACCCGGGGTTTTTGCTGCCGTCGTTGCGCGATGCAGTTGCATCCGGAACTTCCACACATGGCCTTGCACTGGCCGAGGCATTTTGGTGCAGGATGTGTGCCGGTATTCGTGAAGATGGCTCAGATATCGCCCCCAATGATCCGCATTGGGAGAACCTGCAAAAGACAGCGCGTGCGTCAAAATTTGATCCCGAGCTTTGGCTCGATCAAAGCCAGTACTATGGAGACTTTGGCCGCAGCGCACAATATTCCAAAGCTTTTGCCTCTTGGTTGACCTTGATCTGGGAGCGGGGCAGTCGGGCAGCTATTGCCGAATATTCTGCGCTGTATACAAATTCGCGGTAATTTCCTATCGCAATTCTCGACTGACCCCCAGATCTCCTATCTTTGCAGCGGCTGGTGAGCGTGCGATTTGAGGATATCCACTTGGCAACTTTTGATCCATCAACCACTTCATGGCCGCGTAGTTCCGATACTGCGGGTTCAGCGCCCAAAATACACCGGTGCCCAGCACAGCAAGTCCGAACGTAACGGCTCGTTTTTTCAAAGCTGAAGTTTCGGTGTTCTGGGT
>NZ_JBQFRO010000006.1:0-302920 GCF_056537425.1 Ruegeria sp. CE9 | reverse complement strand
CCAACGCTAAGTGTCGCGGGATGGAGCAGCCCGGTAGCTCGTCAGGCTCATAACCTGAAGGTCGTAGGTTCAAATCCTACTCCCGCAACCAGCGTCGGAAAATCCAAACGCAGCCCGCATCACTACAATGGATCGTAAGCATTGCAAGAGCACCCCGTTCTGACTTCTTTCCGATCTGAGCTACAACACTTATGGTGGCGCTGCGCGCCACTAAGAAATACTGTTACATGCGTTCCGCGCAAGATGTACCGTAAGCGTTGCATCTGACCCCTTAGATACTATCTCATCAGCCAACACCTAGAAGTATATGATGCCTCCAAAAGGATACAGGCATCATGAATTCTCAAGCTCTAGGTGAACTCGCAAGTGACCAGAAAATCGAAAAAGTCTTCCATGCCTATGGCTATTCAATTCCCGTTGGGAAGGACGGCCGTCGACTGTGGACCAGAAAATTCAAAAATGAAGTGGGTCAACGCATGAGAACCGGACGTCTGTCAACACGCGATGTCGCAAAGACATCCCTCATGTGAGGCTCTTGTCTATCGAAAGAATTGGAAGCTGGATCTCAGCTATTCTGGTAGTAGAAAGATAGCTTGCGGCTTGACCCGCTTGGTGGGCGCGGGAATGGGGCGGCGCGGATGACTTGATCTTTGGCCGCGCGTTCGATCTCGGGCGAGCCGGAGCTGTCGACGATATCGACCCACGCCAGGGAACCGTCAGGGTTTATCTCAAAGAACACCTGGGCGAACCCGCGGACCGGTACATAGACGACAGGCGTTTGATTAAGGTGGACCAAAACCTGACCAGCGTAATTAGTCGTGTCAGAATTCCCAACGCCCCGACCTGTGGTCTGGTTGCGCGCGCGACTGGTGCGGAAGGCGTCGGCCCCTTCTCTTTGATAGCGGATCAGTGGCGATTCCACAGTTTGCTCCGGATTGCGAAAATTGTCGAAGTTGCTGAAGCCTTCGAGCGTTTTCTGGGGCGCTGGTGCTGGTCGTTCATCGGGCAGGCGAGGGCGTTTGGATACTGCGACCGCTTGTTCGGAGATCTCGGCGTCGACTTCCGGTGTTTCGGGGCTTGGCTCCTCGACGGTATTCGGGATCTCGGGCTCTACGGTTGTCGTCTCGGGTGGCACAATAGGAGCAGGCGGAATTTCTGCCGGGGGTAGCGCGGCCAGTTGATCCGCTTGCGGTTCAATGGGGGGCGTCACGGGTGTATCTGGATTTGACTCAGATGCGATATCAGTTGGCGCATCAGGCTCGATCGGTGCCTCCGCGGGAGCATCTGACTGCGGCTCAATAGGGGCGCCAATGTCGGGTGAACTGGCTGGCTGAGGATCGGGTGATGCTACAAGCGTTTCGCTTATCGGTACTTCGGGTTCGATAATGTCTTCGATTGGGGGTTCAAGTGCTTCAGCCGGTTCCGGCTGTACAGGTTCGCTGGTGGGTTCGGTAAAATCCTCAAACGAGTTGCTAAGCTCAATCGCATTTGCGTTATCATTGTCAGACTTCCGCTCAGGAAGACCGGGGCCGAAGAGGCTGAACCCCAGAGCATGTAAGAAGAGTGAAAGCAAAACGGCTATCGCCGCGACCGCTGCAGACCTACGGATCAATTTAGCGCCTGCTGGGTTACAAGAAATACAGATGGCGCTCCGTGTCGCCGAAGCGCACCGGTCACTTCCATCAGGCGTTGGCCTGAAACGTTGCGGTCCGGAACTATTCTTACAGGGCCATCTTCATGGCGGGTCATGTAAGCCTCGGGGTCAGTTTGCTCCCCCCGGTAACTGAGTGCACCGTCTGCATTCAGAACCAGCGCATCGGGCGGATCGCGGCCTTCCAGCTCAGAGGTGTCTACAAGCTTGAGCTCTGGATCAAGCGGAGGTGCCACAGTGCCAGCGATCAGAAAGAAGATCAGCATCAGAAAGACGACGTTTATCAGTGGGATGGTCGAGTCCCGTCTGCGGCTTTTGCGGAGGTTCCGGATCATCAAGCTACTCCAGCACCGTAACGGTCAATCCATCACGACCGCGCAAAGTGACCAGCACATCGACAAGTCGTTGGGCCGTCGTATCTTCATCGAGGCTTATAAGCGCTTGTCCCGTTCCAATCTGAACTGACAACTCATCCAATGTCATGGCTTCACCATTCAAGGTGATGCGTTCCTCGCCAATCTGAATAAAAACCCTTTCTACAGGTTCTGCCGAAGTGGCTGGCCCAGAGGTCGCGCTGCTGATCTCAATTTCGGCGAATTTTGAGAAGGTTGAAGAGAGCATGAAGAACAGCAGCAACAAGAAGATGACATCGATGAGCGGTGTCATCGACATTGGTCTTCTGACGAAGGGTGCCGTGTTACGCATGTTCAGCGTTCAGAACCTCACTTGCGCCCATTGCGGGGCTTATCGCGTGATTTGGAACAAGGACCGTGCGCAGCGCCTTGTCTGCGAACACGCGCTCGCGCGCAGTACGGCTTTCAAACCATGACAAGACCATTGATGTCGGCATGGCAACGGCAAGGCCAACGGCGGTTGTGATCAAGGCCACCCAGATGCCGCCCGCCAGCAGGGACGGGTCGACCGAAGAACCTGCCGATTGCAGACTTTGGAAGGCGTTGATCATTCCCAGAACGGTTCCGAACAATCCAAGCAAAGGGGCGAGCTGGGCAACCGTATCCAACAGGCGAAATCCTCGTTCCAGCCCAGCCAGTGCAAGACCGGCCTCAGCGTCCAGTCGAATGTCGATATCGGGTGCATCTGGCGCGTCCATGGCCGCTTCGACCAACGGCGCTAGGTAGCTGCTGCTTTGCGCTAGGCGCGCGCGCGCAGCCGACCGATCACCAGCATCCCAGGCTTGGAGCGCTTGCGACAAAATCTTGTGACGTCCGACCCCGCAAGCGGCGAACTGCCACAGCTTGTAAAGACTAACCGCGACGGTCAGGATCGACATGACGATTAGAACCGCCACCACCGGCCCGCCAAGGGCCAGAATGTCGCGAAGAGAAGTCAGTACATTCATCCAAGCAATTCCATTTCCAGCCGGCTGCTAAGCGATAGTGATGATTGGCAGATATCGCTTTGCGCACCGTTTACAACGCACGAATTTGCGCCATTGATCAGAACCCGACTGACCGACGCACAAGACATCCCGGAAAGGCCAAACCGACGAACACGTGGGCGATCCAAAGGCAAGTCGCGGAAATTAAATAGCGTCAGAGATACGACGCCACCACTCGAGTCGAATATCACCGTTTCAAAAACGGCTTCGCCGATGGGCGTTCCAGACCGGTTTTCTACCAAAAAAGTTAGCCTGCAAGCCCCATCAACGTCATCAGCTGCGTTGAGTTCCAGCGAAACTACAGGGGCAGGGTCCTCAGCAGATTGGGCAATCGCGTTTATTGGCAACAAGCATGAGAAACACGCAAGTAGGACACGGAAAGATTTCATTGAAGAGCACCCATTTGCTTGTGCGAACCTCGATTGCCCGCAGAATATCGCAGACAATGGCTCTGTCATACCTGATAGCGGGTGTAGTTCAAAGGACTGGTGAAGCCTTTGTGAACTCAGTGCTAATACCTCGAGCTTTGGATTGGCTTACGCCGATATTGGCAGTGATTGGCTGCCATCCAAAGTATGAGTTTGCGTCTCACCTTTAGGGGTTCACCACGCCAGCGGGTCGTAAGCGCATAATCGGCTTCGGTCAAATATGTTACCAATATCATGAGAAAATGGAAAACGAGTAACATTTAACTTGCCGCGAATCGAATGTGCACGTATTAACCGACCTATCGGTCACTTAATGATGTGGCATCAAATTCGGAGCTCTCGCCCTATGGACGCCTATATTTGCGACGCCCAGCGCACCCCAATCGGACGATATGGCGGAAGCCTCAGCCAGGTGCGTACGGATGATCTGGCTGCAATGCCCATTGCAGCGCTTCTGGCGCGTAACCCGCAGGTGGATTGGTCAAGCGTGGATGATGTCATCTATGGCGACGCCAATCAGGCAGGTGAGAGCAACCGTAACGTGGCGCGAATGGCGGCATTGCTGGCCGGTTTGCCGGTGGATGTGCCGGGAACAACGGTCAACCGCCTCTGCGCCTCGGGTATGGATGCAGTTGGAATGGCGGCGCGTGCCATAAAGGCTGGTGACTATGATATGGCTATCGCGGGAGGTGTCGAAAGCATGTCGCGGGCGCCTTTTGTTATGCCCAAGGCGGCTTCTGCCTTCTCGCGTGCCAACGCAGTTTACGACACCACGATTGGCTGGCGATTTGTGAACCCGAAAATGCGGCAAAATTTTGGTATCGACTCGATGCCAGAAACAGCAGATAACGTGGCGGAAGCTTACGGTATCAGCCGCTCTGATCAGGACGCATTTGCCGAACGCAGCCAGGCCCGCTGGGCCGCGGCGCACCAGACCGGGGTGTTTCAGGAGGAGATCACCCCGGTCACAATCCCGCAGCGCAAAGGTGATCCGGTGGTGGTTGACACGGATGAACATCCGCGCCCGGGAATCACGGCTGAGAAACTGTCGGGGCTCACGGGCATCAATGGGCCGGACAAGACTGTGACCGCCGGGAATGCCTCTGGTGTAAACGACGGCGCGGCAGCGATCCTGATGGCCAACGAGGCCGCTGCCTCCAAGAACGATCTGAAACCGATTGCCCGTGTGGTTGGCATGTCGGTTGCCGGGGTCGAACCTCGTGTGATGGGAATTGGCCCGGTTCCGGCAAGCCAGAAGGTCCTGGCCCGTGCCGGCCTCAGCATCGATCAGATGGATGTGATAGAATTGAATGAGGCGTTTGCTTCACAAGGGTTGGCGACGCTGCGCGCGTTGGGCGTGGAGGATGATGCGCCACATGTGAACCCGAACGGCGGCGCGATCGCGATCGGCCATCCACTTGGGATGAGCGGAGCACGGCTGGTCATGACCGCCGCTTATCACCTGCGCCGCACCGGCGGGCGTTATGCGCTTTGCACAATGTGCGTTGGTGTGGGGCAGGGCGCTGCACTTATTCTCGAACGTGTGTAGGGGAGGAGACCTGACATGTACGCTCAGATGATCAAAACCGCCGGAACTGGCGTGAAATACCGCGAAGAGATGTCCGAGCAGGAGCGCGCGTTTCAGGACAAGATCGATGCGGATATCAAGATCGAACCGAAGGACTGGATGCCCGACGACTATCGCGCGACCCTGATCCGTCAGATTGGCCAGCACGCGCATTCCGAAATCGTCGGTCAGCTACCCGAAGGCAACTGGATCGCCCGAGCTCCCACGCTGGAGCGTAAGGCGATCCTGCTGGCCAAAGTTCAGGACGAAGCCGGGCATGGGCTGTATCTCTATTGTGCGGCCGAAACTCTGGGCGTGAGCCGGGATGAGATTACCGAGATGCTGCTGGACGGGCGTATGAAATACTCGTCGATCTTTAACTATCCTACACTCAACTGGGCCGATATCGGCGCGGTTGGATGGCTCGTTGATGGGGCCGCGATCATGAATCAGGTTCCACTGCAGCGGACGTCCTTCGGGCCCTATTCGCGCGCGATGATTCGTATCTGTAAGGAAGAAAGCTTTCACCAGCGACAGGGTTACGATGCGATCCGCAAGATGGCAGAAGGCACGCCAGAACAGCGCAAGATGGCACAGGATGCACTAAACCGCTTTTGGTTTCCGTCGCTCATGATGTTCGGCCCGTCGGACAAAGAATCAGTGCACTCGGCGCAATCGATGGCGTGGAAGATCAAGATCAACACCAATGACGAGCTGCGCCAGAAATTCGTCGATCAGACGGTGCCGCAGGCTGAATTTCTGGGGCTGACCATTCCCGACCCTGATCTGAAATGGAACGAGGAACGCGGGCACTACGATTTCTCGGAACCTGACTGGTCCGAGTTCTTTGATGTGATCAAGGGCAATGGCCCTTGCAATGTCGACCGGCTGGTTGCCCGGAACAAGGCTTGGGACGATGGCAAATGGGTGCGCGACGGTCTGTTGGCCCACGCCCGGAAGAAAAGCAAACGCAACTTGGCGGCAGAATAGACCCGAGGAGGACACACTATGAACAACGAATGGCCCCTGTGGGAAATCTTTATCCGCGGACAGCATGGGATGAGCCACCGTCACGTTGGCTCGCTGCACGCACCAGATGCTGAAATGGCGATCAAGAATGCGCGTGACGTTTATACCCGCCGCAACGAAGGCGTGTCGATTTGGGTGGTTGAGGCCAATAACATCACGGCCTCATCTCCCAGCGACAAGGGCCCGCTTTACGAACCCAGCGAAAGCAAGGTGTATCGCCACCCGACTTTCTTCGACATTCCTGATGAAGTGGGGGCGATGTGATGACCCGGGACGAAGCATTCCTGCAGTTTCTGCTGCGGATGGGGGATAACACCCTGATCCTCGGGCATCGCGTCAGCGAATGGTGTGGTCATGCGCCTGTGCTGGAAGAAGATATCGCTTTGGCCAATACAGCGTTGGATCTGATCGGTCAGACCCAGATGTGGCTGGGCCTTGCCGGAGAGATCGGCGATGGCAAAAGTGCCGATGAGTTGGCTTTTCTCCGCGACGCGTGGGATTTCCGTAATGTATTGCTGGTTGAGGTGCCGAACGGCGACTTTGGCCGTACCCTGATGCGTCAATTCCTGTTCGACGCGTGGCACTCGATCATGCTGGGGCGTCTGATAAAATCATCTGACGAACGAGTCGCAGCGATCGCCGCCAAGGCAAGCAAAGAAGTCACTTATCATCTTGAACGTTCCGGCGACACGGTGGTGGGGCTTGGCGATGGAACCGAGGAAAGCCATGCACGGATGCAAGAGGCTCTGGATTATCTGTGGCCCTATGTAGGTGAGATGTTCGCTAGTGATGAGGTGGACGCCCAGATGGTAGCTGCGGGGATCGCCCCGAGCCCGGCTGACTTGCGTGAAGAATATGACGCTTTAGTCGAGCGGGTGCTGACCGAGGCCACGTTGTCCATTCCCGCAAGCCGCTTTGGCCACAAAGGCGGGCGCGATGGGCGGATGCATACTGAGCATTTGGGTCATCTCCTGACACAGATGCAGTGGCTGCAACGCGCCTATCCTGGCGCAAAGTGGTGACAACTGATTGATTTCTTTTGAAGAAATCAATCCGGAATTTTATCAAAATTCCGCTCTCTGGTGGCGCTCGATACGACAAACAAGGCAAACGAGACGATGCATGCAAGTGTAGATCAGATCTGGACATGGCTGGACACCGTTCCTGACCCCGAGATCCCGGTGATCTCGGTCGTTGATCTGGGCATCGTGCGCGATGTGCAGTGGGATGATGACACGCTTAAGGTAACGGTCACGCCGACCTATTCCGGCTGCCCGGCAACATCTGTCATCAGCATGGATATCGAAACTGCGCTGCGTGATCGCGGGATCAACGATTTGCGGATCGAGACCAGCATCGCCCCGGCCTGGACTACTGATTGGCTCAGTGACAAGGGACGCGCCAAGCTTGAGGAATACGGCATCGCTCCGCCGCAACCTGCAGGCGGCCCCGAACGCTGCCCACGTTGCGGCAGCAAGGCGGTTGAGAAGGTCAGCCAGTTCGGCTCAACCCCGTGCAAGGCCCATTGGCGCTGCACCGACTGTTTGGAACCTTTTGACTATTTCAAGTGCATCTGAGGGAGGATCACCGGATGGCACGTTTTCATGACCTCGAGGTCACCGACATTCACAAAACCATCCGCGATGCGGTGGTGGTGACATTGAAGCCGGTCAACGGCTCAGGTGATGAGTTCGACTTTACCCAAGGCCAGTATCTGACCTTCCGCCGCAATTTCGATGGGGAAGAACTGCGCCGGTCTTATTCGATCTGCGCGGGCAAAGATGACGGAGTATTGCAAGTTGGGATCAAGCGCGTGGATGGCGGAGCATTCTCGACTTGGGCCAATTCCGATCTGCAGGTGGGCGATACAGTGCAAGCGATGCCCCCGATGGGCAGCTTTCACACTGCAATCGATCCGTCTGCCGAAAAGCAGTATCTGGGTTTTGCCGGTGGGTCCGGCATCACTCCGGTTCTGTCGATCCTGAAAACCACCTTGGCGCAGGAACCACATTCCCGGTTCACACTGGTTTATGCCAATAAAGGCGTGAACACGATCATGTTCCGCGAAGAGCTGGAGGATCTCAAAAACCTCTATATGGGGCGTCTGAACGTGATCCACATTCTGGAATCGGATGCGCAGGAGATCGAACTTTTTACCGGGCTGGTCACGCAAGAGAAATGCGCTGAACTGTTTGCTTATTGGATCGATATCAAGAACGTCGATACAGCTTTTATCTGCGGGCCCGAGCCGATGATGTTGGGTATCGCTGCCGCACTGCGCGCGCATGGGCTGAATGACGGTCAAATCAAATTCGAACTCTTCGCGAGCGCCCAACCCGGTCGCGTCACGCGCAAGGTCAGCGGTGCAGATACGGCGTCTCAGGCCAACCAGACAAAAGCGTCTATTGCCATGGACGGGGCGACCCAGACGGTCACAATGCCCAAGGATCAGTCGATTCTTGATGCTGCCTTGGAGAATGCGATGGATGCGCCCTACGCCTGTAAGGCCGGGGTCTGCTCGACCTGCCGCTGCCGTGTGCTTGAAGGCGAGGTTGAAATGCTCGCCAATCATGCATTGGAAGATTACGAGGTCGAGAAAGGCTATGTCCTGAGCTGTCAGGCCTATCCGTTAACCGACACCGTGGTCGTGGATTACGATCAGTAGACGGAGGATATGATGGCTGAAGACATGACAATCGAGAGCTATCTGGCCGCAGGTGGCGTTCTGAGCAACCCGACCAATGTTCCGCCGCGCTATCGCGCGGAGCTTATGAAGCTGATGGCAACCTTTGTGGATAGTGAACTCGCAGGGGCTGCAGGGTTTGCCGATATCATCAATCAGGGCCCTGGCATCAAGGAACGGATCGCGGCGGCAAAAATTGTGCTTGAAAAGACCGACAATGCGGATCGTGTTTTGAAAATCATGGGCGAGTTTGGGGCCAATATCGACCAATATGCAAACCACCACCCTTGGACGACCCGTTTGGATCGGGATGCAGATATCGGCGCGTCCCGCTCTGAGCATGACATGCGCCTTGCGGTGTTCAACTATCCGATTAATGGGTGGGAGGATGCCGTGGTGATGAACTTGCTGATGAGTCAGGCGGTTGATGTGCAACTCGCTCAGTTCTCACAGATATCCTATCAGCCTCTGGCCGAAGCCTTCCGTGAAATTACTCCGATTGAGGGACGCCACGGAGAGCTGGCGCTTGAAGGTGCGCGCAAGCTGATCGACCGAGGCAAGTCTGCCGAGATGCAGACCTCGATTAACTATTGGTGGCCTCGTGTGGCGGCCAGTTTTGGGGCAGGGGGCGTGGAGAAGATTGAAGTTTTGCGTAAGCTTGGCCTGCGGCACCTGACCGGGGCAGAGATGAAAGATCAGTGGGTGATCAAGGCGACAGAACAGGTGACTGTGTTAGGGCTTAAGACGCCCTAAGTCTCATGACTGGTGTTTACGGCTGAGCAGCCCATATTTCACAGCCCATCCGCGAAGGGACCGATGTTTGTGGCGATCCTGCTTTGTTGCCCGTTGGGCTTGTGCGCCACCCTTCCGATTGAACTCGAACACATCAATCACTCGTTCGGCGCAGCCACAGGCCTCGCCCAGGCCAACTTTGGCGAAATAGAATTTATCAAAACGACCAGGGCTTTGCATGAGTGACCTCTGCCCACATTCAAGCGCATCCGCGCCAGTAAGCCAAATCAACTCTGTGCGGTTTGTGTTTCAGAGACCGTTAACACCTGACAATGTCAGATCGCTCACCAGCGCTGCATAATCGCTGCGCGCGTCGGCATCCGCACCTGCGTTCCACATGTAGAACCAATTCAGCATTCCGAAGACGGACATTGTGGTCGCGCGAAGCTTGGCGGCGTCATTCTTGAAGGTCTTGGGCGAGACGCTGGCAATGATATCACTGACGAACACAACCAGATCGCGCTGATAGCCGCGTAACAGCTTCTGCTGATCTTCGGGCAGGGCCGACATGCCGCTGGTTTGCACCCGATGCTCATCATCCACGCCCTGATAGGCCAGAAGGATTTCCCGCACCACGCATTTCAGACGTTCCGCAGGCTCCAACCCTGCAAGGTCAAGTCCGCAAATCTGATCACGAAGTTGCAGCAGATAGCTGTCGAGCATATCGAACAGAATGGCGTCTTTGCTATCGTAGTAATGATAGATATTGGCTTTGGATATCCCGCATTCGCGCGCCAATTGAGACATTGACGCGCGATCAAACCCTTCCTGCGCAAAGACGCGAGCAGCAGATTTCAGGATATGCGCCCGTTTGTGATCATGGTCTTTTGCTATTGTGCGCGCCAATTGCTGGCCCTCCGTCTTTCGCTTAACTGTCCCTGTTGTCGATTACGCGCCGGGCCTTGCCTTGCGAGCGTTCAACCTCGCCCGGCTCGCCTATATCGATCTCGGTCGAGATGCCAACCACCTCTTTGATCCGGCGTGACAGCATCCGGGCAGCAGCGGTTTTGCTTAGCTCATCTGCAGCGTCAGGTGTTGCCTCAACATGAACCCGCATCGCGTCCATCCGCCCAGCTTTGTAGAGTTCGATTTGGTAGTAGGGCGCAAGGCCTCCGGTGGCCAGAACCTGCTCCTCGATTTGGCTGGGAAAGACGTTTACGCCACGCAGGATGATCATGTCATCCGAACGCCCGGTAATCTTCTCCATCCGTCGCATCGACCGTGCGGTGCCAGGCAAGAGCCGGGTCAAATCGCGGGTGCGATAGCGGATCATTGGCAGACCTTCTTTGGTCAATGTTGTAAAGACCAGTTCGCCCATCTCGCCATCGGGCATGACTTCGCCGGTCACGGGGTCGATAATTTCGGGATAAAAATGGTCCTCCCAGATCACTGGCCCGTCTTTTGTTTCTACACATTCGTTGGCAACGCCCGGCCCCATGATCTCGGACAGGCCATAGATGTCGACGGCGTGCATGTCGAAGGCCTGTTCAACCTCGGCCCGCATCGAATCCGTCCATGGTTCGGCGCCAAAAACGCCAACGGCTAGAGAGCAGTCGCGCGGATCAAGGCCAGCTTTATGGTATTGCTCAAGAATGTTCAGCATATAGGACGGAGTGACCATGATCCCATCCGGTTTGAAATCGGTGATCAAATCGACCTGCTTAGCCGTCTGCCCGCCACTCATTGGTACGACCGTGGCCCCCAGGCGTTCAATCCCGTAGTGCGCGCCCAATCCGCCGGTAAATAGTCCATAGCCATAGGCATTGTGCACCATATTACCCCGGCGTAATCCGCTGGCACGCAGGGATCGCGCAACCAGATCGGCCCATTTGTCGATATCGCCCTGCGTATAGCCCACAACAGTGGGTTTGCCGGTCGTCCCCGACGAGGCATGGACGCGGATGATCTGTTCGCGCGGGACGGCAAACAGGCCAAAGGGATAGTTTTCCCGCAGGTCGTTTTTGTAAGTAAACGGAAATCGGGCCAGATCGCCGAGTGATTGCAGATCATCCGGATGCACCCCGGCCTCATCAAACCGCTGCCGGTACATTGGCACGTTGTCATAAGCATGTCGCAGCGACCATTTGAGCCGGTCCAGCTGCAAGCTGCGAATTTCATCAATCGAGGCGATCTCGATCGGATCAAGATCTGCCTTG
Organism: Ruegeria sp. CE9; assembly: GCF_056537425.1. Taxonomy (NCBI): domain Bacteria; kingdom Pseudomonadati; phylum Pseudomonadota; class Alphaproteobacteria; order Rhodobacterales; family Roseobacteraceae; genus Ruegeria; species Ruegeria sp. CE9. The sequence goes on along the minus strand of NZ_JBQFRO010000006.1, from coordinate 291,215 downwards.
TTCGGAGTAAGATCCTTCATGTCATCCCCCTCATCTCAGGTCTCATCAAACACCGGGCCTTTGACCGCGCGGGAAAAGCCCCGAAACTCTGCGATCTTTTGGCCGGTTTGGTTGGTTACGGTTACATCATAGATGCCACTGCGCCCGGTCAGGCTTTGTTCCGTTGCGCGGGCCGTCAGCAGATCGCCGGACCGCGCCGGCGCGATGAAGCTGATCACATTGTGCTGTGCCACAGTGGATTGATTGCGGCTGTTGCATGCAAAGGCAAATGCGCTGTCAGCCAGCATGAAGGTCACGCCGCCATGGCAAATTCCATGCCCATTGCAGTGATGATCGACCACCTGCAGCGCCAATGTCGCCGCGCCTTCATTAACCGAAACCAGTTCCATTCCGGCCCATTGCGAGGCATTGTCACGTCCCCACATGGCAGCGGCGGCTTTTTGGGCGCGCTCCTTCGGTGTCATCTTATTCTCCCTGAAACACCGGCGCGCGTTTCTCTAAGAACGCGGTGACGCCTTCGGCATAATCTGCGCTTTCACCGCAGGTTTTCATGGCGTCGGCCTCAATCTCGAGCTGTTCGGTCAAAGTGGTGGTTGCCGCTGCCTGGATCGTCTGTTTTGTCAGACCCAACCCAAGCGTCGGGCCATTGGCGAATTGTTCAGTCAGTGCGCGCGCCTCGGTCATCAGATCGACGTCAGGGATAGCTTTCCAGATCAACCCCCACTCCGCTGCCTGTTGCGCGGGTAATGGTTGCCCGGTCAGGGCCAGCCCTTTGGCCCGCGCTTCACCCAGCAGGCGTGGCAGGTGCCAACTCCCGCCGGTATCGGGTATCAGGCCAACCTTGGAGAACGACTGGATGAACTTGGCCGACTCGGCCGCTAGCACCACATCACAAGCCAAAGCGAGATTCGCCCCGGCCCCGGCTGCGACACCATTGACGGCACAAACCACAGGAAAGTCCAGCGACCGGATCAGGCGGACCAAGGGCGCATAAAACGTGCGGACGGTGTTCCCCAAATCCGGCGGCCCTTCCATCGTGGCAGGGTTTCGATCCCCCAAATCTTGCCCTGCACAGAAACCGCGCCCGGCCCCAGTCAGAAGCACAGCGCGGGCGCCTTCGTCACGCGCCGCCTCAAGTGCAGCGCGCAGGGCATAGTGCATTTCGTCCGTGAAACTATTCAGGCGATCTGGACGATTGAGTGTAATTTCAACCCATTGACCCATATTTTGCGAAATAATCGTGTTGGACATGCCCGGTTCGCTTTTCATAAGTTGCAACAAACTTCTTGCATAAACCGAACGGTTGGTCAATAAATTATCCAAGCTTTTGTGAATCAGCAGGGCGGCGACGCTTGTTAAGTCCCGTTGATAGTTACAAAACGAACCAATACCAAACTAACGACTTGCGTTTTGAGGAGGAGACCCGGTCATGAAATTCACCAAGCTCACAACACTGTTGGCTTCTGCAACCTTGGCAGTGTCCGGCACTATTGCCTTTGCCGCAGACTACACACTGACGATTTCCAGCTGGGCACCGCCCACCCACGGCATCAACGCAAAGATGTGGCCCAAATTCGTCGAGATGGTAGAAGAGGCGACTGATGGGCAGGTCACGGCAGAGCTAAAGCTGGGCATCGCCCCGCCTCCCGCACAGATGGACCTGATCATGGATGGCGCTGCCGATGCTTCGATCATTTTCCACGGATACCAGCCAGGACGTTTTGTCACCACCAAGCTGATCGAACTGCCCGGTTATGAAGGATCGGCCGAGGAAGCCTCGGTTGCTTATTGGCGCGCGTACGACGCGCATCTGAAGGCGGCGGATGAGCATCGTGGCGTCAAAGTGATCGCCCTGCACACGCATGGCCCGGCGCAGTTGCATTCTAGTGCTCCGGTCACATCTCTGGACGAGGTTGCTGGTCTGAAAGTCCGCATCCCGGGCGGCGTTGGCGGTGACGTTGGCGCGGCGCTGGGCGCGACCGGCATTCAGGTGCCCGCGCCGAAGGTCTACGAAACACTGGCATCAAAAGCCGCTGACGGTGTCGTCATGCCGCTAGAATCGCGCAAGGGTTTCAAGCTGACCGAAGTTGCACAGAACGTTTATGAGATGCCCGGGGGCCTCTATCGTGGGTCTTTTGCCTTCATCATGAACGAAGATACGTTTGCCGATCTGCCGCCAGAGTTGCAGGCCGCGCTGGAAGAAAACGTCTTTGGTGAACCGCTTAGCCGTGAAATCGGCAAGATTTGGGATGAGATCGATGCCACCGGACGTGAGGCAACCGAAGCGGCGGAAGGCAATGCCATCAACGCCGCCACCGATGCCGATCTGGAGAAATTTTCAGCTATCGCCGAAGATATTCGTGGCAAGGTTATTGCCGAGGTTGATGCGGCGGGCGTTGACGCTCAGGCGGCTTATGACATGATCAAATCGGAAATGTCCTCGAACTAATCCGACTGCAGGGCGGCCAATTGCGCCGCCCTGATTTACCTTTCGTGAGTTTCCCATGACCCCGATAATCCAGTTTGTGCGCCGCGCCAGCGCCCTTCCCGTGATTGTGGCCTGCATTGCCCTGTTCATCCTGATGGTAATGACATTTTGCGACGTCATCCTGCGCTCGGTCTTCAATGCGCCGATCGAGGCCGCCACTGAGCTGACGCGCATTCTGATGGCCATTCTGGTGTTCTCGGTTCTGCCGATTATCTCCACCACTAACGGACACATTGCAGTTGACCTTACGGATGGGTTCTTCAACCGACTTCACTTGTCACGTGCGCGCGATGTAGTGATTTACGTCGTCAGCGGCATCATGCTGTTCTGGCCGGTTCAGCGCGTCTGGGTTCTGTCCGAGCGGGCACGGGACTATGGGGACGTGACCGAGTATCTCTCAATCCCCACTTACTTGATTGGCTGGTTCATCACGCTATCGGTCGCCATCACTGCATTGGTGATGATCGCCACCGGGCTGTTAAAGGCCTTCGCCCCCAATACTCTGTCGGAGCCTATGCAATGACCGCAGCGCTGATCGGATTTGCGATTGTATTGATCCTGGTGCTGGTGCGCCTGCCCATCGTCTTTGCCATGGGACTGGTCGGCACATTGGGCTTCGCCTACGAACGTGGCGGCTCGATCTTTGCTGAACGCGGGTTGAAGGCTGCCATGTCTATGGTGGGCCGCCAGATTACTGATACTGCTCAGGATTATGGTCTATCTGTTGTTCCACTTTTCATCTTGATGGGCCTGTTCGTGAACAAGGGCGGCATGGCGCGCGAGCTTTATGCAGTGTCCAACGCTTACTTGGGCCACATGCGCGGAGGCATCGCCATGGCGACGGTTGCGGCTTGCGGTGGATTTTCGGCCATCTGCGGATCGTCGCTGGCCACCGCCGCGACGATGTCAAAGGTCGCGATGCCGCAGATGCGGCGCTACGGCTATTCCGATGAACTCTCGACGGCCTCGATTGCAGCGGGCGGAACACTGGGCATTTTGATCCCGCCATCGGTCATTCTGGTCATTTACGGGCTGCTGACCGAGACCTCGATCGGCAAGCTGTTCATGGCTGGGATCATCCCCGGCATCCTGGGTATCCTGTTCTACCTCTTCGCCGTGCGCTGGACCGTCTGGCGCAACCCCAAGGCTGGGCCTGCAGGGGAACGCGCCACCTGGTCGGAACGTATCCGCGCGCTGGGGTCGGTTTGGGCCGTGCTGCTGCTGTTTTTCCTTGTTATCGGCGGGCTATACGGAGCCTTCGACTTTGAGCCTCTCAACCTGACATTCTCACCCACCGAGGCCGCTGGAATGGGCGCCGCCGGGGCATTCCTGATTGCGCTCTTTCGCGGAGGGTTGACCGTAGGCTCAACTTTCGAAGTCCTGAAAGAAACCTGCTTTACCGCTTCGGCCCTGTTTGCGGTGCTGATCGGAGCTCAGATATTCTCGAATTTCATCAATTTGGCTGGTTTGCCCGAGGCCCTGATTGCGATGGTCACAGCCTATGATGTCGCGCCGTTTGTCGTGATCCTGATGATCCTTGGTATCTACATCATTCTGGGCTGCGTCTTCGAATCCCTTTCGATGCTGTTGTTGACTGTCCCGATCTTCTTTCCGCTGGTCACGTCGCTGGGTTATGATCCGATCTGGTTCGGCATCGTCGTGGTCGTTGTCACCGAAATCTCGCTGATTACCCCGCCCGTTGGCCTAAACGTCTTTATTCTGAAAGGCGTGGTGGGTGACGTATCGACGGGCACGATTTTCCGTGGCGTTACCCCCTTCTGGGTTGCCGACATCTTTCGCCTGGCGCTGATCGTGCTGGTCCCCATCGTGGTTCTTTATCTGCCCCAGCAAATGGGCGCATTGGGGCACTAAGCCCCGCCTTTCAAACAGGAGAACACCATGTCCCTGCATCAGATTTCCAGCTTTGCCGCTGGCACTTGGGTTGCGCCCGGAGAAGGCGCACGCACCATCGCATCCGCCATCACCGGCGCGCCGTTCGCCACTGCCGGAAACGCGGCACTCGATGTGCTGGCAATGCTTGACTATGCGCGCAACACTGGCGGACCCGCTCTGCGGAAGCTGACGTTTCATGACCGCGCTCGGATGCTCAAGGCGCTGGCGCAAGAGCTTTCGGCACATAAACAGGCGCTGTATGACCTGAGTTTTGAGACCGGGGCGACGCAGAAAGACCACCTGATCGATATCGATGGGGGTATCGGCACGATTTTCGTCTTTGCCTCAAAAGGTAGGCGCGAGATGCCGGATGCGCAGGTTTATCTCGATGGCGATGTCGAGCAACTTTCGCGTAATGGAACGTTTTTAGGGCAACATATCTGCACGCCTCTGCAAGGCGTTGCGGTTCATATTAACGCCTTTAACTTCCCGGTCTGGGGGATGTTGGAAAAGCTGGCCCCGACTCTGTTGGCGGGCGTCCCCGCCATCGTGAAACCGGCCACCAATAGTTGTTATGTCACCGAACTAGCCGTTCGGATCATGCTCAACAGCGGCATATTGCCCGCTGGTGCACTGCAGCTTGTTTCCGGTGGTTTGGGCGATTTGCTGGACCACCTGGGCTGTCAGGATGTGGTCAGCTTTACCGGCTCTGCCAGCACAGCGCTTAAACTGCGACAGACACCTGCGATCTTGCAAAACTCGGTCCGGTTCGTGGCAGAACAAGACAGTCTGAACGCCTCGATCCTGGGCCCCGATGCGGTGTCAGGTGCGCCCGAATTCGATTTGTTCGTCAAGGAAGTCACCCGCGAGATGACCGCCAAGGCGGGCCAGAAATGCACCGCCATCCGGCGCATCATCGCGCCCGATAGTCAGGTCGACGCAGTGATTTCCGCGCTCTCGGAACGGTTGGCGAAGATCACCATCGGCGATCCGCGGGCCGAGACCACACGCATGGGTGCGCTTGTGTCCAACGGGCAGAAGGCAGACGTGCTGGAAAAGGCCGCTTTGATCGGGCAAGAGGCAGAACGGGTATACGGAAACCCCGACGCGTTCGACCTGAACGGCCCCGAAACTGGCGCCTTCGTTCCTCCGATGCTGTTTCACTGCGCTGACCCCGACAAAGCGCTGCGCGTGCACGATACCGAGGCGTTTGGTCCGGTCTCGACCCTTATGGGGTATCGCGATCTGGATCATGCAATCGCGCTGGCCAATCGGGGGCAGGGGTCTCTGGTCACGTCTTTGATCACGCATGACACCAGCGTCGCGCGCGACGTCGTGATGGGGGCTGCCGCCTATAACGGGCGGATATATGTCAATGATCGTGACTCGATGGCGGAATCGACAGGCCATGGCTCACCATTGCCGCACATGGTGCATGGCGGGCCGGGACGCGCGGGCGGTGGTGAGGAAATGGGCGGCGTACGTGGTGTGAAACACTATATGCAGCGTACGGCCATTCAGGGCTCGCCTCGAATGCTCAGTAGCATGGGTACCAGGTGGGTGCCCGGAGCGCCCGAAATCCAAGGGCCAGCGCACCCCTTTACCCGTAGATTCGGTGAGTTGCAGATCGGTGAAACGCTTCACACTGCCTCGCGAACCATCGCGCTGGACGACATTGAACATTTTGCGAATTTCACCGGAGACACGTTCTACGCCCATATGGACGAGAACGCGGCGGCGCGGAATCCTTTCTTCCCCGGTCGGGTCGCGCATGGCTATCTGTTGCTCAGCTTCGCAGCGGGGCTGTTCGTCGAACCAAATGAGGGGCCCGTGCTGGCCAATACGGGGCTGGACGGCCTGCGTTTCATGAAGCCGGTCGTCGCGGGTGATAGCATCAAGGTGCGTTTGACGGTTAAACAGAAGACCCCACGCAACGACGAATATGGCGAAGTTCGCTGGCATGTCTCTTTGACCAATCAGGATGATGAGCCGGTCGCAGAGTACGAACTTCTGACCATGAACGCGTACTGATTACCTGTTTTTACTATTGGGCTTAGTGGGTTAAACTGGTCCCATGACCAAACAAAGCTCGTGGTTCGAAACGGCTGTTGCCGAACTAACGGACCCGCAAGACCAGCGGGTGTGGTCGATCATCGTCTCGCTGTTTGGTGACATGGCGCAAGAGCCCGGTGCGCAGATCTCGGGCGGCGTGCTGACTCGGATCATCGAGCCAATGGGCATCAAACCCGAAGCGATCCGGGTCGCGTTGCACCGACTGCGCAAAGATGGCTGGATCGAGAGCGACCGGATTGGCCGTGTCTCGCGCCATGTCCTCTCTGAATTTGGTAGGACGCAATCAGCCGCCGTCACGCCGCGCATTTATGCGCGTGGTCCGACACCCGTTGAGCAATGGCATCTTCTGATCGCAGAAGACGGGTCGGGCACGCAGGTGCTTGAGGATGTGATGCTCAGCGATGATTACATCCCCATTGGGCGCAACGTTGCCATGGGAGCGGGGCCTGTTCCGGTTGAGCCTGACGGGTTGCTGGCGTTGGATATTTCTCCGCACTCAGCGCCGAAATGGCTGCAAGATCGGTTGTGCCCGCCCGAATTGCGCAGCTCTTGTCAGGCACTATTGGACGCAGTAGAACGCGCTGCCAAGTCACGCCCTGAAAAGTGGACGCCAACACCCCTGCAGAGCGCGACTTTGCGAACTCTGCTCGTGCATCGCTGGCGACGTGTTGTGCTGCGGCAGCCGGATTTGCCCCCGGCCTTCTATCCGGAGGATTGGGCTGGCCCTGCGTGCCGTGATCGTGTGTTCGAATTGCTTGATCTGCTGCCACGCCCTGCAGCCGACGTGCTAAGCGGAAGCGGTTGACCACGGGGCAATCTGTTCAAACCGCACGGATACCCCATATGATCCATTCATCGCGCTAGTGGGAGGCTGCGATGGCAACGTATACCGATATGCTGATCGTAGGAGCCGGGTTCTCTGGCCTGACCATGGCGCTTGAGGCGCGCAAGCGTGGCCTTTCGGACATTACGATTCTGGAAAAGGCAGGCGATATTGGCGGGACGTGGCGCGAAAATACCTATCCCGGTGTGGCCTGTGATGTTCCTTCGCATCTCTATTCAATGGCAACCCATCCTAACCCGCACTGGAGCCGCGCTTATGCAGGTGGGGCTGAGATTCAATCCTATCTGCAGCGCATCGCACGACAAGAAGGGTTGTATGCGCTTTGCCGCTTTCACCAGAAACTCAAATCCGCGCATTGGGAGGGTGACAGGTGGCAGGTCGAGAGCGAGGATGGCCACGGTTGGTCAGCACGATTTCTTGTGTCGGCCATCGGGGCGCTGCATGTCCCGCACATCCCTAAGATATCTGGCGCCAGTAGCTTTCCCGGCTCCAGTTTTCATTCGGCAGAATGGAACCATGACGTTTCCCTGACCGGTAAAAGGGTCTCTGTTATTGGAACCGGAGCCTCAGCGGTTCAATTCGTCCCTGAGATCGCTAAAACTGCGGCGCGCGTTACGATTTTTCAGCGCAGTGCCCCATACGTTCTGCCGCGCCCGGACGGCCCGATTGCGCCATGGGTGCGCCGCTTGTATCAGCGCCTGCCGCTGCTGCCGCGCATCCGGCGGCAACTGATCTATATGCTGTTCGAGTTTCGCCACCGCGTATTCCGGGGTGAGCCCCGGGCTGTCGATTTCGCCATGAAAATGTGGCGACAGGCTTTGGATGATGCGATCAGTGATCCAAAGCTAAAAGCGGCGCTGACACCCGATTACAAAATCGGATGCAAACGTATCCTCAGTTCAAACGATTGGTACCCGACGATGGCGCGTGACAACGTCGATGTGGTGCCACATGCCGTTTCCTCAATCGCAGGGAACCGACTTACAGCAGGCAACGGAGATGAGTTTGAAGCCGATGTTCTAATCTGGGGCACCGGATTTCATGTGACTGATGTGGTCGACAATCTCGATATCACCGGTGCTGATGGCCTGACACTGAAACAGGCATGGTCCGATGGGATGCAGGCGAATCTTGGTACTGCGGTCGCCGGATTTCCAAATTTCTTCATCCTTTTGGGCCCGCATACAGGGCTGGGGCATAATTCAGTGGTGCTCATGATCGAGGCACAGGTTGCCCATATCGGCCGTGTACTAACCGAGATGCAGGAGAACGGCCTGAGCGCCATTACTCCGAACGCAGATAGGCAGGCAGCATTCACGCAAGAGATGCAGGATCGTCACCTTGAAAGCGTCTGGCAATCCGGCGGCTGTACCTCGTGGTATCAGGACGCCAACGGGCGCAACAGGACATTGTGGCCAGGCACAGTTTCCGAATTCAGAAAACGATTGGCGCAATCAGGGCTCGAGCAATACCATCCCCTTGTCAAAGCAACCGGAGATCCCTGATGTCGATCCTGCTAACGATAGTCCTGCTACTGGCGGGTTTCCTGTTCGGCATGCACCTTTGGACCCGCCATCTGACCAAGCAAGGCACCCAGTTGGTACCACAATTGGGTCAGTGCATACCTGTGCATGGTGGCAGCATCCACTATGTCGAAAAGGGCGATCCGGCCAACCAGACCATTGTCATGATCCATGGTCTTTCAGGCCAACTACAGCATTACACTTATGCGCTGATGGATGAGCTTGCACAGGATTATCATGTTCTTGCGGTGGACCGTCCGGGTTGTGGCTATTCCACTCGCGATAATGCTGCGCTTGCCTCGCTGCCCGAGCAGGGACGTATGATCCACGAGTTTCTGGAGGCGAAGAATGTCGGCCAAGCCGTATTGGTCGGTCATTCTTTGGGTGGCGCCGTGTCTTTGGCGATGGCGCTGGATTATCCGGATAGCACGACCGCGCTCGCGCTCTTGGCTCCGCTGACGCAGGAAATGCCCACCCCGCCTGCTGTCTTCAAACCGCTTGAAATCCGCACCGAGTGGTTGCGCAACTTTATCGGAAATACCATTGCTGTCCCGATGGCGCGCAAAACAGCACCCCTTGTTCTAAAAGACGTTTTCGCGCCTGAACCTGCTCCGGCGGACTTTCTGGACCGGGCAGGCGGAGCCCTGGGCCTTCGCCCCTCGGCCTTCATTACCGCTTCGCAGGATGTGATCGGGGCCGAGACCAGCATGGGTAATCTAACCTCTCGCTATGACGAACTGCATGTGCCCGGAGGTATCCTGTATGGCTCAGAAGACCCGATCCTGTCCGCCAAAACACATGGCGCAGCAATGACAAAGTTTGGTCTGACATATGAAGAGATGGAGAACCGAGGCCATATGATCCTGATCACTGAACCCGATGTCTGCGTGCGTTTCATACGTCAGATTGTTGAGGAGGCACGCGCAAAGAAGGCCAAACAAAAGCTCGAGTGAAAGAACACGCAAAGAATCTCAGCTGGTGAACATTTCCCTCTTGACCCTCCCCAGCCCCTCGCTTAAATCGCCTCTCACTCGTGGCGGAGTAGCTCAGTTGGTTAGAGCAGCGGAATCATAATCCGCGTGTCGGGGGTTCAAGTCCCTCCTCCGCTACCAAATTTCCCTTGAAAATCAAGCAATTGCATTCGGTTGCCAAAATCCTCTCTGCAGGTTTCCCGCCGGGACTGCAATGGGACTGCAACCCGGCGGTAGGGATTCTAACTCGGCGCTAACTGATTGTCCTGTCTATAAGATCGAATCCTCGATCCGTCGGCATGCAGAACAGGCATTGACCACCGCTGGCGCCAGCCCATGCGTCGCCCATATGGCGCTTGGCTTCTTCCGAGTCGTAGAGATGCGCGCCTTTGTATTCGACAACCAAGATTCTACCATCTTCGAGCATCGCCACGAAATCCGGATAGAACTTGCCGTGCGGAAGCTGGAGCCAGAACGAGGTCTTCTTGTTCTCGACATTCCGAATCCAGTATCTCACAGCATCCAGCCGGTCCTGATAGACGGCGGAATCAAACTCCTCGCCTTCAGCTTTCAAGTCGCCAATCAACGGGATGTAGTGCTTGTTGAACTTGGTGGCCCCGGCATAGGGCTGGCTGAAGGCGTAGCTCTGCTCATCGAAGATCATGGACAGTTCGGCGCTGGTCGCAAACTGGTCCGCATGAGCGGCAAACAGGGCGGCATAGTTGTCGGTTTCCCGATTAGACCGTAGGTCAGATATGAAGCTGCCCATCACCTTGCGCAGATCGTATTTGTTCCGTGCCAACGTGTCCAAGTCATGACCGCTCGCCAGCAGCTTGTTCAGGGCGTTCCTGATGAACACCACCGCGCTCGGCTTGGTAATGTCAGGGTGCTTAATACCCGTGTCGATCCAGTTGGCCAGTCTGGGCAAAGTCCATGCTGGTTCTTGGATGACTGCGGCAAGCTCTCCTTGAACGCGTCGGGCAAAGTCGATCTCGACTTTTCCGGCATCGGAAATGTCGATCTGGCCGGATTGGCTCTCATCAACGATCTTGAAACGGGTGATGATATCCGAGACATCGCATTGATCCAGCCGCCACGGCAAATCGAGAAAATGTTCCTTGCTGAAAAGCTGCAATTCGCCCTGTTTTCGAAAGCCCAGCAGGGGCACGATGAACGGGGGCTTGTCCTCTTCCTCCGCCGCCGATGTCTGGAAGTTGTTGGACTTCGCATAACCGACAGGAATGGCGGTTGTCGCCCTGGGCGCGGTCGAGGGCGGCTTTGGTGGGGGCTACTTGCTGGTCCCGCGCCTCTGCCAGTCGGTCGATGGTCTTGGTCAGGCTGGACAGCTTGCTCGAATGCCGGTCGATTTCCCGCAACAACTTTGACATTCCCGCCACCGCGTTCTCGCTGTTCTGGGACGCCGCCGCTGCGCTGCGCCTTGTTGTCTCCATTGCCTGTTCCCAGTTGAACGGTTCCTGCATTGTCCTGCTCCTGTTTTAGTTGGTTAATTTCCCGGATGATTACATTCGCTTCGGCCCGAGTGTGGCCGTGGTCGATGTGCTTCCATTTCTCTTTGCTTGCCTTTTGACCCTTCGGGGCTGCCCGGGCGCTTGCTCCTTCGTGGAACGTGGGAATCCTGTCGATTCCACGATCTGCGTAGGACAAGTGGCTAATCTCGGAATCCGGGCCAAAGCCCCATCCACGCATCATCTCGTTATGAAGATTGGCCCACATCTTGGCGGTATTTTCGATGGCGTTCTTTCGGGCAAGACCAAGGGTGCTTTTGGGCCTACCTCTCCCTCCGGTCTTCTGCTGCACATCGAAGAACGCAAAATGAGCGTGGGGGTTTTGGGCGTCATTGCCGTGCTGGTCGTGTATGGCTGCAACATACCCAGCCGTCCCTTTGCTCAACCTCTCCGCAAACGCATGCGTCAGAGCTTCTCTCTGCTTCGGTGAAGCCTCGACCGGCAGGGCAATCACAACCGCTCGCAGACGCGACCCTTGCGCCTCTGAGCCTCATCTTCGGCGTAGGCAGCAGCCTCGGGGTGAGTGTTGGCAGATAACCGCTCCTGCGGCACCACGCGCGCAGCTTTTGGGCGGGTGATATAGCGGAGATGAGCCGCTGTCTGACCTGGCTTGGCTGCACGGGATTCGTCCGTGCGCTTCTCCGAAAATGTCTTTACCGAGTGCCGAATTGAAAACAGTGCCATTCCCTTGATCAGGTTGGCGGGGATAAAATGCGAAGCTTTTTATCCGTTGTACGCCTTCCCTATCTCCTTTCGACAGAGAAATAGGAAACTGATCATGCAATCTGAAAAACTGGATATTCTGGCCTACAAGCGAAAGCAAAGCGGTCAAGTGCTCATGATGCTCGCAAACTACTGCCGCAAACACCGGATGTGCTGCGCATATTTGCTTTGGACTTGGGGCCACCACGGCGGCGCCAGCCCTTTTTGTTTTTTGCAAAAACAGGCTGCACTTCGTCCAAGAGTTGTTTGAGGGTCGTGGGATCGCCTTTTTCGGAGCCAATAGGCATCTCGAAATCTTCGCCCCCATACTTCAAACCATAGGCGATCTGACGGCACCGTTCGCGGCCTTCCTTGATTGTCATCTCTCCATAGGTGCCGATAGTGATCGTGCGCATTGTTCCTTGGTAATCCTGGACCATTGCCGCCATGGTTTTTCGCCCGCTCGGCATGATCCGCAGCGTGAAGCCCTCATGGGTCGGTCGCTGTATCGGTCCAGATCAAATCCCTTTTCCGGGTTCAGCGGCACTGATCCCGTGGGCGTGAGAATGCATTGGCGGATTTCTTGTGCCAGATCCTCAAGATCGGGCGCGATCTCCCCCCACACAGGCCCTTCAGCCGTGCGTTTGGACTGCCAATGTACATTTGTGATGGTGTTCCGATCCAGCATGGCATGGTGATGCCGGATCTAAGGTAGCGTAAGATACCTGAACTCAGTTCAGGTATCAGGGGTATCTACTGTAGCTGTTTCACAGCATGGGCATTCCCAATCGAATGCAAACAGACGCCTATTGGCAATCTTTTTCATATTTGCGGTCGCCAAATTGGATCAACGTCCCGACAATCACGTTACCAGGAAAGCCAATTTTTGCCGCAAGCGTAGTCAATATCGCTTTGGCGATTGGCCAATACTCGCAAAAACCCAGCTTTTCTGGAAGTCCCAAGCGTTCGGCTGTTCCCGCATCAAACGTCACGGTGAAGTCTTCTCCGGATACAGTATCCACAAAGGCATCAAGATCTTGGTCGTTGAGTTCAATATTTGTCATGATTTTTTCCTTTCTAAAATGGGCCAAACCTGAAGATACTAAAATCGGCGTATGAATGGAGTATTGAGAACTTTAGCCACCATACAAACTCTGCGTGGCCCACAGATAATCCTATCACCATTGATCGCTCTGTCTAGTCAGCCGTTTTGAGGCTATTAGTCTCCCACCTGTGTCACACCGTTGATTGAGGTGTCTTTCAGGGTCGTATCTCCGCCAACCACCAAATCTCCGGAGATTGTCACGTTGTTCGTAATTTCCAGATCACCATTTATAACCAGCTTGCCGCCTGCAATGGTCAAGCGTCCAGCATGTTCTTGCTGATATCTTCGCCGAGATAGTCAGACATCGCCTCGGCGATCTGATCGCGACCTAAGTCAGAAGCCTTCAATGCCCGGCTCACCGCACGCGCAATCTGGCTGGCAAGATTGCCGCCTGTTGTGACCTCCGGTGGTAATGTCACCGCAACCTGCGGCGGCTGCCAATCGGTGAACATATCCAAGGTGTTGGGATCGCGGGGCCGTGGCATTACTCCAGCCCTCCGGTCCATGCTGCGTCAACCGCGGGAAGGCAGCCCAAAACGAAAGGGCCGAACAACACCGCCAAAATCAGCACTATGAATGCGATGCCCGTAATTACCTCGGCGATGGCGGATTCATTCACACTGAACAGCGTCTTTGTTCTTTCATCGGTCAGACGGACGAGATACAGGCGCGCCATGTTCAAACTACCGCCATTTTTTGACTGGTTTTCGTGCCGATAGGCGCGTTAAATTGCTTACGGATGCGGGGATGAAGCGGGATATCAGCTTTGTCATACCGGTTTGGCCAGATCTCGTGGGCGGCTCTGCCTGGGAACTCTGCGATAACCTGCTCTCCTGCGTGGCAGGGCTTCTGAAGAGCTTTGCTGACGGTTCGGGGGCAATGCCGCTGGCGCGTGCAATGGAGGCAAGGTTTTGCCCCTGTTTCTGCACGGCTGCCAGAATGTCGGCAGGATGCCAGTTATGGGCATTCTGGTTCATCTGCTCATCCTATGTTCTGCTCTGGGCGGTTTTTCGTGGATGTTTAACGCGCCTCTGAGCATGAACATGAACGTAAATACGATCAAATGGCGTAGAACTTTGTTTTTAAATGTAAAATCAGATTGTGTCGCTGAGGCGCATTCTGTCGCTTATGGGACGACACTTGGAAATGGAATCTGTCGCAGATCGAGTTCGGGGATTGCTTGCCAATCGTCCCGAACGTGAATTCGCTCGATTGATCGGAGTTCCGTACAGCACACTGAAGGGTGTCCTCGAAGGATCGCGACAATCAGTCGACAAATTGGTTACGATTTCTGACACTGCCGGTGTCAACTTGGAATGGCTCGCAACTGGGCGTGGGCCAAACTCTATGGTGAATCCTGCTCAAAGGAACTTACACTTATTCCAAGGCATAATATTCAGTTGTCAGCGGGACATGGCAGTTTTGTCGAGCGCTCGGAAATTCTGAATCACATACCGTTCAATGACGATTTCTTCGAGCGCTACCTGCAGCGCGACCCGAAGGATATGATTATCGTGGATGCGCGTGGCGAGAGTATGGAACCAACTATGAGAGACCGGGATTTGCTTATGATCGACACGTCGTCTGCGTCGAAGTCGATCACCTCGGCGATCTATGGCTTCACGTTCGGTCAGGACGTCTTTGTGAAACGCCTGTTCGTCACTCCCAACCTCATCATTGCGAAGTCTGATAACAAGGACTATGGCGAGTTTACAATCGAGGCCGACGATATGGACCAGTTCCACCCAATTGGCCGCGTTGTCTGGATCGGTCGGACACTCTAAGTGTCGGTCCTTCTCATTTTCCGCTCACTCTGTCTCATTTGGCACGCCAAAATGAGCGTATACTGAACATTCCGTCTAAAATGCGATTTTCACCACCAAATGCATTTCGACCTTGTTTTTAAGGGCTTTCGGTTCGGTTTGGCTACCATAGCACCTGTCTAAACTGGCTCACCCCCCTAAACCACTTTAGAGAAAAATCAAATAAACCGAACGTTCGGTCGAAAATATAGTTGAATATGAGCACAGATCGGGCCACTCTAAGGATGCCTGAACTTCAGGAAATTCTGAAACCACGACCAGCTAAACAATTCGCCAAAGGAGTCACGAACACATGTCCCAGGTTATCGGGTTTGAAAGAGTGGGTGATATTGTTGTGTTGTCGGCGCAAAATCCACCCGTTAACGCGCTTAGTGTGGATGTGCGCCGTGGGTTGTTGTTGGGGATCGAACGCGCCGAGGCAGAGGGCGCGCGCGCAGTTTTGATCTATGGTGAGGGCCGGACGTATTTTGCCGGCGCAGATATTCGCGAGTTTGGTAAGCCGCCGCTGGACCCTTGGTTACCTGCCCTTTGTGATCGCATCGAAGCGTCCCCGTTGTTGGTTGTTTCGGCTTTGCATGGCACAGCCCTTGGAGGAGGGCTAGAGGTCGCGCTTTCTTGTCACTACCGCATTGCCGTACCTTCAGCGAAGGTGGGATTGCCCGAGGTCAATCTGGGTATCATTCCTGGTGCAGGGGGAACTCAGCGCCTGCCGCGTGTCGCAGGGGTTGAGGCTGCTTTGAACATGATAACGACTGGACGGCATGTTCAGGCGCGGGAGGCCCTGGAATTGGGTGTCTTAGACAAGGTTCAG
The DNA here is from genome assembly GCF_056537425.1 of Ruegeria sp. CE9. Taxonomy (NCBI): domain Bacteria; kingdom Pseudomonadati; phylum Pseudomonadota; class Alphaproteobacteria; order Rhodobacterales; family Roseobacteraceae; genus Ruegeria; species Ruegeria sp. CE9. The sequence goes on along the minus strand of NZ_JBQFRO010000006.1, from coordinate 275,456 downwards.
GAAGGTGATCCGCGGGAAATCGGTTTGGCTTATACAAAGGAATTACTCAACGCCGGGGCTCCTCGCCGACCGGTTTGTGACATGCCCCGACCCACACCAATTGATTTTGACGCCGCTTATGACGCGGTACTGAAGAAGGGGCGAGGTCAGCTTTCTCCTGCGATAGCCGTGCGTGCGATTCAGGCCAGTTGTGAAGCCGAAGATTTTGCCGCTGGACAGCGACGTGAACGGGAATTGTTCATGGAGCTGATGGAGTCGGATCAGCGCAAAGGGTTGATCCACGCCTTTTTTGCAGAGCGTGCTGTTTCTAAGCTGCCAGAGCTAAAGGGAGTAGAGCCCCGATCTCTCGACCAGATCGGTGTCATCGGCGGAGGCACGATGGGTGCAGGGATCGCGACGTCTGCTTTGCTGTCGAAATTACCCGTGGTCCTGCTTGAGATGTCGCGCGAAGCTGCTCAAGCGGCGAAAGACCGGATCGAAGCCAATCTGACTGGTGCCGTCAAACGCGGCAAACTGAGCCCGCAAGAATATGCGGAGATACTGCAGCACCGGCTGACCTTGGCCACCGAATACGACGCACTGGGCGGGGCTGATCTGGTGATCGAAGCAGTCTTCGAGGACATGGACGTCAAAAAGCAAGTATTTGCGCAGCTTGACGCGGTCTGCAAAGGCGGGGCCATCTTGGCGACCAATACCTCGTATTTGGACATCAATGAAATTGCGGCATCTATTGACAGACCGGGTGATGTGATTGGTCTGCATTTCTTCTCACCTGCTCACGTGATGAAACTGCTCGAGATCGTTGTGGCGGACCGCACGGTGCCAGAGGTCGTGGCGACTGGGTTTGCGTTGGGCAAGCGATTGGGAAAAGTGTCGGTCCGGGCCGGCGTGTGTGATGGCTTCATCGGTAACCGCATCTTAAGCACCTATCGGACTTGTGCGGATCATATGGTGTTGGACGGGGCGAGCCCATTTCAGATCGATGCCGCACTGACCGGATTTGGATTTGCGATGGGACCGTATGCAGTCTCTGATCTGGCCGGATTGGACATCGGTTGGGCCGCGCGTAAGCGAAAGCGGGAGGCGGGACAGGATCCCCGAGTACGAGATAGCTTCTATGCGGATAAGCTGTGTGAGGCCGGGCAATTTGGTCAGAAGACAGGCAAGGGCTACTACGTTTACGAACAGGGCAAACGCGGTGGCGAGCCAAACCCCGAAGTATTGGGTCTGATCGAGGCTGAGCGTGCCGCGCAGAATATATCTCCTCGGGAGTTTACGGACGCCGAAATTGTGCGCCGGTATATGGTTGCGATGGTGAATGCGGCGGCAAAAGTGGTTGGCGACGGCATCGCGCGCAGACCGCTGGATGTGGATATCACTTTGCTCTACGGCTACGGCTTTCCGCGCTATTGGGGCGGACCTCTGAAATGGGCTGATTTGCAAGGTTTGTCGAACGTGTTGGATGATATCTATAAGTGGTCCGGGGAAGACGCTTATTACTGGCAACCTGCACCTTTGCTGGAACAGTTGGTCTCTGAAAGCCGCTGCTTTGATGATTTAAACAAAGCAAACTGACCGCGTAGGGTGAATGCTCCTGCGCCCGCGCAACATTTGCTTCTCAAATATTGCTAGCCACCTTGGGCCCGGCATCGCGCGTTGCGCGATGCCGGGCCCAACAGGAAGAAATGTTTCGTCAGAAACATCGATGACTGGCGGGAGGGCCAGCGCTTAGTTCAGCGAGCTGTCAGCAGCGGTACGGACGGCCCGAATGTTTTCACCATAGACTTCGGGGTTTGAAACTGATCCACCCTTGAACACTGCCGATCCGGCAACCAGCACATCTGCGCCCGCTGCTGCCACCAGTGGCGCGGTTTTGGGATCGACGCCGCCGTCGATCTCAATATGCACCGGGCGGTCTCCGATCATCTGGCGCAAGCGCTGAATCTTGGTGGTCATGTCGATGAATTTCTGTCCGCCAAATCCGGGATTGACGGTCATGACACATACCAGATCGGTTAGATCCAGCAGATGCTCGACCGCTTCTGCTGGTGTGCCCGGATTCAGTGCAATGCCGGCTTTCATTCCTGCCGCGCGAATGGCTTGCAGCGTGCGGTGTGCGTGTGGCCCAGCCTCGAAATGTGCGGTCAAGATGTCCGCACCTGCATCGGCATAGGCTTGGATATATGGATCGACGGGGGAGATCATCAGATGCACATCCATGACGGTCTTCACATGCGGACGGAACGCTTTGACCGCAGGGGGACCAAAGGTGAGGTTAGGCACAAAATGCCCGTCCATTACGTCCACATGAACCCAATCCGCGCCTTGTGCTTCGATAGCCTGAATTTCTTGCCCGAAATTGGCAAAATCGGCGGACAGGATCGAAGGGGCGATCTTGATGGAACGATCAAAGCTCATGATTGGCCTCATGTAGATGTGCGGTTGCGATGGCGTATATCCGCGACGTGGTAGAATTCAAACCCTGTTCAGACTCGATAGAACAGATACCGATCTGGCGCGATCGTCTCAGGGCCTTGTACCTGAGCGAAACCCACTAAAGGCTGTCCTGAAATCAGGAAGCCTCCGGGCCGCATGACCTTTTCGATCAGCGAACTGAGGCGCGCGGCCTCGGCGACATCTTCCGCTTTGATCCCGCGGCCGAAGTCATAATGCGCCAGCGCGATTGTTCGCCCAGCTTCTGCCAGTTTCTGCAGCATTGGCTCGGCCTCGCCCTGCAAGAAATCTTCTGCAGGCGGGGTGCTGTCAGGGTGACATTGTAAGACGCGGTCCATCACCCAAATACGGCGCGCGGGCAGGATTTCACGCAAATGGTCGTAGGTTCGTCCATTACCCAGCCCCAGATCCAGAACGTCTCCGTCCATCTCATCGATTTGCGCTGCAGCCCAGTTCAGCCCATCGCGTTGCGCTGTCAGGCGGCGCAGCATGGAATCCAGTCGGCTCATTCGGGCTCTCCTTGCGAGTTCAGTTGCGCGGCGCAGTCCAGGGAATACCCGGTCCATCAAGCAGCCTGCGCAACAGATTCTGTGTAAATGTCCAGATGTCCTGATCATGGACCAGGTGATGCGTCAACACCCCAAATGCTTCGGCATTGTCAGCCCGTCCTGCGCGCCGGTTCTGCAGCAACTCAACCGTTTGCGTGATCAGTTGCTGAGGTTCAATCAAACCGCGTGTTCCGTGCCAATCGATGGGATCGAGATGCGAGTTTACCTGCTCAAGTCCGGGTGCGGCTTGTGGTTTTTGTCGGGGCGTTGCGGTGGACAGAACCTTATAGCCGAGCCCGCAAAGGTGAGCCGTTACATCCGGGTCAATCCGGTTCCACGGGGGTACAAACATCGGGCGTAGTTGATCGCCGAACAGGGCTTGCAGGCGGGATAGCCCGTTCTCTGCATCTGAAACGACAGAAGTAAGAGGCCGGTGCAGCCGAAACTCGGCCTTCTTCTCGCCCTCGGGTGCATGATTCAAATGGGCCCAGCCATGAACCACTGGGATCAGGTTGGGGTGATCTGCAACATAATCCGCCAACGTCTCCTCTGCGTCGCGTGGGATCACCGCCAGATGGACGGGAAGCCCAAGTTCAGCGGACATATCAGTGAGGATTTCAAGCTGCGGAGTAACCGTGATCGCGTCGTCATCGCGCCACCATATTGGCAGCGTCAGCCCTTGATCCTGCCAACGCTGCAATTCGATATGCAATGGGTGCCAATCAGGTTTCATCGGCTGTTCTCATACAAGCCCGTTGCGATCTCAACTGAGCGGTGTGCGCCATCAAAACCCTCTCGCAAAGCGGGGCGGGTGGCTGCCGCTAAGGCGCGGTCCAAAGCCTCGCTCAACGAGGCGCCGGATAATTTGGAACTGTTCAGCACTTCAATTCCATCTAGTTGCGAGAGCGAGTGCGCGCGCAATCCCTGCTCAACCTCATTTCCATCATCAAACGGGATGAGCACGGCCGGGGTTCCGCTTTGCAGAAGGTCCATCGCCGTATTGTATCCGCACATGCAGACTGAGGCTGCAGCAAGGGGCAACATCTGGCGAAAATCCGGGCGAACCGTTTCAAGAATGACCGAAGTGCCCTCAGCAATTCGCGAAAGCTCGGTAATTCGTGCTTTGGCGTCCTGCCCGCCCACCAACAGGCGCCAACGCCTGTTGGGCATATTTCGGGCGGCCTCAATGGCGGCCTGAAAGATCGGTTGGCCGACAGATCCCCCGCCTGCACTAACCATTATTTCACCCTGTCCGATCCCGTCCGGATGGCTGGATGGCGCGGTTGGGGCGACAAAGCCGGTGTAATGCAACCGTGATGCCAATTGCGATGAGACAGGCCAGCTGACGTCGAGCGATGTTATTTTCGGATCGGAATGAACCAAGACGCCGTCGAAATACTCCGCGATAACCTCGTCGGTTTGGACTGCTTTTGAGGGCTTCGAAGGAGGAGCAAGAATGTCTCTGATCGAGCTCAGAATAACAGGCGCGTGCGGTAGCGCCCGGGCTGTTTTTAACGCGGCGAGGAACTCTGCGGTAAGCGAGCGACGCCCAAACGGGTAAAGCTCGGTGATCAGAATCTGCGGCTCAAAGCTGCGTATCGCCTGGATTAGCCCGGTTGTGCGTGCCTCGAAATAGCTGGCGTCAGCAACCTGGCCATTTTGATCAAGCAGGCGCGTAAAGTTTGTGCCATCTGATCGCAGCGGCGGTAGACCCAGTAATGACAGCCCGCGCGTGTCTAGTTGAGGCGCAGGCATGCCGCCCGAAACAACCAGAACCTCATGTTTCTTGTTTGCGAATGCACGCCCCAAGGTGAGCGCCCGACTTAGATGGCCGGTGCCTAACAAATGGGTCACGATGATCATCACCTTCATGATCAGATCTCTCGTGAAAGCAGACGGATAGGTTCAGGTTCTGGCCGCATTTTATCCAAGTCTACGACAAACAGCCGGTTGCGTTTGATCTTGAACGGGGCGGGGCCAGAAAAGTTCCAGCCCCAAGCCTTGGCCAGTATCACCCTCATGATACCGATGTGGCAGACAGCCAGAATGTCGCCTTCCAGCTCTGACAGCCAAGGCGCGATCCGCGCCCAAAGCTCAACCGGGCTTTCACCGTTTGGTGGGCGATACTCCCAGCCCCAGTCCTCGATATGACGATAGCCGCTGTCGGGGATTTCGATCAGATCAACACCACGTTGCCCTTCCCAATCGCCCCAGTTCATCTCGGTCAGCGCAGGTGATGTTTTGGGCGCTTTGCCCGACACCAACTGTGCGGTCTCAGAAGCGCGGCTCAGTGGGCTGGACCAGATCGAGGCCACGTCCCACGGCGGCGGCAGGCAAAAGCCTGCAAGTTCCGTGCGGGCATCGGCGTCCAGGGGAATATCGCTACGTCCTTGAATGCGACCCGCGCGATTCCAATCTGTGTGTCCATGGCGCAAAAGGGCGAGGCGGGTCATGAGCTTTTCTCCAACAAAGGCCGCACCGCCGTCCAGAACCGTTGGGTGGCTGATGGCATGAGATGGCGTTGTTTGACATAGGCGCTGGCGCGATCGCCCTCAGACTGGCGCAGGTCAGGATCGCCCAAATATGTCTGAATGCATGCGGCCAACCCTCTGGCTCCTGATCCGACGTTGGGGTGATCGGAAGGCATCAACACATCCCGAACGCCCGGGCGATCTTGTGCGACAACTGGCACTCCGCAGGCCTGAGCTTCTAGGTAGACCATGCCATACGCTTCGTTGACTCCGGGCCATACGAATATGGATGCTTGGCGGTATTGGGCTTGCAGAGCATCCCGATCAAGCTGACCCAGAAACCGAACACGCGCTCCGAACCGTGCCATCAGCGCCTCAACCTCGGATCGGGCAGGGCCGTCGCCAACGATATCCAGCGCCCAATCGGCGGTCAGGTAATCCAGCGTATCAGCCAAAATGGTATAGGAGGCCAGCTTATCCCCCGGTCGCATCATACCGACCGTTAGCATCGGACCATCACGGGTCGACGCAGGGGGCACGTCTGTGATGGGCAAAAACGGAGGCAACTCGATCAGCGCCTGGGTCCCAAACCGTTCCCGCTCTAACGTGATCAGATCATTGGCGGTGTGGTAGAAGATTACCTGAGCAGCGTCGCAAGCGTCATGTGCGGCTTGGGCGAAATCAGCCCATGGACCGTTCAGTCGACTGGTCGCTCGAGTGCTTTCCAGCTGCACATAAGGTATCCCCCTGGTGCGGCTCACCGCTGGGCCAAGCAAATCAGGAGCCTTATAGTAGTTGTGATAAGTCGCCCACAGATTCGTGTCAGAGGGCAGTTCCTCAGCCAGTCGTGCAGCTTCGGCCGTTGCCTTGCGACGTAATTCGTCCTGAAGCGCGCAGTCGCCTGCTTTGTCGTAAATCCGCAACTGCGAGGCCAGCTCAACAATGTCTCCCTCAGCGCCGAGGGCTTGCATCAGGTTGCGGGCCATTTCGCGGTCGCCCGAGGGCTTGGGACTGTCGGGGGACTTCATCGGTGCATAGAAAGCCACCCGCGCCATTAGGGGCCGTCCGCGCACAAGGCGTTTAGCCGTTGGGATAGGCGGCGAATGCCGGGGTCCATGCGGAAGTCAGCGATCAGCCGATCATAGGCGGCCTCAGCCATCATTGCGGTTTTGGCCGGGTTCTGGGCGAGATCCGCAATAGCCGAGGCCAGCGAGTTCGGGTCATCTGCAGACAACAGACCGTGGATGCCGGTTTCGATGAATTCCGGGATGGCCGACACCGGCGTTGACAGGATCGGTAGGCGCTGGGAAGCGGCTTCCATCAAGACATTGGGTAAACCATCGCGGTCGCCGTCGGCAGCTATCCGGCTGGGCAGGACAAACAGATCGGCGCGGCGCATCTCGGCAATGACTTCGGGTTGGTCGCAGGCCCCCATCCACGTGATCCGATCGGACAGCCCTGCGGCCTCGGCTTGTGCGCTCAGCTTTTTGCTCAGATTTCCACCGCCGATATGGGTCCAGTGCCAATTCAGTGATTTGGGAAGCAGCGCGAAAGCTTGGAGAAGGCGGTCAAAGCCTTTCTTTTCAACCAATCGCCCAACCGACAGCATGTGAAACGGTGCATTCGCGGCACGTATGCCCCGCTGGGGAGGTGCCGGAAAACGCGACAGATCCAGCCCGTGATAAATCAGTTCAACCCGCTCCGGATCGTCGGCCATATCGCGTAAATGCGCAGCGCCAATGGCGGTGCAGGTGGCTCCAAATGTGGCACCGTAAGTGGCCAGTTGCAGTTTCTCCCGCTTTTCCCAGTCTGGCGAGGTCCAGATATCCTTGGCATGCGCGGAAAAGCTCCAAGGCAGGCCGCGCATGATCGACGCGTAACGGGCAACCGAAGACGGGGTGTGCATGAAATGCGCATACAGCCCCCGCGTTTGATCGGGCAGTTCCGCAGCCAATACGCAGGCCTGACCAAACCGGCGAATTCGGTTATGGGTCGGGTCCCGGCGAAGATCTTTCCGCCAGACCTGGTAGGCTTGGACATATCCGGGCAGGCGAGAAGCAATCTCGCGCGCGGCCGCCAGCCGCGCAGGCTCGTCATACAGATATTCCGGCAGGTAATGCACCTGCCCCTCGAAGCGGTCGTGCAGAGGGTGGCGTTTGGTATCGGTCGGATGGCGCAGCGACCAGATATCAAAGCTATGCCCTGCCTCTTGCAGCGCCACCAGTTCCTGAGCGATGAACGTTTCGGACAGGCGCGGCCAGCCTTTGACCAGCACCGCCAGCTTGGGGGCTGTGGTCGTCATCCGGTGGCGCGCTTTTGTTCCGCGCCCAGCAACGCGTTGATGCGATGGGTGACGTAACTTAATCCGTCCAACAGCCCGGCACGAATGGCTTGTGAGGGCAGCGGCTGATGTGGAAGATTGCGGATCGCTTGGATCATAGCATCTGCCGTTAAGCCATCGCGGTTTTCATCCAGCATGCGCACCAGCCCCAAATCCTCGGCGCGAGAGGCCCGAATCCATTGCTCAAGCCGAGGGGTCGTGCGCGGGACAATGACGGCGCGCTTGTCGAAAGACAGCACCTCGCAGAACGTATTGTAGCCGCCCATGCAAACCACGCCGGCGGCCCCGGCGAACAGCGTTTCGATCTGGGATTCAAAGCCAACCGCGGTCACCCGGCCATCCAGGGCGGCAACGCGGGTTTCGAAATCTTCACGCAGCTCGCCTGACAGGAACGGCCCATAAACCAGCACTGCGCGAGGCGACAGGTCTGGGTCCTTTTCGTAGGCCGACAGAACAAGATTGACCATCGCTTTGCCATCGCCACCGCCGCCAGGCGTGATCAGGATATAAGGCTGCTCAGGGGGTTCGCCGACAGGTCCCAGATCGCGCCGCAGATACCCTGTCCAGTGGAAGCGCTGTTGCGTTGCTCGGTTGAGTGGAAGGCCTTGCGTTGGATCGTAAACCGAGCGTAGGCCGTAGACCCAGATCTCATCATAGAACCGCTCGGTTGCCGATATAGCATCTTTGCGATCCCATTCGGCGGCCAACACTTCGGGTTCATCCAAGACGTCACGCAGGCCCAAAACCATTTTGGCTGTGCCCGAATTTTCCAGATACTCCAGTGTCGGCAGCAACTCACCGCGAAAACCGGTCGGTTCCTTGTCAACGATCAGGACATCCGGCTGGAACTGTTCGACCGAGGTTTGGATCAGGCTTGCGCGCAGCTCGGTCACGTCATCGATACCCATCCCGATGGTCTGAGAAGCATATGATCCATCGGCACGTTTGGTGACGCCGGGCAAGCGGACGTGGTCAACCCGCCGCGGAAACGTAAATCGCCCGGCGACAGGCGAACCGGTAAGGATGAGAGCCGAGGCCTCTGGATCGGCTTGCGTAATCGCGGCGGCCAGAGCACGAGAGCGGCGCAAATGACCGAGACCGAACGTATCGTGACTGTATAGCAGGATGCGCGGGGCGCGGATGTGATTTTCGTTTTTACTACCTAGGCTCATACCTTCGCCTGTTTCGGTTTTGGTGCTACTCCGCGCGTCTGCACCTGATTATCGTATTTTAACGGCCCCCGCTTGCCAAAGGCACATATTTTGCCGCCCAAATGCGCCAAACATTGCGAATAGGCAACAGCATAATCGACCCCAAGTAGCCGACGCTCAATGTCACACCCAGTACGACAGCTATGCGGGCACATGATAGGTTGGATGTTGGGCGTCTTAGGCGGTCATATTCAATTTTTGTTGGCTTGGAAACACCTTATCCCATTCATTGCGCTGGGAACACGTGCTCTCACGATGTTGATAAAGGATGTGCGGAAGATTTGAACAGCCCTTCGAGGTTCTATAGGGTTGGCCACAATTGTGAATTGGATGCGACACACGATGAAAATGAATGTTCTGGCCGGGCTGTTTCTGGTGATTTGGGCGGCAACGCTGGCCTTTGTTAACGAGGCGGCTGCGCAGACCTCGCTTATTCCGGGATACCCAACCGGATCAAGCAACGAAGAGAGCACGGAGGCATCGGATAGCGATCTGGCAGCCGCCATTCGTTCAGCGACCGAAGCGGGTGCAAGCGTTATCGTCATCGACAGCGCCGGTCAGGTGGTTTCGGCGGCAGGCGATAGCGGCAGTGCAACAGCTGACGCCAGTAATGCCGATCCAATGGCTGAGGGCTCTCAGCTTATGAGAGCGCAGGAGCGGTTTTCGAAATTTCGTGATTCCGTCCGTTCACGGATGGAGGCGCTGCCCTACTCGGTATTCGAGGTGCAATATATCCTCAGGCAAACAAGCCCAGACGGGCGTATCCAAACTTACATCGAAGTCTTGGTTTTGAACATTCTGTTCCTGTTGTTTGGCCGTTGGTTATCGACTGAAATCTACGGTAAGCGCATCGCAAAACGCTGGGTTGTCGCACGCATCAAGGAAAACCCCGTAGGTTATCGCGAAAAGATGCCGTTCCTGGTTTATCGCTTCGTGATGGGTATTGGGGGCACGATCTTTGCCATGCTTATGGCGTTGATCGTGGGGTATCTGTTTTTTGGCGAAGCTGAAGACATCTCGATCCAGTTTACTGTCACAGCGATCTTCACGGCGTTTTTCCTGTCGCGCACGGTATCTGATTTGTGGCGGATGGTGCTTTCGCCGTACCTGAGCCAGTACCGCCTGCCACCTTTTTCGGACCGGGACGCTAAGCGCTTGTATTTCTGGGCTTCGGCGCTTGCGACATATGACATCTCGGTTGTGCTGTTTGCGACCTGGGTGGCGGATTTTGGGCTGAACTACAACGTCTATGCGTTGGTCTATGGCAGTCTGACACTGGTCGGGGCGTTGGGCAACGTGCTGATGATCCTGTTCAATGCGCGCGCGATCTCCAATGCAATTCGCGGTGGGCGTGCCCCGGATCAGGTGTCATGGATTTTGAAATTCATCTCTTTCGCCTGGGCGCCTGTTCTCGTGCTTTACATGGTGTTTAGCTGGTTGAAGCTGGCCGTTGATCTGGTGCTGGAAGTTCAGGATTCCATACCAATCGTGGCAAGCAGCTATGCGATCTTCATGTCGGTCGTCGTCGCCTACGGTGCGATGAACTATCTGCTCGAACGGTACTTTGACCGCAATCGCCAGATTGAGGCCCTAAATGCCGATTACGAGCAGGCAGAGCTGATCGAAGACGAGGTTGTGGTTGAGACACCACAGGCTGAGAAGCGCAAACATGCGATAATAACCTATGAAGACCTGGCCCGCCGCGTAGCGGGCATTTTGGCGTTTGTCGTGGGTCTTTATGCGCTTGTGGTCATCTGGAACCCGCAGGCCAATTGGTCCGAAGATCTGCCGATCGAGCGGGCGTTGGATGTGATGGTGATCTTGTTCATCGGCTATATCTTGTTTCACTTTTTCCGAGTCTGGATCGACAGCAAGATCGCGGAAGAAACGGATGATGGCGGCGCAGAAGCCGAATTAGGTGACGAAGGAGGCGAAGGTGGCCAGAGCCGGTTGGCCACTCTGCTGCCTCTGTTCCGCGGCGCTATTTTGGCTGTAGTGGTTGTGACCATCGCGCTGATCGTGCTGATGGAGTTGGGGATCAATGTCAGCCCCTTATTTGCGGGCGCTGGTGTTGTTGGCCTGGCGGTTGGCTTTGGGTCACAGACTTTGGTGCGGGATATCTTCTCGGGCGCGTTTTTCCTGATGGATGACGCGTTCCGGAAGGGTGAATATATCGATATCGGCGACGTGAAGGGGACGGTCGAGAAGATCTCGGTCAGGTCATTCCAACTGCGCCACCATCTGGGTGCGCTCAACACGATTCCCTTCGGTGAGATCAAAGTGCTGACCAACTATTCCCGCGATTGGGTGATCATGAAGTTGCCGCTGAGGGTGACTTACGACACGGATGTTGAGAAAGTGCGGAAGCTGATCAAAAAGCTGGGGCAGGAATTGCTGAGCGATCCGGTGATCGGTGAGAACTTCATCCAGCCATTGAAATCACAGGGCGTGATCGAGATGCAGGATTCGGCGATGATTATCCGGGTCAAGTTCATGACCAAACCAGGCGATCAGTGGCTGGTGCGTAAGAAAGTGTATCAGGATATTCGCGAGCTGTTTGCCCGCGAAGGCATCCGTTTTGCGCACCGGGAAGTCACGGTGCGGCTGGCGGATGACAAGGAGGCCGAAGACCTGACGCCAAAACAGCGCGAGGCGGTCACAGGGGCTGTACAGGCTGCGATTGACGAAGATTATTTGGACGATATCGGACCCGGAGGCGACGACCGCTAGGGCGGCTCCCGCCCCTTTGGTTCGTGTCTCTGACGAGACGCCAGCCAAAGCGTTGGGCCGGGCCGCGCGTGTCGCGCGGCGGTTGGTCTAATTTGAAAGCGATGGCCAGACGGGTTGTGACGTTCCAAGTTTGGATGCGGGTAGTGTCCAGTTCATCTGGGCGGTTCCGACTGTCAGAGCTGGTTTCAATCGATGACCGGGCCCCCAGCCCGAGGGTTCGGGTTTATCCGCATAATCTGTTGGCAGGGCTTGTGTGATATCTTTGTCGGCGTCGCTTTTGGCAAGGTTTGCCAAAAGCTCAGCAGTTCGTGCGAGCGAAAGCCGGGCGTCCATGACAGTCTGGCGAGATGCGGCCTCGGCCAAGGCGGACATCACGGCAGCGGCCATCAGGTATCCGGTTGCATGATCCAATGCCTGTACGGGCAAGGGGGTCGGCTTGTCAGCTCCGGCCCAATCCATCCCCGCATGCGCGATTCCGGCGCTCATCTGCACGAGGCTGTCAAAGCCGCGGCGCGCAGCCCATGGGCCTTGCCAACCATAGGCGTCAAGCGTGACCTCGATCCGGTTCGGCGCCAGCTGGTCGCGCGCGGCTTTGTTCAGGCCAAGTGCGTCCAATGCCCCGGGGCGATATCCATGAACAAAGACATCCGCTTGGGTCAGAAGTTCTTTGAGCTGACTTATTCCGTCAGGTGATTTCAGATTCAGATAGGCGCAGTGCTTACCCAGTGAAATGTCAGGGATGACGCCGGGCTCATCCCAGTCGGGGGGATCGATCCGCAGCACTTCAGCCCCAAAACCCGCGAGTGTCCGTGTTGAAACCGGGCCGGCCAAGATACGGGTCAGGTCAAGCACGCGCAGCCCCGCAAGCGGGAGCGCAGCGGTGGCCTGAGGCCGATCTCGAAGCTTTGCGTTGCGCGGGCCTTGCCATCCGATCAATGGCTCACGGACCAGAATTCGCCCTTGAGGGTGCTCATGCCAATCCGCGCGACTGCGCATCGCGGCCGCGACACCGCCCTCAGCCACAATCGCGGCTTCAAGCTCAGCGACAACCCAGCCTCGGACGGCACGCTCTACCGCTGACCGATCAGCTTCGACCTGCAAGACCTTGAGGGCAGCGGCACGGTGATGAGGCAAGTTTGTGTGCAACCTGATCCACCCATCTGCGCCCTGATAATCGCCCGCGATCGCGTCCCACAGGTTGGGCATGTCCCAGCCTTTGGGTTTGAATGAACAGCCATACCACAGCGAGGCCAGACGGTGATCTACGGTTATTTCAGGAGGTTCCGACGATAGGTTCATGCCGGTCACAAGGCGTGACAGCTCTTGCCCCACCGTGGCGAAACTTGCTGTAGCAAGCTCGGACACCGCAAAGGCACTGGGTCGCGTGCCCTCCCCAAAAACCCGATAGGTTTCAGGTGAGGGGAGAGCAGAAAGCAAGCTCATTGTTGATAGGGGTCCAGGCTGTCGCGCAAACCGTCACCCAAGAAGTTGAACGCCAATACGACCACGATGATCGGCAGCATTGGGATCGCAGTCCAGGGATAGATTTCGATTGAGGCTAGGTTCTGTGCATCATTCAGCATAACCCCCCAACTGACTGCTGGCGCGCGCAGGCCAAGGCCAAGGAAGCTGAGGGCCGTCTCACCCAAGATCATCGCAGGGATCGAAAGTGTGGCCGAGGCAATCAGATGCGACATGAAATTGGGCAGCAGGTGCTTACGGATCACCCGGCCTGAACTTGCGCCCATCATCTCAGCGGCTCGAACATATTCCTCTTCACGCAGCGACAGGAATTTGGCGCGCACCGAACGGGCCAGACCGGGCCAATCGAGAATACCGAGGATGATCGAGATGATGAAGAACACCGCAACGGGGCTCCAATTCGAGGGCACCGCTGCGGATAGGGCCAGCCAGAGGGGCAATTCCGGCAGCGAGCGCAGAATTTCGATCACGCGGTTGATGGTCCAGTCGATGCGCCCTCCGAAATACCCGGCCATTGATCCAAACAGGATACCAAGGAAGAACGAGACTGAAATGCCGATCAGACCCACGGTGAGCGACAGTTGGGCGCCATAGAGGATACGGCTGAACACATCACGACCCAGTCGATCCGAGCCCCAAAGGAACAGCGTCGCCCCCTCGGGCGCGCAGAACAGGTGGGTGTCGGATTTGATCAGACCTGCAAGCTTGTATTCAGAACCCTCACAGAAGAAACGGATCGGGCGCGGGTCTTCGGTGTCGGGGACGAATTTCCATTGGAACGTTTCAAGATCCGCCTCGGCCACAATGGGATAGACATAGGGGCCGATGAACTTGCCCTCATGGAACCAGTTAACGGATTGGGGCGGGGCATAGAGATGCTCTCCGTTCCGGTCATTGGGTCCGTACGGGGAAACAAACCCTGCAAATGGCAGCATCAGGTAGCAAAATAGCAGGAAGATGCCTGAAATCAGGCCCAGCTTGTGGGTTTTGAACTTGCGCCAGACCAGCACCCAGTTGGGAGCGTCGAGGTCCGCACGCTCAAGCTGCTGGATCGAAGCTTGCGGGTCGAATGGGGCTTCGTCGACATAACGACCGTCGGGGCGTTTGCTCATGCTTCGCGCCCCTCATACCGAATGCGTGGGTCAAGCATGACCAACAAGATATCCGAGATCATGGTGCCGATCAGGGTCAACAGGGCCACGAACATCAGGATGAACGCCGAAAGGAACTGGTCCTGGGTTTTTAGTGCCGTTAGCAAGGTCGGGCCGATGGTCTGAAGGCCAAGAACAACAGAAACCAGAACCGATCCTGAGACCATCGATGGCAGCAGGTTGCCGATATCCGCGACAAAGGGATTGAAGGCCACGCGCAACGGGTATTTTGTCAGCATCCGCGATGGCGACATACCCTTGGCGATGGCTGTTTCGACATAAGGTTTGCCCAGCTCATCCAGCATATTGGCGCGCAGACGTTGCATCATGGCCGACGCACCCGAGGTGCCGATGACGAAGGTCGGAACGATCAGGTGGACAAGGATGGATTTCAGCTTGTCCCAGCTCATCGGCTGCCCCTCAAAGGAAGGGTCCATCAGTCCGCCGATGGGCAGGTTGAAATAGCGATGGCCATAGTAGAACAGGATCAGCGCCAGCAGGAAGTTCGGCGTCGCAAGGCCCAGATAGCCGACAAAGGCCGAAGTATAATCGATCCAGGTCCGTGATCTGGCCGCAGCGATGACTCCCAAAGGCAAAGCAACGGCGTAGACGAATAGAATGGCAGCCAGATTGACCACAACCGTCAACCACAGCGTATCGCCCACGATCTCGCGCACGGGGCGGTCAAATTCGAAGGACCAGCCATAATTACCCTGCAACAGGCCTTCAAACCCGTGTGGGCCTGGCCAGAAGCCCATCCAGATCAGGTATTGTTCCGGAAGGGACCGATCCAGAGAATACTCTTTGCGCAGAAATTCAGCCTTGGCGACACCGGCGGACTGTCCCGAAGCCTGCAGTTCGGCAATCTGGTTGCTCAGGTAGTCTCCGGGCGGAAGGTTGATGATCACAAAGATCAGAACCGAAACCACCAACAGAGTCAGCAGCATCGTGAAAAAGCGATACACCGCATAGCGCAGCATGACCATTTAGCTGCTCCTGATCAGTCGACGAAAAAGAACTCGTCCGGACGATGAATGCCGAAATGCGCACCGGGTTCCCACGCCCACATGGCCTGTTCAGGCACGTTGCGCAGACGGTTCGACACGACGATTGGCTGTGGCGCGCCGTTCAGGATGCCGATGGCGTACAGCTGGTCCGCGTGGATTTTCAGCATTTCAGACCAGACAGCTTCGCGTTCTTCGTCACTGGTTGCGATCTCCCAATCATGGGCCAGCTTCATGAGGAGTTCCGCCTCGGGCATGTCTGGCGGCTCACCCGATCCGCCGTTGGTCTGATAGTATTGGCCCCATTTAGGCCAGGCCAGAAAGACTTGATCGGTCGGCGCAAGATAGGCAGGAGAAGTGTGGCTTTGCGGGATGCCGTCATCCCAGCCGAACCAGACTGAGGCCATGGTATTGCCCGAGAAGACCCGATTGCGCAGGATATCCCTGTCCAACGGGCGCATGACAAGGTCGACGCCAATCTCACGCCAAGTATCCGTTACGATCTGAAGTGCGTTTTCAACCTCTTGCCTTTCGCCCGCAGTTTCGATGATCAGCTCCATCGGACGTCCATCGGGCAACAAGCGGATGCCATTCTTGTCACGCTCAGCCAAACCGGCCTCATCAAGCAAAGCATTCGCCAATTCGACGTCATACTGCGCCCAGGCCTTTGCGTTGGCTTCGTCGTAAAAAGGCGAGGCAGGCAGAACCGACATGGCTCCGGGCTGGGCCAGTTTGAAATAAAGCGCCTGATTGATCGTGTTGCGGTCAATAGCCAGCGATAACGCCCGACGCACGCGTACGTCACGCAGAACGTCCCGCCATGCATCGTCGGTGTAGTTCAGGTTAGGATAGATCGCGATCTGTGATGCCACGCCTGTTTTCCACAAGAGTGTCTTGTAGCCGCCTTCGGCTTCACCCTTTTTCAGGATCGAAGCATCGCGGAAGGCCAGCCCACGACCTTGCAAGTCGGTTTCACCCGCGTTAGCCTTGGCCGCGACCAGACCCGGCGCGACGATTTCCATTTCAACTACATCGATATAGGGCAACTGCACCCCGTTCGAATCCACCCGGTGGTAGTAGGGATTACGGATAAAGCTGTGCCGGATTTTCTTGCCCGAGCTGGCGTTGAGCCATGGCTGCAATGTTGGCAGTTCGTGGTTGTCGTACTTATACAGGTTGTCCAGTTTGTTGTGCAGGGCTGCCCAGCTTTTGACCCGTGCATCTTCGACCTGAAATGCCAGCTCTTCAGGATCAGCGAACTTTTCGTGATATTTTTTAAGAAACTCCGACGGACGGTAAATAAACGGCGGACGTGCCTGAGCAAGAGATTGCAGAAAGTCTGGATTGGGCTCGTCCCACTCGAACACAACGGCTGTTTCATCGGGGAAGGTTACCGTAGGGGGCTTGCCTTCAACCAACAAAAAGTCCGGAGGACCTGAGGGGCTGAGCAATTCGTTATTTGCCACGTCCTCCCACCAATAGCGGAAGTCTTCAGACGTAAACGCAGTACCATCCGACCATTTGTGGCCGGGTCTCAGATACAAGGTATACTTCCGATTGCCGTCGTTTTCGAATGACGCCAGCAGATCGGGTACAATGTTGTATTCCTGATCAAATCCCACCAACCTTGCGTAACCATAGACAACCATCTGCCGGATATCTTTTGATCGGGTGACCATCGTACGAAGCGTACCACCGGGCGCGCCGAATTCTCGTCCTTTTGCGGCCAGATCAACAATCAGAGGGTCTTGTGGGATGCGCTCGGCAATAGGTGGAAGGCTGCCGCTTTCAACATCGCTTTGCCAGAACGTGCTTTCCTGAAGATTGGTTGGAATTTCCGCAGCGGCGGGCAATATGCCTGCAACTGCAATCGATGCAGCGAGAAACAGTCGGTGAGTGGTCTTAAACATGGCAGCGTACCTTATGGCCGGGCTCCAACTCTACCAAAGAAGGTATCACGGAGTCGGAAAATCTAAAGGCGTCATCCCAACTGTCGGGCGAACCAGCGCCCAGTGCAACCAGTTTCAGGTCGATCGGGCGATTGATATCCGGCTCAGGCTGGGCGGCGATCAGCGCTTTGGTATAGGGATGACGTGGATTGTAGAACAGAGTTTCGGGCGGAGCTTGTTCGACCACAAGACCCCTGCGCATCACAGCGACTTCGTCGGCGATACGCGCGACGACAGCGAGATCGTGTGAGATGAACAGATAAGACAAGTTCAAACTGTCTTGCAAATCTTCAAGCAACGTAAGGATTTGTTCCTGAACGGAGACATCCAGGGCCGAGGTCGGCTCATCACAAACGATCAGCGCTGGGTCCAGCATCATCGCTCTTGCGATAGACAGACGTTGCCGCTGCCCACCTGAGAACGCATGCGGATAGCGTTTCAGCATATCGGCGTTCAGCCCGACACGCTGCAGCATTTCGGCCGCTTTGTCGCGCTGTTCGGATACAGTGCCGATGCGATGTATTTCCATCGGCTCGGTCATGGCATCCTGGATGCGCATCCGTGGGCTCAGGGAGCTGTAGGGATCCTGAAACACCATTTGCGCCTTGCGCTGAAAGGCGGTGCGTTCAGCCCGGGTCATCTTGTGAACCGTAATTGGTTCGGAGTCTTTGGTTGTTCGGAATAAAACTTCGCCGCCGGGATCTGGCAGTTCAGCGCCTAAGGCGATCCGGGCGGCGGTTGTCTTGCCAGACCCGCTTTCGCCAACGATCGCAAGCGTCTTGCCGCGCGCCAGCTTCATGTCGACGCCCCGGCAGGCATGGATCAGTTTATCAGCCTTCCAGCCTTTGCTGGATCGCATCGTGTAGGTCTTGGAAACCCCGGTCATCTGTAGAATCAAGTCTTCCTCGGGCATCGGAATGCCGACGGAATCCTGATCCGGTATCTCAGGCGCAGCGTCGAACAGCTGTTGTGTGTAGGGATGGGCCGGATCATTCAAAATGGGCGCTGCCGGACCTGCCTCCATCACGCGGCCCTTGTGCATAACAACAACCTGTTCGGCCATGTTGGCAACGACACCCAGATCGTGGGTGACCAGGATCAGAGCCATACCGGTTTCACGCTGTAGCTCTTTGATAAGCCCAAGAACCTGCGCTTGGGTGGTCACGTCCAACGCCGTGGTTGGTTCATCCGCGATAAGCAATTCGGGCTTGGACACCATGGCCATGGCGATCATGGCTCGCTGTCGCATTCCGCCGGACAGCTCGAACGGATAGCTGTCATAGGCGCGGGCAGGGTCCGGGAAACCGACCCTTTCAAACTGGGTCAGAACTTCTTTGCGGGCCTGTGCCTCGGATGCGCCGCGATGCAGCCAAAGGACTTCACTGACCTGATTTCCGATTTTGTGAAGCGGCGACAGGGACCGCATCGGTTCCTGAAAAATCATGGAGACCCGATTGCCGCGAATACTGCGCATCTGTCGTTCGCTTAGCTCGGTCAGATTAGCCGTGCCTTTGGAATCGTTCAGCGTGATCGTTCCGCTGCGGATCTGAGCTGTGCGCGGTAGAATGCGCAACGCAGCCCGGCATGAGATCGTCTTGCCCGATCCAGATTCTCCAACCAATGCAAGTGTCTGTCCGGCCTCGACCTCAAAGCTGACATCCTGGACAACGGAAGGACCCGTGCCAAAGCCGATGCTGAGATCGCGAACGGACAACAACGCACTCATGCGGGTTTTCCACCCGTCTGGCCGTTAGAAAACATCGGCTTTGTGAACTCCCTGTCTTTTTTGCGCAGTTTCGCGCGGTTGGGGCGGCGTAGTCAAACACCTTCTTTACCCGAATTGTCGCGAATTCGTGAATTCTTTGCGGCGCGGCTACACATTCCCTTGAGAATTTGCCACTACCAGATCGCAGGGCACAGATAAGGTGTCGTTTCTATAGATAGAGGTTATAGCTGTGCCGGAAGCTCAAAGTCGCCTGGATCTGTTCATCGACCGCATGGTCTCGCAACGCGCTTGTCTGGATTTCGCGATCGCTCAAACAGCGGGCCAGCCCGGCCCGGTGTTTGAACTGGGGCTGGGCAATGGGCGCACCTATCACCACATGATGCAGCATATTCAGGGCCGGCCGGTATATGTTTTCGAACGGGCTGTTGCGTCTCATCCCGATTCGACGCCGCCGGATGATCTGGTGATTCTTGGTGATGTGCGTGAGACATTGCCTGCATCTGTCGCGCGATTTGGCGCGACTGCCAGTCTGATCCATGCCGATCTTGGTGGGCACAACCGACAAAAGAACGATGCATTTGCCCGCCTCGTTTCGCCATTGATCGAACCACTTCTGGCACAGGGTGGGCACATGGTGTCGAGTGATCGAATGTATTTTGAAGCGCTGACCGAATTGCCACTGCCCGAAGGTGCGGTGGAAGGACGCTGTTTCATCTATCGGCGTTGATCTGCCATTGGGTCACTTTGCGATCTGACTCGCGCTGCGACGGTGGGCTGGTCTAACGTCTGAGGCATGAAGTTTCAGAAGGGATCGTAAATATGCTGTTCTACGATTGCTCGACCGCGCCAAGCCCCCGGCGCGCCCGGATGTTTATCGCGGAAAAGGGGCTGGAGATTGAAACCCGAGACATCTCAATCGCCAAGGGCGAGCAGATGAGCGACGCGTTTCGCGCCGTAAACCCAGGGGCGACGATCCCGGTATTGGTCACAGATGAAGGCGCGACGCTCACCGAAAACCTAGGTATCGCAGCGTATCTGGAGGCGCGCTTTCCAGAGCCTCCGTTGATGGGGCGAACCGCGGATGAGAAGGGCAAGGTTTTGATGTGGACCGCTATTGCTGAACAGCAATGCGGGGCCCCTATCGCAGATGCGCTGCGCAACATGCATCCCGCGTTCAAAGGCCGCGCGATCATTGGGCCCAAGAATTATGAGCAAATCCCCGAACTGGCAGAACGGGGCAAAGCGCGTGTGAGCGCCTTCTTTGATCTGCTGGAGCCTCACTTAAGTGAGAGTGATTTCATGGCCGGGGAAGAGTTCACTCTGGCCGATATCACCACGTTTGTATTTGTCGATTTCGCGCGGGTCATCAAGATGCGCATCCCCGAAGAAAATACGGCGACGCAGGCATGGTACAACACAATTCAGGCACGGCCGAGTGCGCAGATTTGATATTTTGCACGGCGTCAAACCCGAACTGTACAGAAATGTCTAGACAGAAGTGAACAGTACCTCTAGCGTCCTTTGCGAGTCATTCAGGGGAGCGCGAGATGAAATCTCAGTATCGTGTCGTAGTCATCGGTGGCGGCGTTGTTGGCGCCTCGGTTCTGTATCATCTGGCCAAGTTCGGCTGGTCGGATGTGGTCATGCTTGAGAGGCGGCGTTTGGCCTCAGGCTCGTCCTGGCATGCGGCTGGCGGCATCCATGCGCTGAACGCAGATCCCAACATGGCATCCCTGCAGGCCTACACGATCGACCTGCTGAGCGAGATCGAGAAGGAATCGGGGCAGAACATCGGCCTGCACATGACCGGCGGCCTTACATTGGCGGGAACGCCTGAGCGGTGGGAGTGGCTACAGGCCAATTACCGCATTTTCCAGTCCATCGGCATCGACGATTGCGAGTTGCTAAGCCCGGAAGAAGCGCAGAGACGTTGCCCGATCATGTCCACCGATGGTGTTTTAGGCGCGATGTGGGCGGATCGCGAAGGCTATATCGATACGACCGGGACCGTGCAGGCCTATGCAACCGCAGCCAAGAAGCGGGGCGCCGAGTATTACGAGGAAACCAAGGTCGAAAGTCTGACGCAGACTGCCGATGGTTGGGAAGTCGTGACCGATAAGGGCACCATTACCTGTGAGCATGTGGTCAATGCCGCGGGTCTCTGGGCCAAGCAGGTCGGGCGCATGGCTGGGGTGGAACTGCCGGTATCGCCACTCAAACACCATTATCTGATCACCGACACGGTGCCAGAGGTGGCTGAGGCTGATTTTGAGATGCCGATGACCGTGGATCTCGAAGGTTTCACCTATATGCGGCAGGACCAGAAGGGCGTTCTGGTCGGTATCTACGAGGTCGATCACGAACATTGGGCCATGGACGGCGCGCCTTGGAACTATGGCGAAGAGCTGTTTCAGGAACAGCTCGATCGGATCGAAAACGAGCTGACGCTGGGCTTTGAGCGTTATCCATCGATCCAGAATGTTGGCATCAAAACATGGGTGAATGGCGCATTTACCTTCTCGCCCGACGGCAATCCGCTGGTTGGCCCAGTGCCGGGCAAGCGCGGCTATTGGTCGGCCTGTGCCGTGATGGCCGGGTTCCTGCAAGGCGGCGGCGTTGGTAAAACATTGGCCGAGTGGATGATCCACGGCGAGCCAGAGGCAGACGCTTGGCCGATGGACGTGGCACGCTATGGCGATTTTGCACAGAACAAGCGTTACATCCGCGAGACGACGGGGCAATTCTACTCCCGCCGTTTCGTGATGACCTACCCGAACGAGCAACTGCCTGCTGGTCGTCCACTGAAAATGGCGCCCGCGCATGACGCGATGACCGAAGCAGGGTGCAAATGGGGTGTCAGCTGGGACCTCGAAGTGCCGCTCTATTTCGCGCCGAAAGGGTTTGAAGAAACGCCGACACTCAAGCGTTCGAACGCGCATGATATTGTGGCTGAGGAATGCAAGGTACTCCGCGAAGGTGTGGGCTTGCTGGATATCTCGGGCTTTTCGCGGTTCGAGGTCACCGGACCCAATGCCGAAGCATGGCTGGACAAGGTCATGGCGTCGAAACTGCCTGCGCCGGGTCGGGCCAAGCTGGCCCCGATGCTGGGCGAAAATGGGCGGCTCAAGGGTGATCTGACCGTGCTGAACTGGGGTGATGGCACCTGGTGGATCATGGGCAGCTATTACCTGCGCGCCTGGCATATGCGTTGGTTCGATGATCACATGATCGACGGCGTCACGGTCCGTGATCTGGGCGAGGAATATTGCGGCTTTGCCGTGGTAGGCCCGAAATCGCAGGCAGTCGTCGAGAAACTGGCAGAACAGGATATCTCGGGTCTGAAATTCATGGGCTGCGACAACTTCGACATCGGTCTGGTGCGTGCCCGCGTCGCGCGGATGTCGGTGACCGGCGAAAAAGGGTATGAGATCAACTGCCGCTATGGCGATCACATCAAACTGCGCCGCATGCTGCTGGAGGCGGGGGCCGAAGAGGGCATTCTTGAGTGCGGTTTCAATGCCATGCTTTCCACGCGTCTTGAGAAAAGCTTTGGCATCTGGTCGGCCGAGTTCACTCAGCTCTACACGCCGGGCATGACCGGGATGGATCGCTGGATCGACTGGGACAAGGACTTTGTGGGCAAAGAGGCCGCGCTGGCAGAACGCGATGGCAATGGCCCGGCGCAGATTCAGGTTACGCTTGAGGTTGATGCGGAAGATGCTGACGCCAGCGGGTATGAGCCGATTTGGGCCGGTGATCAGCGTGTGGGCTTTGTGACCTCGGGCGGCTACGGCCACTATACCGGCAAGTCGCTGGCTATGGCTTTGGTCGATCGCGACAGGGCCGAACCGGGGACAGAGCTATCGGTCCATGTTGTAGGCGTCGAACGCCCGGCACGTGTGATTGCGGCGTCGCCCTATGACCCTCAGGGCAAAGCGATGCGAGGTTGATCATGGAGGCAGAGGTCGGAAGACGCCGTCGTCGGGGTCGCGGAGCCGAAGCGGCCCCACAACCAAGTCGTGACGTGAATTATCGCCAGCTTCGCAATCCGTTCCCGCAGATGGAAGTGTTCCCGGCGGATCAGATCGCGGACATGCACGAAACGGCCCTGCGCACACTGGAAGAGCTGGGGGTGAAGGTCTTGTTGCCCGAGGCGCGTCGGATTTATGCGCAGGGTGGAGCGCGCGTGGATGAAGCCAGCGAGATGGTCTTTATCGGGCGGGATATGGTCGAGGCCGCAGTGGCCTCAGTCCCCAAATCCATTGCCTGTCGTGCGGGCGCGCGAAGGCGGGATTTTACCTTGGAACTGGGCTCGCTGGTATTTCAGCCCGGGGCAGGGGCGCCGAACGCAACCGATCTGGAACGCGGGCGCAGAGCGGCGGGCGCTCAGGACTATCTGGAGTTCCTGAAGCTCACGCATCACTTTGATGTGTTTCAGATGATCTCACCCCAGGTCGAGCCGCAGGACGTGCCGACCAATGTGAGGCACTACTTTACGACGCAGGCGCAGATGGAGCTGACGGACAAGTTCCCGTTCTTCTTCTCACGCGGAACACCGCAGGTGATGGACAGTTTTGAGATGCTGTCCATCGCACGCGGTCTCAGCGAAGATGATTTCCGGGCCAATCCGCATTGCTATACGATCATTAACACCAACAGCCCCCGGACATTGGATATTCCGATGGCGCAGGGGCTGATTGACTTTGCGCGCCATGGGCAGATGTCGATCATCACGCCCTTTACTCTGATGGGGGCGATGGCTCCGATCACCGTTGCCGGAGCCATTACCCTGTCGCACGCCGAGGCGCTGGCAGCTTTGACCCTGACACAATTGACGAACCCGGGTGCGCCAGTGTGCTATGGGACGTTCACCAGCAACGTGGATATGAAATCCGGTGCACCTGCGTTCGGGACCCCCTCGCATTTCCAGGCCTCACTGGCTGCCGGTCAATTGGCCCGTCATCTCGGACTACCTTGGCGATCAGCAGCCGGGTCTGCGGCCAACATCAACGACGTGCAGGCGGCCAATGAAAACCAGTTCGGGCTATGGGGTTGCTTGATGGCCGGTGCCACGGTGATTATTCATTCAGCCGGCTGGCTAGAAGGGGGGCTGACGGTATCCTTCGAGAAGATGATCTGTGACGCCGAAGTGTTGAACATGGTGGCCGAGCTATGCGCCGGGGCGCAGGCCGGTGGGGCAGAGATTGGCTTCGACACGGCCCTCAGCGAAGTAGAGCCCAGCGGTCATTTCTTTGCCACCAGCCAGACGATGGAGCGCTATAATACCGCGTTCTATGAACCTCACGTGCATGATTATGCCAATTTCGGCACCTGGACCGAGCGTGGTGCGATCGATGCCAATCACCGCGCAACGGGCGTGTGGAAAGACATCCTGGCAAATTTCAAGGCACCGTCGTCAGATTCGGATCGCATTGGGACCATGAAAGAGTTTATCGCACGCCGCACAGAAGAGGGCGGAGCACCACCGGAGAGCTGAATGAACACCAAACCCATCCTCCACCGTGATGACCCAAAGGCCGAGCCGCTTGTCGGTAACGTCAAAGTAACGCGTGACGACTGGCTGAACGTGGCTATGGACGTGTTAATCTCAGACGGGGTGGATCAGATCAAGGTTCTGAACCTGGCCGAACGGATGGCCGTGTCGCGGTCATCTTTCTATTGGTATTTCAAATCTCGGCAGGAGCTGCTGGACGCATTGCTTGCACGCTGGCAGGCGATGAACACGGCGGCTCTGGTCGCGCAGGCCGAGGCGCCGGCCGAGACTATAACAGGCGCGGTCTGCAACGTGCATCGCTGCGTGGTGAACAACGATCTGTTCGACACTGCGCTCGATTTTGCCATTCGCGATTGGGCGCGCAAATCCGGTAAGGTGCGACGCGCGCTGGACCAGTCCGATGCGCGACGGCTTGTAGCATTGTGCGCAATGTTTACGCGCTACGGCTATACCGAAGTTGAAGCCGAAACCCGGGCGCGTGTCCTGTACTATATGCAGATTGGTTACGACCTTGCGCAATTGAACGAACCCATCTCGGCACGGATCGCGATGGTTCCGCATTACCTCTATGTTTTCACCGGGGTCGAACCGCGCGACGAGGAAGTCGAAGAATTCAGCGCCTATTCTCGAGCCCATTGGGAAGGAGACCCCTCATGAGTCAACCAGATGCAATTCTCATCGGCACCGGCGTGATTGGTGCGGCCATCGCGTTTGAGATGTCAAAGGTCGGATGGAAGACCCTGTCGCTGGACCGCAATTCACAGGTTGGACATGGCTCGACAGCTGGGTCCTGCGCCATCATCAGAATGCACTATTCGACCTTTGATGGTACTGCCTTCGCGTGGGAGGGTTATCACTATTGGCGCGATTGGGCCTCGTATCTCGGGCTGCCCGAGGACGCAAACCTGGCACAATTCCGGCAGACCGGCTGCCTAGTGATGAAAACCGAAGCCAACGGATATCTGGACAAACACAAAACCAACAGCACCGAATTGGATTGCCCGTTCGAAGAATGGACGCCAAAGGACATAAAGGAGCTTCTACCGATCTATTCGCTCGAAAGCTTCGCCCCGGCGAAACGCATGGATGACCCCGAGTTTGGGCAACCGAACGGGGCGAAGGTTCAGGGTGCGGTATTCTGGCCAAAAGCGGGATATGTGACCGACCCGGCCTTGTCCGCGCAAAACCTGATGGACGCAGCCAAGCAGCACGGGGCAGTCGTGCGTACGGGGGCCGAGGTGGTTGAAATCCTCACCGAAGCTGGACGGGTTTCGGGTGTAAGGCTGGCATCGGGCGAAGAAATCCATGCGAAGGTGGTTGTGAATGTCGCGGGCCCTGGTTCGGCCTTAATCAACAGCATGGCGGGTGTATTGGACGACATGACCATTGAAACCCGCCCTTTGAGGCAGGAAGTGGTTCATGTTCCCGCGCCCGAAGGCTTTGATTTCGAAAACCAAGGCACGATCGTATCCGACAGCGATATTTCACTGTATTGTCGGCCTGAGCATGGCAATCACATTCTGATCGGATCGGAAGACCCGGAATGTGATCCACATCAGTGGTGCGAGGACGATCAGACTTACAACCACGATTTCACGGATCAGTGGACCACGCAGGCGATGCGATATGCACAACGGGTTCCAAGCCTTGGCATTCCATCCAAAACTCGCGGGGTTGTCGATCTCTATGATGCGTCAACCGACTGGATTCCGATTTATGACAAATCCAGCCTGCCAGGGTTCTACATGGCCTGTGGCACCAGTGGAAACCAATACAAGAACGCCCCGATTGCGGGCAAGATGATGGCGGCCCTGATCGGCTATTGCGAGGGCGGGGCAGATCACGACGCAGAACCGCTGCAGTTCGAACTGCCATATATCGGGCGCAGCATTGATGTCGGGTTCTACTCGCGTAAACGCCCGATCAATAACGAAAGCAGTTTCTCAGTGCTGGGCTAGACGACAGAGTGGAACGGCCTAGATTTCCGATGAACCGGAAAGAGGGCCGTTCTGATGGCAAATCAATCCCCGCACGTTTTGATCCTGGGCAGTGCACCCTCGGCCATGGCGGCGCGCGATTGGCCGCGCGCGCCTTTCACGCATATCATTGCTATTAACAACGCGTGGCGTATCCGGAACGACTGGGACTACCTGATCCACCCCGAGGATTTTCCGCCTGAGAACCATCCTCACGAAATCACGGCCGACAAAATCGTAATCACAGCGAATGACTATGTGCCGCTGCAAAATCAATATGGCGGTTTTGTCTATGCCGGTGGGACGATGGCTTTCACCGCAGGCTATTGGGCGCTGGCCGCCCTGCGCCCAGCGACGCTGGCTTATTTTGGTTGTGACATGGTTTATCCAAAGATGGGTCAAACTCATTTCTATGGCACTGGTACTGCCGATCCGTTGCGAGACGACATCACGCTCCGTTCGCTTGAGGCCAAATCGGCGCGGCTTGCTCTTTTTGGCGCGGCCCAGGGATGCCGAGTTGCCCGGTTGTCGCGCGGGGATAGCCGGTTGGTGTTTCCACCAACCTCACGGCGAGAACTATCCGCCGCGCCATTGCCAGATATCTCTGCGATGCGACCGGCGCTGAAGCGTGAAGCCGAGTTGGGGTACTTTGTCCCGTCCGGGCGTTATTGGGAGGTGGACCAACGATTTGACCCAGCTGAGATCGATTGGCTGGACCGATTGTGGTTTACGGCTTATCGATCCTCATGCCTTGATCAAGTTGCATGACTGGGCAGGGTTTTTAACACTTCATCCGCTTTCAGCCGCGCGGCACGGGCAGCTTCGATGCGGACCGGACCATAGCCTCGGACCTCATCGGCGCAGGAAAGCAGCTCATACCAAATGGTCTCATTTTCAGTGGAGTAGGCTGCCCGCAATTGGTCCAGCAAGCCCTCATACCATCTCAGCAAATCCCGATGTAGCCGCGCTTCGGCGTGATATCCGAAGGGATTGAACGCGGATCCTCGCAGTCCCCGCAGCCGTGTTAACCCGCGAAGAACCGGTCGTATCCACGAGCCCAACGTGAACTTACGCGGTCTTCCGCGTTCATCCTTGCGCCAGCTCAGCATGGGCGGAGCGAAATGGTATTTGGTTTTGAAATTACCTTCGAATTGCCGCCGAAGTTCGTCTGCGAAGGCTGAGGACGTGTGTAGCCGAGCCACTTCAAACTCGTCCTTGTAAGCCATGAACTTGAACAGGCTGCGGGCGACGGATTCAACAAGCCGGTCGGATATCTCGGGCTTGGACCTGCGGATGTCTTCAATCTGTTGCATATAGCGCTCGGCATAAGCAGCGTCCTGATAGTCCGTCAGAAACGCCACGCGACGCGCGATCATCTGGTCCGGCGTTTCACCTGTGTCAGACGGGTGTGCCAACCCTTGTACCCTGCCGGGGTCAGCTGCCAGGCACCGACCAATCGCGAACGCCAGCCGGTTTTTCTCAATCGCTACGCCATTCAGCAGGATGGCTTGGTTTACCGCAGTGTTCGACACCGGAACCAACGCCTTTTGCCACGCGTAGCCCAACATGATGACATTGGCAAAAACCGCATCACCCAACATCGCCTCGGCAATGGAGTTTGCATCAAGGCTGGACAGATTGTCAGCCCCAACCACATCGGCAATGGCCTGCTCCCGCGCATCCACCCGCAGTTGCGCATCGCGTCGCAGCACAAGATCACCCGTGGGCATCTCGGCGCGGTTCAGCACAACTTGTGTGCCATGTGTGTAATGGGCAGAGGCTTTGGGGGCCGAACTGACCACGATGTCGCAGCCAATCACAGCATCTGCTGCCCCCTGATCAATCCGTACCTGATTAAGCGTATCAGGTGCCGCGCCAAGACGAATGTAGCTCAGCACTGTTCCGAATTTCTGGGCAAAGCCGGTGAAATCCAAAACCGAGGCCCCTTTACCTTCCAGATGCGCGGCCATGGTGATCAAGGCACCAACCGTGACCACGCCCGTACCACCGACGCCGGTTACCAGAAGATCGAAGGGTCTTGTCAAAGATGGAAGGGTGGGCGTTGGCAGACCAGCCTCGAGCGTATCGAGGTCCAGATCCATGCTGCGCTTGCGCCGTGTGGCACCTTCTACAGTTACGAAGCTTGGGCAGAACCCATTCAGGCATGAAAAATCCTTGTTGCAAGAACTCTGGTTGATCTTGCGTTTGCGTCCCAGCGGGGTTTCGCGCGGCTGAACGCTTAGGCAATTTGATGCCACTGAACAGTCGCCGCAGCCCTCACAGACCAGATCGTTGATCCAGACAAATGTGGATGGGTCTTCCATAGTCCCACGCTTGCGGCGGCGACGCTTTTCGGTGGCGCAGGTCTGTTCATAGATCAGAACCGTGACGCCGGGAATGTCCCGCAATTCGCGTTGCAGCCCGTCCATCTCAGCCCGGTCGTGAAACGTGGTTCCGGGCGGGAAGTCCACACGGCGGAACTTGGTGATATCGTCCGAGACCAGCGCGATCCGCTCGACCCCTTCGGCGCGACAGGTCTGGGCAATGCCCGCGACGCTGACAGGCCCGTCAACCGGTTGCCCTCCGGTCATTGCGACCGCATCATTGTACAGGATTTTGTAGGTGATGTTTGTCCCGGCGGCGACGGCCTGACGGATCGCGAGCGAGCCCGAATGGTACCACGTCCCCTCACCAAGGTTCTGGAAGATATGCTTGCCGCCATTGAATTGCGAAGCCACCACATGCGGCACACCTTCGCCCCCCATCTGCGCATAGCCGACCGTTTCGCGATCCATCCACGATGCCATGACGTGGCAGCCAATCCCACTGGCTGCGGTCGAGCCATCTGGCACCTTGGTCGATGTGTTGTGAGGACAGCCCGAGCAGAAATAAGGAGTCCGGGTCGCGCCAGAGACGCTGATCGCAGGTGGAGGGGTTTCGGTCAGAGCCTGCGCTTTGGCCGGCAGGTTTTCTTCTGGAAAGAACGTGTTCAGCCGGGCGGCGACGATGGGAACAAGCATCAAGGGGCTGAGTTCCCCGGTCCACGGGATCAGCGGTTCGCCGTGGCTGTCATATTTCCCCACCATCTTGTGGGGTTTGTCGCCGGGCCAGTCATAGAAATACTCTTTGAACTGGCTTTCGATGATGCCGCGCTTTTCCTCGACGACCAGTACCTCGGCTTTGCCTTTCACAAAGCGCAACGCGTTGCGCCGCGCCAACGGCCAGACCATCCCGACTTTATAGATGTCGATCCCCAAGCGACGGCAAGCTGCTTCATCCAGTTCCAGCAGGCGCAACGCTTCCATCAGGTCAAGATGCCCCTTACCCGTGGTGACAAAGCCGAACTTGGCATTGTCGATGTCATAGATGCGCCGGTCGATGGGGTTCTCTTCGGCAAAGGCCCTCACGGCGCGCAGCTTGTGCTGAATGCGCGTTTCGATTTCGGGCGAGGGCAGGTCGGCGGTGCGCACATGCAAGCCGCGTTGCGGCAGGTCGATCTGCGGCAGTATAAAGCTGCGGTCGGGGCGCAGCTCAACCGAACGTGCGCTTTCGACTGTTTCGGAGATCGCTTTGAACCCGACCCATGTGCCTGAGAAACGGGACAGAGCAAACCCGTACTCGCCGAATTCCAGATATTCCTCGACAGAGGCTGGGTTCAGCGTGGGCATAAACCAGGCCATGAAAGCCACATCCGATTGATGCGGCATCGACGAGCTCACGCATCCATGGTCATCACCGGCAACGACCAGCACACCGCCTTTCGGCGCAGATCCATAGGCATTGCCATGTTTCAAGGCATCGCCGGACCGATCGACACCAGGGCCCTTGCCGTACCACATGGAAAAGATGCCCTCGACCTCGCAATGCGGGTCCAGCGTGGCTTGCTGCGCACCTAAAACCGCTGTTGCGCCAAGGTCTTCGTTCACGGCGGGCATGAAGGTGATGTGATCCGTCTCCAGCCGGTCCTTTGCGCGCCACAGTTCCAGATCCAGCCCACCAAGCGGAGATCCGCGATAGCCTGAGATGAATCCTGCCGTATTCAACCCCGCCTGATGGTCGCGCCGGGCTTGATCCATCATGATCCGTGCCAGTGCTTGCGTGCCGGTCAGAAAGACCCGGCCCTGGGTCAGAGCGTAGCGGTCTTCAAGTTGATAAGTGCGAGGTGCGGGGTCGTGATGGCTCATCGTCGTGGGTCCATGGGTTTTGCCTGTGGTTCCCGGTGATTTTAACCCCGAGTTGCTGGATAACTGTTCCAGAGTGTGTGTGAATAAAGAGATTTGTGGTAGATGAACCCGAAATTTTTCAATATTTCGGAGAAAACAACCAAAATGACCTCTCTTGATGACCGAGATCGCCGAATACTGACATTGCTGCAGAATGACAGCCGGATCTCAAATGCCGAGCTGGCGGACGCTGTGGGCATGTCATCCTCGGCCCTGTGGCGCAGGGTGCGGGCGCTGGAGGAGGCTGGGGTAATCGAGCGCTATGGCGCGTTGGTGAACCCACCGGCGATGGGTTTGACCTTTGAGGCGATCGTGCATGTGCATCTAACACGGCACGACCCGGACAAAATCGTTGATTTCATTCGAGCGGTTGAAATCAGCCCCGAGGTACAGGAATGTTACGCCACAACGGGGCAGGCTGATTATCACCTTCGGGTCTTGTGCCGGAACCTCTCGGCTTACAACACGTTTTTGGAAGATTTCCTGTTTCGACTTCCCGCAGTTGCCAGCGCGCAGACCAATGTTGTCCTGCGCACGATCAAGCGGAACCGACCGGTCGTCCCCTGAAACTCAGGCCGCGAATGCAACCCAAGCCCAAGCCATGCCAATATAGGTCAGGTTGTGAAACAACTGATCCAGACCTGCCGCGCGCCAGAAAGCGGCCTGATTGGGCTGTAGTTTTTTGCGATCAGAATAGCTGGCCTTGGCAAAATCTATGTGGAAATGAACAATCCACTCCAGCGCGGCGATGATAAGTATGAACTCAATCGGAGCCCGAAAAAGCGCAAAAATCACAACCGAGCCCACAACATGCACAGCTGCATGTTGCGCGCGTCCCATATGGAAATACGTGCCTCGCCCTGAAAGCATCTTGGGCGTTTGTAAATAATAATCGGCGAACATGTGTTTGATCTGAAGCAGGCAAAGCAACAAAAACACAGCGCCAAAACTGGCAGGCAAATGAATCCTCCCGATATCGTCCTGAATCGGAAGACTAGGGGGTAATGGCCTGACACGCAAATGAACTTGTTCACACAACCCAAATTAAGCGCAGTTCGGAAATTCATTTGCGTCCGAGGACACGATTGCGGTAAATTCGGACCGTTGTGTTCACGCCAAAATCAGTGACTTAAGCGGCGGATCGATAGTAGGGGCGGGTTCAATAGAACGAACGATCTTTCAGTTCATCTGGAAATATTCAAAACGCGACCAGTTGATTCTTCTGGCCGTGACCGCAACGCTGTTTCCATTGCTATATCTGACGTTGGAACTGCCCAAGCGGATCATCAATGACGCGATTGGTGCGACCAGCCAGATCGTTGATGTGTGGGGTTACAGCCTGCAACAGACCACATTTTTGATGATCCTATGCTTTGCCTTTCTGGCTGCTGTGTTGGCGCACGGTTTGATGAAAATGCGCATCAACACCATGAAGGGTGTTCTGAGCGAGCGAATGCTGCGCCGCTTTCGCTATCAGTTGATCAACCGGGCGCTGAGGTTTCCACAACCTTATTTTGAACGGGTAAGCCAGGGCGAGATGGTTTCAATGATCACCGCCGAAAGCGAGCCGATGGGCGGGCTAATGGGGGATGCGATCAGCCAGCCGGTCCTGCAGGCCGGGCAGATGTTCACGATCCTGTCCTTCCTGTTTCTTCAAAGTGTCTGGTTCGGATTGGCTGCGGTTGCGCTGATTCCGCTGCAGGCGTGGCTGATCCCCAAATTACAGCGTCAGATCAACTTGCTGAACAAGAAACGCATTCAGGAAGTGCGCGTATTGGCCGCGCAGATCGGCGAGAACGCCGCTGGGGCCTCGACCTTGCGCGCCAATGGTGGCTGGCGTTACCGAAGGGCAATGATCTCGCATCAATTGGGGAGGCTGTTCGGTATCCGGTTCGAGATCTACCAGAAAAAATTCTTCATGAAGTTCATCAATAACTTCATTTCACAGCTCACGCCGTTCATGTTCTATCTGGTTGGCGGCCTTCTGGTGTTGCAGGGATCGGTTTCACTGGGTGCGCTTGTGGCTGCGCTGGCAGCGTACAAGGACCTGAGTTCACCCTGGAAAGAGCTGCTGACTTATTACAATCAGACGCAGGATATGTCTCTGCGGTGGGACGTAGTGGTTGATCGCTTCGCTCCGGATGGCATGGTTGATGAAAACCTCTTTGATGCGAAGCCCGAGGAACTCCCGCATCTGAATGGAGACATTGTACTGGATCAGGTATCTGTTCGCGACATGGATGGAAATCAGGTGCTAGACGACCTGGATTTGACGTTTCCGGCAGGCAAGACCATCGGTATCTCTGCGCCCAGCGAAGAAGACCGTCATGCCCTGACCCAATTGCTGACCCGGGAAATGCTGCCAACGTCTGGCCGCATTGAGATCGGCGGGATCAACTTGACCGGTTTGCCACAGAGTGTCGTCGCAGCGCGCATTGGCTTGGCAACATCGCGCCCCATTATGTTCCAAGGCACCCTGGGCCAAAACGTGATGATGCCGATGCGGTCTCATCCTTTATCCACATCTACCGAGGACCCGGATTTCGCGGAAACGCTGCGGGCCGGCAACAGCGCTGATCCGCTCCATGTCGAATGGCTGGATCCCAAAATGGCGGGATTTGAAGATAAAGCCATGCTGCGCGACTGGTGGCTGCAATTGATCGATGGAATGGGGTCAGGTGCCGCGCTGTTCCAACGCGGCGCCGAGCAGGTTTTTGATGCAAGTGAACACCCGGCGTTGGCGGCAAAGCTGGTTGAGCTGCGCCCATTGGTGCAAAAGGCAGTGCATGAGGCCGGGCTTGAGCAGCAGGCGCTGATCTTTGATCGATCCACGTATAACGCGGCCCTACCGGTTGCCGAAAACCTCTTGTTCGCCACCCCTTGTGTGCCGGTTACTCAGGAATTGCTAGCACAGCAGACCGTGTTTCTGCAGCAGTTGCGCGAGTTGAGGCTAGACGAAACACTGATCAGCCTGACGCGCGATGTGATCGAATTGCTGCGCCAGATCTTCGGCCTGGATGGCACGGATCACCCGCTGTTTCGTAAACTAGGGCTTGAGGCTCAGACCTATGAGGCTGCGGTTGAACTGGTCGAGCAAACCCGCAAAGAGGGTGGCAATGGCCTAGATGACGAACAATTGGCCAGCTTGTTGTCGGTGCCGTTTGTGATCTCGGCAGAACAGATCGGTCCGGCCTTCTCTGACGAGTTGAAGAACCGAATTCTTGAGTTGCGCCACAGCCATTCCGACAAGTTGCTGGAACCGTTGCACGACGTTTTTGTGCCATTGGATGAGGGTGCAATTGCACCCGGTCTGACGGTCATGGAAAACGCGTTGTTCGGCAAAGTCAGTCAAATCGGTGGCGCGCGCACTGATGAAGCGCGCAAACTGATCGTAGATGTTTTGGCCGAAAACGGTGCACGACCGATGGTGGTTGAGCTGATCTACGATGTGCCTGTCTCGCTGGGTGGTCAAAACCTGCCCGCCGTATTTGCTGAACCGCTGGCCTTTACCCGCGCCGCGATCAAAAAGCCGGATATTCTGATCCTGGAAACGGCACTGGCCAGCTATGATATGAAGACACAGGTCGCGGTTTACAAAAATCTCCGAGACCTTTTGCCGGAAACCACGGTAATCTACCTAAATGACACATTCGAGAACCCAGACGTATTCGACATGCATGTCGAAATCCGTCAAGGCCGCGTTGTGACCGGCGAAGGCCCGATTGACGTTGAAGGTGACGGAGCTGCGTCAGCAGATTTGGTGCGCAAATTGCGTGCATTAGAACAAACGCCAATGTTCTCTGGTCTGGACCGTCGCCAGCTCCGCCTGCTGGCCTTTGGTGCACGCTGGTTCGAGGCCAAGGCGGGCCAAGTGGTCTTTCTAAAAGACGATCAACCGACAGATGGCGCCTATGTTGTCCTTGAGGGTGAAGCAGGGCTTTATCTGCCGCGCTCGGGCGAAGCTGATCAACTGATCATTACGGTAGGTCCAGGCGCATTGGTCGGAGAACTGGGGCTGATCCGCAAAGAGCCCCGGGCACTGAGCATGGTTGCCGAAACTGACCTGTCTTGTCTACGCATCGGTGAAGAAGAATTCCTGGCCGTGGTTGAGAATGATGCAGCCACTGCATTCAAGCTGATGCAGGTGATTGCAGGCTACGTCTCGAACTGATCGGATTCTCTTTCTTCGGTATGTCAGCTTTCGGTCGCAGATGCGCCGCCCTGAAACGCGTTTCCGTTTACGTAATCACAGGGCGTTTCCTGCATCTGCAGATGTAAGCCGTCACCGGTGTAAGGATGAGCGCGCGCAAGATCTTCATCTACTTCGATACCCAGGCCAGGCCCTTCCGGAGGTGTAACGAACCCATCTTCAACGCGGATACTTCCCATGATCAACTGATCATGAAACGGCGTCTCAATGCTTTCGAGCAGCAGCAGGTTCGGGATTGAGGCTGCCAAGTGGATATTGGCTGCCCATTCTATTGGCCCCGCATACAGATGGGGTGCCATCTGCGCGTTAAAAACCTCGGCCATGGCAGCGACTTTTTTCATTTCCCAGATGCCACCAGCGCGGCCTAGCGCGGGTTGCAAGATTTCCGCAGCCCCCGCGCGCAAGATAGCGCCAAACTCCGCTTTGGTTGTCATCCGTTCGCCCGTTGCAACGGGGATGCGGACGTTGCGGGCCACGCGGGCCATATCCTCGATCATGTCCGGTGGGGTGGGTTCTTCGAACCAAAGGGGCGAATACGGCTCTAGCGCCTGGCCCAGACGAATGGCTCCGGCCGTGTTGAACTGCCCGTGGGTTCCGAACAGCAGGTCCGCCTTGTCCCCAACCGCCTCGCGAATAGCTTTGCAAAATGCAACTGACAGCGAGATGTCGGACATCGCTGGCATGTGCCCGCCGTGGATCGTGTAGGGACCAGCCGGATCAAATTTTACCGCCGTATACCCGCGCCGGATCATTTCTGCCGCGCATTCTCCGGCCTGTTCCGGTGCGGTCCAGAAGTCGGTCAAGTTATGCTGAGGGAGCGGATAGAGGTAGGTATAAGCCCGGATGCGGTCGTTCATTCGCCCACCCAGCAACGCGTAGACCGGGCGGTCCCGATCTTTCCCGAGGATATCCCAGCAGGCGATCTCAAGCCCTGAAAACGCGCCCATAACAGTCAGATCAGGACGCTGGGTAAAACCGCTGGAATAGGCGCGGCGGAACATCAGCTCGATATTTTCAGGGTTTTCACCCTGCATGTGTCGTTCAAATACATCGCGTATGACATGCGCCATGACATCCGGGCCAACCGAGGACGCATAGCATTCGCCCCAACCGACCACGCCTGTATCGGTGGTAACCTTGACCAAAATCCAATACCGCCCGCCCCAGCCCGGGGCAGGTGGGGCCGTGATGATAACGTCGAGATCTTGCAGTTTCATCGGACGCTCCTTTAATGGGATTCAGCTTTGATCGAACAGGATCACGTTGCGTTTGGCGGCTCCGGTTTTGGTATCCTCAATCGCTTCGTTGATCTGCGACAAGCTCCAACGGCCCGAGATCAGCTCGTCCAATTTCAACCGCCCCTGCTCATAAAGATCGATCATCCAAGGGATATCCCGCTGAATCACCACATCTCCCATTTTCGAGCCAACCATCCCTTGGCCAAGTGCTGCCAGCACTACGGGCTCATAGGTCGACTTATCGCCGGAATGGGGCATCCCGATCATGATCGCCTTGCCGCCCAAACCCAGATAGCGCGGGGCTTGGTCATAGGCCGGAATCGCACCAACGGTGATCAGAACCGCATCCGCTCCGCGTCCTCCAAGCGCTTCGAACGCTGCCTTCCAAGGCTCTTTCTGGCTGGCCAGAACGCCATGGGTTGCGCCAAACTCCATCGCGATGTCCAGCTTGTCTTCGGTCATGTCGACGGCCACGATACGGCGCGCTCCGGCTATGCGAGCCCCCTGAATCGCATTAAGCCCGACGCCACCCGCGCCGATTACAACGACATCCTGACCCGGACGCAGTTGGGCTGCGTTGACGGCGGCACCAACCCCGGTGATCACACCGCACGACAGCAAGCTGGCAATGTCTTTGGGCAGCGTTTCAGGGATGCGGACAATCTGGCGATGGCTCACCACGACTTTCTCGGCAAAGGCCCCGCAGGCCATCGCTTGCGTGAGTGCACCACCATCAACCGTCCTCAATGGGCCATTGACCGTGTCATAGGGTGTTTCACAAATGGTGGGCTTGCCACCAGCGCAGGATGGGCAAGAACCACAGGAGCGGATCAACGTAACGACGACCGGATCGCCAACTTTGAAATCACCGGCAGCATCACCAACCGCGGAAACAACCCCGGCCGCTTCATGCCCATAAACCGCGGGCAGATGCCCGCCCCATGCCCCGTTCGCGAACGAGATATCCGAGTGGCAGATCGCCACCGCGTCCAGTGTGACTTCGACCTCGCCCGTGGCGGGCGGCGCGATCAGGATGTCTTCGATGACCAGAGGTTCGCCGAACGCCCGGCATACGGCTGCTTTGATGGTTTGCATGTCTGTCCCCGCTCCCTATTGGGATCACGGTGGCCCGTAGCAATTTGATCTGCAAGGTGGTTTCCGTCACAGATATGTCGTTGTTGGGCCAAGGCGGGGCAGACGCTACAAAAACGCCGCCAGTTACGTGACGTTAATGATCCCGGTGGCTAGTGTAATTGCTGTCACATCCGCTCAGAGAGTATGTGCAGCAGGCCGGCCAAATGCTCGGGATGCGAAAAAAAGGGGGAATGAGAGCTATCGATCGTAACGCTCATATCGGGTGCAGCGCAGCTTGCCATCTCGGCCTGATATTCGGTTGGAACGGTGCGGTCGTCTGTGGTCCTGACATAACCCTTGGGAACACGTGCAAAGTTTTCACCGGTCGCAAGTGGGGTGGCCTGTGGCGCAATCGCTTGCGGGCAAAGGCGGCCAAACGCATAGGCGACAACTTCGCGCGGGCAGTCGTGATAGAACAGATCATGCACCCGATCCGGCACGACTGTGTACGACATCCCGTCGCCAGATTTTTCAACTGCGTCGCCGATCAATTGACGCGGGGCACGTTTACGCATCTCAACCATCGAAAACCCGGATTGGGGAACATAGGCGCATAGATATATCAGACCGCGCATCGCGTTCGGATCGGCCTCGGCCGCCGCGCTGACAGGGTAACCTCCCCACGAATGTCCAACGATGATCGTGTTCGGGGTCGAGGCTTTCAGCACAGCATCCCGGCAGGATGCAAGAGTTACGTCCCGGATGGGGGTCGGGTCCGAGCCGTGGCTTGGCATATCAATCGCACGTGCAGTATGCCCGAAGGTGGTCAGTTCGGGGATCAGGTCCCGCCAGCACCAGGCGCCGTGGCATGACCCATGGACTAGTAAGAAGTCTGCCAACGCATTACTCCTTCAGATGTGACCGATCTCGGTCAGGAAATCGCCAAGAAGCTTGGCATATTCCTGAGGTTGCTCGACGCAGGGCAGGTGGCCTGCTTTTCGGATCAGGGCAAATTTTGAGCCCGGGATCAGATCAATTGTTTCACGCACCAAATCGGGCGGGGTTGAGCCATCCTCGCTGCCCGCGATACCAAGCGTCGGCAAGCGCAGGCCACTGGTTGGGGTGTAGAAATCGGTGCCCGAAATGGCGGCACAGCAGCCCAGAAAGCCCTCGGCAGGTTGCCGAACCATCATGTTGCGCCACAGAGCCATCTCGGGGCTTGAGCGAAACGACTTTGAGAACCAACGCTCCATCGTGGCGTCTGCCAAAGCTTCGATCCCACCTGCGCGAATGGCGTCCATCCGTTCATGCCAGATCTTCGGTGTCCCGATTTTGGCTGCGGTATTCGACAGGACCAGAGCACGGATTTGATCCATGCGCTTTACACCCAGACCCTGCGCAATCATGCCGCCGACTGACAGGCCGACGAAGACGCAATCCTTGACCTCAAGATAGTCCAAAAGTTGCTCAGCATCGCGCACCAGATTTCCCATAGAATAGGGCGCGTCGGGCGCAGAAGACAGACCATGCCCGCGTTTGTCATAGCGGATGATGCGCAAGCCTTTGGGCAATAGCGGTAAAATCGAATCCCACAGACGCATATCCGTGCCCAACGAGTTGGCGAACACGATGGGTGCACCGGTGGCGTCTCCGTCTATGCGGTAGTGTATCCTCACATCTTTGAGGTCAGCGATTTGCACGTGCAGGGTTCCCGTCAATTCAGGCTGTCGGTCTTAATTGACCACATAAGGATTGTGCACCGGTCGTAACAGATTGTCAGGTAAGGAATTCCAACGCCCGAGCGAACACCTGCGGGTCCACATTCCCGCCCGAGGCAACAACGATTACCGCATCTCCTTCGATCTGATCCTTGCGAAACAGAGCCGACGCCAGCGAGACAGCTCCTCCCGGTTCCAGCACGATTTTCAGGCGCAGAAAGGCCAGGGCCATCGCGTGCAAGGCCTCCTGTTCCGATACCGATAGGCCGGGCCCGCAAAGCCGATTCAGGATCGGAAACGTGATGTCTCCGGGCTGCGGTGTCAGGATGGCGTCGCAGATATTTCCGGATGTCACTTCATTGGCTTGGATGGCACCCGCTGCGATCGAGCGTTTTACGTCATCGAACCCTTCAGGCTCGCACGGCCGGGCACGCAAACCGGGCGCATGACGTTCCAGCGCGAGCGCGATACCTGAGGTCAGCCCGCCGCCGCCACAACACACCAAAACATCCGCTTCGGTGACGCCCAGTTCCCGCGCTTGTCGTGCCAGTTCCAACCCGGTTGTTCCTTGGCCTGCTATCACTTGCGGCTCATCATAAGGCCGGATCAGCGTCAAACCGCGTTTGGCGGCCAGTGCCTCACCAATATCCTCGCGGCTTTCGCTGGCGCGGTCATAGAGGACAACTTCGGCCCCCAAGGCGCGGGTGTTTTCGATCTTCAGATTGGGCGCATCCGAGGGCATGATGATGACCGCCGAGACCCCATGTTGCGCTGCCGCATAAGCAACGCCCTGTGCATGATTGCCCGAAGAAAAGGCTATGACGCCCTGGTTGCGGGCTGTGTCATCCAGCGCCGAGATTGCGGACCACGCGCCGCGAAACTTGAAGCTACCAGTGTGCTGTAGACATTCGGGTTTTATCAATACGCGGCGACCGGCGATTTCATCCAGAAACGGCGAAGACAAAAGCGGCGTCTCGCGCACGTGACTTTTCAGCCGTTCAGCGGCGGCTTCAATCATGTCTATATTGCTCATGTGGCGTCCAATATTTGGCGGATCAGATCAAGGGATTGCGGTTCGTTCAGAAACGGAACATGGCCCCGGTCCGGCACTTGGGTCGAGATCAATTTAGGGTGGCGCGCGTGCATGTCTTGCACAGTTGCAGGGCTCAGAAGGTCAGAATTGGCACCTCGAATAACGGCGGTTGGAATGTCTTGCAAAGCCTCGAACAAGGGCCAGAAATCTGGCGCGGACGTGATCGCTGCCTGTTCGATCAGTGCTTGTCTCAGGGCGGGGTCATAGCGCAGGCCTAGCCCGGAGTCGGTCTGGATGTACTGGCACTCAACCTGCTGTCTCCAGATGTCCAGCGGGATGCCGGGGAATTGCGACCCCATCATCGCCCGGAGTGCTTGCGCCGCTTCGTCATAGGTTTTTGAGGTCGGGCGATTGCCGACATAATCCATGATTTTGGCGATGCCACCAAGTTCTATCACGGGCCCAACGTCATTCAGGATTACTCCGGCCAGGTGGTCTGGATGGCTTAGGGCCAGCGCCATGGCGATCAGCCCCCCGCGCGAGGTGCCGAGCAAAGTAACCTTGTCCAATCCCAGATGATCCAGCAATTCGACCGCATCCTGCCCCTCGCGCAGGATGTTGTAGTTCATGTAGTCCGCATCAAAATCGGATTGTCCGCGCCCGCGATAGTCCATCGAAATCATGCGAAGGTCGGTCACATGTGGCGCAAGAAACGAAAAGTCTCGGCTATTGCGGGTCAAACCCGCCAAACAAAGCAGCGGTTGGCCTGAACCTGTGTCCTCGTAATACAGGCGCTTGCCGTCTGAGGTCGTGAAATATGCCATCAAAGCCCTGCCAGTTTCGGGATGGTCGTCAAGTCAGGCAGAACATGTGCGGGTTTCCACGGCAGGCGATCCATTGGCTCACCTGCGCGGTTTACCCAGGCGGTGACAAATCCATAGCCACTTGCCCCGGCAGCATCCCAGCCGTTTGAGCTGACGAACAGCACTTCGTCGCGCGCGCAGCTGAACCGGTTCTGTACAAGGTCATAGACGCTGGCATGGGGTTTGAAGACACCCACGCTTTCGACCGATAGCACGTCATCAAGCACATCGCCGATTCCCGCGGACCGCACCGCACCTTCCAGCATCGGAGGGGACCCGTTAGACAAAATGGCCGTCTTCATGCCACCCTCTTTCAGCGTTTTCAGCATTTCAGGGACCTCAGGATAGGCCTGCAATTCCCAATAGAGATCCAACAGGCGCTGTCGCAGTGAGGCATCCCCTTGGAGATCAACCGCTTCCAACGCCCAATCCAGCCCGTCTTGGGTGACATCCCAGAAATCGCAATGCGCGTC
This sequence comes from Ruegeria sp. CE9, assembly GCF_056537425.1. NCBI lineage: Bacteria > Pseudomonadati > Pseudomonadota > Alphaproteobacteria > Rhodobacterales > Roseobacteraceae > Ruegeria > Ruegeria sp. CE9. Next base: position 234,066 of record NZ_JBQFRO010000006.1, on the reverse strand, counting down.
TGCCACTGCCCGCAGCCAGGTGTATTGCAGTTGCTTCAGGCGCCAGTGTCCGGCCAATTCAGGCCATTTGTCCGCCAAAGCATTGAACTCTGGCTCTGCTGCGGCCTGCCGCGCGGCGGCGGCCACGTCAAACAGAGTGCCGTATGCGTCGAATACACATGTGGTGATAGCCATCCAATCCTCCCCTGATCGGGCGCAGGTAAGCACAACCGTCCGAGGGGTTAAAGAGGGCAGGGTTTACAATGCTGTGCAAGCCTCTAGGCTCCGCCGTTCACTTATCTTCAGGCCGGAGGCCACCATGACCGCAATCAAACAAGGCGACACCGTTCGCATCCATTACACCGGAACCTTGCTGGACGGCAAAGTCTTTGACAGTTCCGAAGGGCGCGATCCGCTGGAGTTTGCGGTAGGTTCGGGCCAGATTATTCCTGGTCTGGATGCCGCTCTGCCGGGGATGGAGATTGGTGAGAAAAAGCGGGTCGAGATCGATTGCGTTGACGCCTATGGCCCGATCAATCCGGGTATGCGGCAGCAGATCCCCCGCGAGGGTATTCCGGATGACATACCACTGGAACCCGGTACTCAGCTGCAGATGCAAACCCCGGAAGGTCAGGCGCTACCGGTGACTGTTGTCGAGGTGGATGAGGCAACGGTAACTCTGGATGCCAATCACCCGCTGGCCGGTCAGGATCTGATCTTTGATATCGAGATTGTCTCGATCAATTGACCGAGTTCGGGTTAAAGGCCGGGGATCTGCGAGATCAACGGTTCAAGCGCATCGCGTACCTGAGGCTGCGTCAGAAACACAAAAGCAATCAGCAGCGATGTGAGGACCAGCAACAAAAGGCGCGCACGGCCACCTGCTGATCTGCGTTTCAAAGCTGTCGAGCGCGAATTGCTCGCGAGGATTTGTTCAAGCTTGCTCATATCGTAATCCCTGCCGGGCAAAGATGGTTAAATCTTGGCACCGACAGGGAAAGATATGGTCACATGGCTTCGGGCTGTGGCATGCCCAGAATGTGATAGCCGCCATCGACCCGGATGATCTCACCCGAGGTATAGCTGCCTGCGTCTGACGCCAGATAGACGGCTGTGCCGCCAACAGCCTCGAGCGTTGCGTTCGACCGCATCGGAGCGTTCTGGTCGCAGAATTTATAAGTTTTACGCGCACCACCAATGGCCGCCCCGGCCAGCGTTTTCATAGGGCCGGGCGAGATGGCGTTCACCCGAATGCCTTCGGGACCCAGATCATTGGCCAGATAGCGGGTCGCGGATTCCAGCGCGGCCTTGGCGACACCCATGACGTTGTAGTTCGGCACAACCTTGTTCGAGCCCTGATAGGTCAGGGTCAGCAGCGTGCCACCATTGTCCTTCATCAGCGGATAGGCGCGGCGCGCAACCTCGATGAAGGAATAGGCCGAGACATCCAGTGAGTGTTTGAAGTTTGCGCGGGTGGTGTTCAGGAACCGGCCTGTCAGCTCGGATTTGTCCGAATAGGCGATGGCATGCACCACAAAATCGATCGTCGGCCAGCGCTCGGCCAGTTCGCCAAATGCGCGCTCAAGCGAAGCGTCGTCGGTGACGTCGGCATCGACCATGAAATCACTTCCAAGGCTCTGAGCCAGTGGTTCAAGCCGCTTTCCAAAAGCCTCGCCCTGATAAGTGAAAGCCAGCTCAGCGCCCGCCTCGTGCATGGCTTTGGCTATGCCCCAGGCGATCGAGCGGTCATTTGCTACGCCCATGATCAGGCCGCGTTTACCCTTGAGAATATCCGACATCTTATTCACCCGTTATACTTCGACAGAACCATGGATCCGTTGGTGCCGCCAAAGCCGAAGCTATTGGTCATCACGCTGTCCAAGCCTGCGTTTTCAACAACTTGCGTTGCAATTTCACCGGGCAGGATGCCTTCGGCAAGTGTGTCGACATTGATCGACGGAGTAATGAAGTCATGCTCCAGCATCAGCAGGCAGAAGATCGCTTCAAGCGCACCTGCCGCGCCCTGCGCGTGACCGGTCATCGATTTGGTCGATGAAATCGGTGGCACACTGCCTTCGCCAAAAATGCGGCGCACGGCTTCGACTTCTCCGACGTCGCCCACTGGGGTCGAGGTGCCGTGGGCATTGATATAGCCGACCTTGCGGCCTTCGGGCACAGTGGAGAGCGCCAGACGCATCGCGCGCTCGCCACCTTCACCAGAGGGGGCCACCATGTCGTGCCCATCAGATGTCGCAGCATAGCCGGTTACTTCGGCATAGATTTTCGCACCGCGCGCCAGCGCATGCGCTAGGTCTTCCAGAACCACGATGCCACCGCCGCCTGAGATCACGAACCCGTCACGGTTCTGATCGAATGCGCGCGAGGCTTTGTCGGGCGTGTCGTTGTACTTCGACGACATCGCGCCCATCGCGTCGAACAGGCAGGACAGGGTCCAGTCCAGTTCTTCACCACCACCTGCAAACATCACATCTTGCTTGCCCAGCATGATCTGTTCGGCTGCGTTGCCGATGCAGTGCAGCGACGTCGAACAGGCCGAGGTGATCGAGTAGTTGATGCCCTTGATCTTGAACGCGGTCGCAAGGTTGGCGGAAATCGTCGAACACATGCATTTCGGCACCGCGAACGGACCGATCCGCTTGGTTGCACCGGTTTTCAGCACGGTCTGGTGCGCGGTCAGCATTGCGCTGGTCGATGGACCACCCGAACCGGCCACCAGACCGGTGCGCGGATTAACGACCTGATCTTCGGTCAGCCCGGCATCAGCGATGGCCTGGCTCATCGCGATGTGGGCATAAGCAGCGCCCGGCCCCATGAACCGAAGTGTGCGTTTGTCCACGTGCTCGGCAACGTCGATTTTCAGCGAACCGGCGATCTGACTACGAAAGCCATGTTCAACCATCTGTTCGCTTGCCACGATGCCGGACTTGCCTGCTTTGAGAGAGGCCAGCACCTCTTCGGCATTGTTCCCGATCGAGGACACAACCCCCAAACCGGTGACGACTACTCGACGCATGTGCGTACTCCTTGTTGCGGCCGGTCAGGCTCAGGCGTCTGACAGAACGACCTTCATGTCCTTGACGTCGTATATCAATTCGCCATCGGCTTCGACGATGCCATCTGCCACACCCATGGTCAGGCGGCGGGTATGGATCGCCTTTTTGAAATCAATCTTATAGGTCAGCATCTTGCGGTCAGGACGCACCATGCCGGTCAGCTTGACCTCACCAACGCCGACCGCCATGCCGCGACCTTGCCAGCCGCGCCAGCCCAGGTTGAAGCCGGTCAGTTGCCACAGACCGTCTAGGCCCAGACAGCCGGGCATAATGGGATTGCCGGGGAAATGGCAGTCAAAGAACCACAGGTCGGGCGTTATATCAAACTCAGCAAGCACATGGCCTTTGCCATGCGCACCACCATCGCCGGATATCTCGGTGATGCGGTCCATCATCAGCATCGGCGGAGCGGGCAATTGCGCATTACCGGGGCCGAATAACTCGCCGCGGGCGCATTTCAGCAGATCGTCCTTGTCAAAACTGCTTGGGAATTGGGCCATTCTGCCGCCTCTCCTGCCTGGTCTGTTCGTTATATCTGGCCTCGTCTATCACCCGTTTGCAAGGTCCTGCAAGACCAGCGCGCCATATCATGTTGTGATGACGATACTTCTTGCGAATGAATTTCATTTGAAATTGCAGGTCGGGCGCACTTATATTAAGGGCAGCAAAACACAGGTATCGGATTCATGACACCTCAGAGCCGTGACATAGCTACAAATTGGTTGGTTGACGCCGGTTTGCGTCCCACACGCCAAAGGGTTGCCTTGGCAGAATTGCTTGTGGGCGATGGGTTGCATCGACATGTGACCGCAGAAAGCCTGTTCGAATCCGCCAAATCCAACGGTGACGCGGTTTCATTGGCCACCGTCTATAACACCTTGCGGGCGTTCTGCGATGCCGGGGTGCTGCAAGAGATCACCGTTGACGGATCGAAAAGCTATTTTGACACCAATACCCATGATCATCCGCATTTCTTCTGGGAAGACGAAAGCCGCCTGAGCGACGCGCCGTCCGATCAATTGGTGATTCAGCAGTTGCCCGAAGCGCCCGAAGGTGTTGAGATCGCGTCGGTCGATGTGGTGATCCGGCTGCGCAAGAAGTAACCTTTAGGCCGTTTGCAATAGATCAACCATAGCGCGTTCAGCCGCTGTGATCAGCGGATCTGTTGGGCCAGTGCCGTGACGCGCCAACACGACGGCTTCGGTTGCATCTGCATCAATGATCGGCAGACTAACCAGAGGGACCTGATCATAGCTGAAGCCACTTGTCGGGCTGGCATAGCTGATCCCAATACCTTCACCATGAGCGGCCAGACTGCGCTGAATCTCGAGCGTTTCCGCGCGGTGTGAAACCGTAGGGTTCAGCCCGTTGCGTCTGAACAATCCAAGCACGTGTTGTGCCGACAGGCCTTCTTTGGAGAGAATCAGTGGAAACTCAGCAAGATTAGCCAAGTTAACCTGCTTAGATATCGCCAGCGGATGATCAGGACACAGCAATGCATACGGGGTGCTATCGAACAGCTTTGAACACGAGAAACTGGCGTCCATCCCCAAATCATAAGTCAGTGCAAAATCGTATCTTCCATCGATCAGGCCGGATATCAGACCTTCGAATGTCTCAACCCCATGCGTCAGGGAAATATCTGGTACTGCCCCGCGCAGGCAGTGCAGAGATTTAGCCAGTAGAAAGGGGGCCAAATCGACAAAGCACCCAAGACGCAATCGGCTTTCACCCGAAGTCTGCTGCTTTGCATCTTCAAGCTGCGCGGCTCGGCTCAAGAAGGCTTCGGCTTCTTCGATGAACTTGCGGCCCTGCGGGGTCAGCGCCATTGCGGCACCCCGCCTTCGGGCAAAGAGTGGATATCCCAGATGCGATTCGACCCGCGTCAGCGCATTGGACAAGGCGGGTTGCGAGACGTTCAGGCGTTGTGCCGCCGCAGACAGGCTTCCATGCCGACCAATGGCACAGACATATTCGTACTGGCGGAGCGTAAGGTATAACATCAGGTTAATACCTAAGTCCAAAGATATGATTTGAACAGAGGTCTCATTCATGCGCAGATCAGGTGACAAATCCAAGGAGACCGCGATGACTCATCCTCTTGTTTCGCAAGCGCTGATTGACGACTACCAAAATGATGGCGTTGTGTTGGTCAAAGGTCTGTTCGCCGATCATGTTGAAACCCTGCGGGCCGGGGTTGCCGCGAATATGGAAAAACCCGGACCTTATGCATCAGAGAATAAGAAAGAGGGCGAGACCGGTCGTTTTTTCGATGATTACTGCAACTGGTCGCGTATCCCGCAGTTTCGCGAGGTGATTGAAAATTCTCCTGCCGCTGAAGTTGCGGCCGACCTTATGCAATCGCAATCCGTGCAGATGTTCCATGACCATGTACTGGTGAAGGAGCCCGGGACCTCAATGGCGACGCCGTGGCATCAGGATGGGCCGTACTATTTTGTCGAAGGTCAACAAAATATCAGCTTCTGGTCACCACTGGATCCGGTGAAACAAGCGACCTTGCGTTGCGTCGCCGGTTCGCACCGCTGGGAAAAAGAAGTGCTACCTACTCGTTGGGTGTCGGAAGAAGGTTTCTTCCCCGATGAGGGGCAATACATGCCGATCCCCGACCCGGATGCCGAAGGGATGAAGATTGTCGAGTTCGAGATGGAGCCGGGCGACGCCGTAGCATTCAACTATCGCACGCTGCACGGGGCCCGAGGCAATACCTCGGAAAGTCGGCGTCGGGCCTTCTCACTGCGGTTGGTCGGGGATGACGCGCGGTATGTCGAACGTCCGGGCCGAACGTCTCCGCCATTTCCGGGACATAACATGGTGCCGGGGCAGCGGCTGCGCGAGGACTGGTTCCCAGTTCTGCTACAGCGATAGAGCCTAGAACCACTGGCCCGATTCGATCAGGCCCAGATCCAGCAATTGGCGCGAGTCCCACTCGAACGGAGTTGAATGGCTCCAGCAGAAGTTGGAGATATCAAATGTCGATCCGGCGTTCGTCTTCAGTGCTTTGGCCGCCCGGAACGAACAAATCGCGGCGGTCAAGTTGTTGTGCCACGGGCAGGCATAGGTGTTGTATTCCGGCTCATTGAATGTGTGATCAGGCAGAAGTTTCAGATCGGGTTTTGCTTTGAACAGCGAAATTCGATCGATGCGGCGCCGTTCATACGGGATATGATCTTCGAACCGCCAGCGCAGACCACCCGACATATCTAGTTGGCGCTCCAGCGGCTTGCCAGATGCGTCATGCCGCGTCTGGGCGTAATATCCGGTCTTGTCCAGCATTGCGTGATCGGGGGCCACCCCGTTGGGATAGGTCGTCAGATCATTCGCATACAGATCGACCACATGGGTCAGCATGGCCTGGCGCCGTTCTTCAGAATGGAAAGCCAGTAACTCTACGACCGAGCGGGTTTCGCAGAAAGGGTAGAACAGATATTCAGCGTTGTAGCAGTAGTATATCCAGATACCTTGGGCGGCCTGAATGATCCGACTGATGGCCTCAAATACGACGGTTCTAGGCGCGCAGGTCATCGTCACTCGATGAACCCTTGCTTCTAACGCTTCATCCAGCGTGAATTCCTGCGGCAGGAATGCGATCACGGATTTGAACCCCAGTTTCAGATGATGGAGTAATGTGCCTTCCAGTTCGACATCATCTTCGGCAAATATCAGTGCGATGGGGCCGTTCTGCAGGGTATTGCGGCCGGATTTCAGAAGGTGATCAAGGGATTCATACTGCATCGTGGGTGCTGTTTCCGCCTCGCTGGAAATTCCCGCCAAATTCGGGTAATTGCGCCAGCATTGCAAGCGGCGTTCGATCCGTATAGACGACGCCGACCCAGCGACTGCAAAGGCCAACCCATGTCTGAACCGAAAAAGCTGTTTATCAAGACCTATGGCTGCCAGATGAACGTCTATGACAGCGAACGCATGGCCGAAGCGCTGGGCGGGCAAGGGTATGTTGAGACCAAATCGCCCGATGATGCGGATATGATCCTGCTCAATACCTGCCACATTCGTGAGAAGGCAGCCGAGAAAGTCTATTCCGAACTGGGTCGCTTTAAGGGGCTGAAAGCAGACAAGCCGGATCTGAAGATAGGTGTCGCCGGCTGCGTGGCCCAAGCCGAGGGCGAAGAGATCATGCGCCGCCAGCCTCTGGTCGATCTGGTCGTTGGCCCGCAAAGCTATCACCGCCTGCCCGAGATGGAGGCGAAGACGCGCGCGGGTGAAAAGGCTCTGGATACCGATTTCCCGGAAGAAGATAAGTTCGAAAAGCTTAAGAACCGCCCCAAGGCCAAGCGTGGCCCCACTGCGTTTCTTACCGTTCAAGAAGGGTGTGACAAGTTCTGCGCCTTCTGCGTGGTGCCATATACGCGCGGGGCCGAAGTGAGCCGCCCGGCGGATCGCATCCTGAACGAGGCGCGCGATCTGGTCGAACGCGGCGTGCGCGAGATCACGTTGCTAGGGCAAAACGTCAACGCGTATCACGGGGCGGGCCCGGACGGAGACATGACCCTTGCCGCATTGATCTGGGAACTGAACAAGGTCGATGGGCTTGAGCGTATCCGCTTTACCACCTCGCACCCCAACGATATGGACGATGCGCTGATCGAAGCACATGGCACCTGCGAAAAGCTTATGCCTTATCTGCATCTGCCTGTGCAGTCGGGGTCTGACAAAATCCTGAAGCGGATGAACCGCAGCCATACGGCTGAAAGCTATCTGCGATTGATCGAGCGTATCCGAGAAGCGCGACCCGATATTCTGATGTCCGGCGATTTCATCGTGGGCTTTCCGGAAGAGACGGAAGAGGACTTCCAAGCCACTCTGGATTTGGTGGAAGAGGTCAAATACGGCTACGCCTATTCATTCAAGTACTCGACGCGTCCCGGCACACCTGCAGCAGAACGGCCACAGGTCGAGGCCGAAGTGGCGGATGAACGACTACAGCGCCTGCAGGCGATGATCACACGCCATCAACGCGAGATTCAGGACTCGATGGTTGGCAAGGCAGTGAATGTTCTGTTCGAGAAACCGGGGCGGCAACCAGGTCAGATGGTTGGAAAATCCGAGTATCTTCACGCGGTTCATGTCGCAGACGCCGATGTTGCGAGCGGAGACTTACGCAAGGTAAGGATCAAGGCCTCTGGCGCAAACTCGCTTGCGGGCGAGTTGATCTGACCAACAGCAATGGGGCTGCCAGAGTTCCAAACGCTGAAATTTAACCCTTGATTTATGGCTTGGAACTATGTTCGGAGGGAGGTCAGAATTTTCCGGGCTGTTAATGTGGTGTCGGCGAACGCGCCCACTCAGACTGACCGCCTGGATTGGAGGAGGGTACGAGTAATGAGTTGGATGCGTTTTCCAAGTGTGAACCTTTCCCGTGTTTTGACTGCTGCGGCCATTTTACTTTCCTGTGCGGCACCGACATTGGCCGGGGATGTGATCGGGGATGTGACCGAGCCTGATGTCGTTTCGTCTCAGCGTTTCGCGCGGGATGTGAATGCATTCTATCTTGGAATAAGTGCCGGGCATGCTTCCGGGGGGTCGGATGAGTTTGGTCTGCGCGTCGATGGCGGTGACCCGCTTGCTGCAGGCGACGTCAAGCCCAGTGGGAATTTCGTCGGGTTTCGTGGCGGTTGGCGCGGTATCCTGCCTGCCAGCGGTGGGCGCGATTATGTCTATGGCCTGGAAGTGGGCTATGATTTTGGCACGCTGGATGACAGCACGACGTCTCAGACTCCTTCGGGGCAGGTCAGCGGCAGGTCTGCAATTTCTGATGTATTGTCGATCCGCCTGCGAAATGGACTGACCAACCGCAGCCGCAGCGTTTTGTATTTCGTGACCGTAGGATATGTTCGTGGCGATATCACCACGACAGGCTCCCTGACAGGTGCAGGTGGGACGAGCCGGTTCGAAAGCGAGGATCGTCGGCAAGGATTCTCGGCCAGCCTCGGCGCCGAACACAGACTGAATGAGAATTGGTCGATCACCGGTGAGATCGAGTACCTGCAATTCGAATCAAAGACGGTTGAACTGGGTTCGACATTCTCGACCAAATCCACTCCAAGCTATCGCGGGCTGCGGATTGGGTTGAACTATACGTTCTGAAGAATTGCCTGAATTGCGTGTTTCGGTTGATGACGCAGCGCCGATCGGCGCTTTTGTCATGTGAATCACAAAAATTGAAACTGCCGCTTGCGTCTCCCTTCCGAGTTTGTCTACGCTCAAGGTGAAACGCCAAGACAGGAGAACGGATTGGCCATCGGTGCCCTGACCCCACCGCAAGATGACATGCCCCAGCGTGAGGCGCTTGTTGAATTCCCAGACAACAGACTATTGATCGATTTGTGCGGTGAATATGACCGTAATCTAACCGATATCGAACAGAAGCTTTCGGTGCAGATTGTGCGACGCGGCAATCAGTTGGTGGTGCTTGGTGACGAAGATTCGCAAAAGCAGGCGATAGAAGTATTGCAGGCGCTTTATACCCGGCTCGAAGGCGGGCGTGATGTAGAAGCTGCAGATGTCGATCGAGAGCTGCGCATGGGCAACTCCGAGGCCGGAACCGGCACCCGCGATGGTGACCAGCTTGAGATGTTCAAGGGTGGCACGGTTGAAATCAAGACCCGTAAAAAATTGGTCGAGCCACGCACCGACGCTCAGAAGGCTTACGTGCAGTCATTGTTCAACAATGAACTGGCTTTTGGGATTGGCCCTGCGGGAACTGGTAAAACCTATCTGGCCGTCGCGGTCGGTGTGTCGATGTTCATCGGTGGGCATGTAGATCGGATCATTCTCAGTCGTCCTGCGGTCGAGGCGGGGGAAAAACTAGGCTATCTGCCCGGCGATATGAAGGACAAGGTCGATCCTTACATGCAGCCGCTTTACGATGCGCTGAATGATTTCCTGCCCGGCAAACAATTGGCCAAGTTGATCGAGGAAAAGCGGATCGAAATTGCTCCGCTGGCCTTCATGCGAGGGCGCACTCTGGCGAATGCATTTGTGGTTCTGGACGAGGCACAGAATGCCACGACCATGCAGATGAAGATGTTCCTGACCCGTCTGGGTGAAGGCAGCCGGATGGTCATCACCGGAGACCGGTCACAGGTGGATCTGCCGCGTGGCGTGCAGTCAGGCTTGGCGGATGCCGAGCGGTTATTGAAAACGATCCCGAATATCAGCTTCAACTATTTCACCTCGAAAGATGTCGTCCGCCATCCGCTTGTCGCCGCCATTATCGAAGCATATGAGGCCGATGCGGGTCGTGAAACCGGATAACCTCTGAGGCCCTCGTCGAATCTGGGCTTGGAACCGATGGCATGAATCTGGAAATCACCCTTGAGGATGAGCGTTGGCGCGGGCTGGAGCCATTGGCCGTGCGCGCTATTGCGGCTGTTCTGGAGTATTGCGCTCTTGAGGCGGATCAATGCGAGATCAGCGTGTTGGGCTGCGATGATGCCCGGATCGCTGAATTGAATGCCGAATTTCGGGGAAAGCCGACGCCCACCAACGTTCTTAGCTGGCCTGCCGAAGATTTGGCACCGGAACAGGCGGGGAAGGTACCACAGACGCCGCAGCCTGACTTTACTGGCGAAATCGCGCTGGGCGATATTGCGATCTCGTATGACACCTGCATCCGCGAAGCGGCCGAGGCTGGCAAAAGCACCGACGATCACGTGACGCACTTGATCATTCACGGTACATTACATTTGCTAGGATACGATCACATTCGTGACCTCGACGCCACTTTGATGGAAGGGGTCGAGGTCGAGATACTTGGCAAACTGGGTATAGATGACCCATATAATGTATGACATGGGCACTTTAGCCCGATCAATTGGAACAGGATAATGGGTGAAACAGACGGCAGTTCTAGGGCGGCGCATGGCGCGCATTCTCGGAACAGCGATATTGATAGCGACGAAAGAGGCGGGCTATTTTCGCGGCTTCTCGACGCGTTTTCTTCTCAGGGCGAAGAGACCAGCCAGGTAAACGGGGCTGAGACGGTCAGCGCCCAACCGAGGGGCATGATCAACCTGCGCAGAATGCGGGTCGAAGATGTCGCTATCCCCACGGCCGAGATCATCTCGGTACCCGTTACGACTCCAAAGGATGAGCTGGCGCAAATCTTCCGGGATAGCGGATTGTCGCGGATCCCTGTGTATGACGGAACGCTAGATACGCCCTTGGGATTTGTACACCTCAAGGATTTTGCGCTGACTCATGGATTCAATGGCAACTCGGCCGAGTTCGATCTGAAGTCGATGCTCAGGACGTTGCTGTTTGTACCCCCCTCGATGCCAATCGGAGTTCTGCTGACCAAGATGCAGACCGAACGTCGTCATATGGCGCTGGTGATCGATGAGTATGGTGGGGTCGATGGATTGCTGACCATCGAAGACTTGATCGAACAGGTTGTTGGTGAAATCGCCGATGAGCATGACGCCCATGAAGATCAGTTATGGATACAGGAAAAGCCCGGTTGCTATGTGGTGCAAGCGCGTGTGCCGCTTGAAGAGTTCGAGGCCGAGATCGGTCGCTCTCTGACCAGTCACGAGGATGTGGACGAGGAAGAGATTGATACGCTGGGCGGTCTGGTCTTCATGCTGTCGGGACGGGTTCCGGCGCGTGGTGAGGTTGTATGTCATCCCGAAGGCCCCGAGTTCGAAGTTATCGACGCTGATCCCCGCCGTATAAAACGGTTGCGTGTCATGTTGCCGGACATTGCCGCATGAACCCTGCCAAGGGTTGGCCCTATTTGATACGATTGGTGCTGGCGGCGTTATTGGGTGTTGCGGCGGCCTGCGGCCTTGCACCATTGGGTTACTGGCCGATTACTCTGATTTCTCTGGTGTTGATCGCGCCGTTGTATGTGACCTCTGAAACAGGTCGCCGGGCGGCCTTGCTGGGGTGGGGCTTTGCAACAGGGTATTTTGCGCACGCGCTAAGCTGGATTGTCGAGCCGTTTCTGGTTGATGCCGAGCGCCATGCTTGGATGGCGCCATTTGCGCTGATCTTTATGTCGGGCGGGTTGGCCTTATTCTGGGCGCTGCCCTTCGGAATTGCGAAACGCATCGGTGGATCGCCCATCTTGCAGGCGGTGTTGTTGTCCATTGTATTGTCACTGGCCGAATTTGCGCGCGGTTATATTCTGACCGGCTTTCCTTGGGCAGGCATCGCACAAATCTGGGTGGATACACCATTCGCGCAGCTTCTCTCACTTGTCGGGCCCTATGGCTTGGGCGCCTTGACCCTGCTTGCCACCTTACCGCTGGGAGCTGCACTATTCAGTGGCCAAAACCGCCGTGACCTTGCCGTATCGATCGCGTTAACGTTGGGCTGTTTGGTCCTGGCCTTAATCTATTCAGCAAGCCGGCCGCCGGTCGTATCCTCAGGCCACATCGTGCGCCTGATTCAACCCAATGCCCCCCAGCACCAGAAATGGGATCCCGCCTATGCGCCTTTGTTCTTTGCGCGACAGCTGGAGTTCACGGCAGCCGAGCCAAGGCCGGATTTGGTCGTTTGGCCAGAAACCTCGGTCCCGGCATGGCTGGACAGCGCACAGCCTTATCTGGCGGCTATCGGTGAAGCTGCACAGGGCGCTCCGGTTTTCCTGGGTATACAGCGTGCTGAAGGTCAGCAGATCTATAACTCGATGATCTATCTAGATGAGGAGGGTCGGCGGGCGGGGCTTTATGACAAGCATCATTTAGCCCCGTTTGGGGAATATGTACCGTTCGGCGATGTTATGGCTCGATTTGGTATCCACGGAATGGCGGCCACAAACGGCAATGGCTTTAGTGCCGGACCGGGGGCCGCGCTGATGGATGCAGGTGCGCTTGGCAGAGCGCTGCCTTTAATCTGTTACGAGGCGGTTTTTACGCAGGATGTTCTGGCCGCGCCTGATCGTGCGGATTTTCTTTTGCAGATCACAAATGATGCCTGGTTTGGAACTCGGTCGGGCCCGTATCAGCATCTCGCTCAGGCGCAGATGCGCGCGATCGAACAAGGTCTGCCAATGATGCGCTCGGCCAATACCGGAGTGTCGGCGATGATCGACCCATTGGGCAGGATCACCGAGTCCTTGCCATTGGGGCAAGCAGGTTTCATTGATGCTGAATTACCAAGCGCTCAGCGCGCCACGATCTATTCGCGGATAGGCGACAATCCAGTTCTTTTGACCTTACTGGCACTACTTGCATTGTTTTGGCGTCACACCAAACGGCACGGTGACCAAATATCGATTGACCCTGCCTGACAGTGCGCGTATTCGGTCGACCGCCCGTCACAACGGCTTCCTGACGTGATGGGGAAATCTTAATGGAGCACATTCATGTCCCGACAGAATTACACTTTTACTTCGGAATCCGTTTCCGAAGGGCACCCCGATAAAGTCTGCGATCGAATTTCTGATGCAGTGCTTGATGCGTTCCTGCGTGAAGAACCAGAAGCGCGGGTGGCGTGCGAAACCTTCGCAACCACTGACCGCGTGGTTATCGGCGGAGAAGTGGGGCTGTCGGATCAGGAGAAGCTGCACGACTACATGGCGCATATCGACGATATCGCGCGCGCATGTATCAAGGATATCGGTTACGAACAGGACAAGTTTCACCACGAAACTGTCGAAGTGACGAACCTGCTGCACGAGCAATCGGCCCATATCGCACAAGGCGTGGATGCAGCCGACAACAAGGACGAAGGCGCCGGCGATCAGGGCATCATGTTCGGTTATGCCACGACCGAGACGCCTGCATTGATGCCTGCGCCGATCCAATATTCGCATGCCATTCTCCGCCGTCTTGCCGAAGTCAGAAAAGATGGCAGCGAACCCGCGCTTGGCCCGGATGCAAAGTCGCAATTGTCGGTGGTTTATCGCGATGGCAAACCTGTTGGTGTCAGCTCGATTGTTCTGTCTACCCAACATTTGGATGAAGCACTGACCTCTGACGATATTCGTCAGATTGTCGAGCCTTATATTCGCGAAACTCTGCCCGATGGCTGGCTGACCGCTGAGACCGAGTGGCACGTGAACCCAACCGGAAAGTTCGTTATCGGCGGACCGGACGGAGACGCAGGGCTGACAGGGCGTAAGATCATCGTTGATACCTATGGCGGCGCGGCACCTCATGGAGGTGGTGCGTTTTCGGGCAAAGACCCGACCAAAGTCGACCGCTCGGCAGCCTATGCGGCGCGCTATCTTGCCAAAAACGTAGTTGCGGCAGGCATGGCAGAACGCTGCACCATCCAGCTGAGCTATGCGATTGGTGTGTCTAAACCCCTGTCGATCTATGCGGATACCCACGGCACTGGCCAGATCGCGGATGCAGTGATCGAAAAGGCAGTTGGGCAGGTTATGGATTTGACACCACGCGGAATTCGCGAGCATCTGCAGTTGAACAAACCAATCTATCAGCGCACAGCAGCCTACGGCCACTTTGGCCGTGAGCCTGACGCAGACGGTGGTTTCAGCTGGGAACGCACCGATCTGGCTGCGGCCCTGAAAGCGGCCGTCTAAGCATCTGTTAAATTGTGCGCCCTGACGGGCGCGCTCTTTTTCCAATTGAATTCACAATCGTGGTGTAGGTGCAGACCCACATCTGCACCTATTGCCAGATTGCACGCATGGCAGTATGGCGACCGCCATGAGCACACAGACCCCACAACGCCCGCGCAGAAACTTCTATGGCCGCTTCAAGGGCAAGACCCTGAAGCCCAGCCAGAAGACCTATTTGAACGAGGATCTCAGCGCCTTGTCTCCGGGCACGGTCGACTGGGAGGCCAATCCCGAACGTAAGCCGCTTGACCTAGACGGATTGTTTGGGGGCAAACCTGTCTGGCTTGAGGTCGGCTTTGGCGGTGGTGAGCATTTGGTGCATCAGGCCCGGCAAAACCCTGATATCGGCATCATTGGGGCAGAGCCCTACATTAACGGCGTCGCCATGTTGCTGGGCAAAATACGCCAAGCCGGTGTTGAGAACCTTGCGGTGCATCCCGGCGACGCACGAGACCTGTTTGATGTACTGCCCGACGCCAGCATCTCAAGGGCCTTCCTGCTATACCCTGATCCTTGGCCCAAGAAACGGCATCACCGGCGCCGGTTCGTCACTCAGGAACATTTGGAGCCGCTGGCGCGGGTCCTGAAACCAGGTTCCATCTTCCGTGTCGCCACAGACATACCGGATTATGTCCGGCAGACATTGGAAGAGGTGCCGCGCGCCGGGTTCGAATGGCTGGCCGAACGTCCTGCGGATTGGCGCGAGCCTTGGGGTGACTGGATTTCCACCCGCTATGAACAAAAGGCGCTGCGCGAAGGGCGCACCCCGCATTACCTGACCTTCCGCCGCAAGGGTTGATTGCCGCTGGACCATCTGGCCCCAATTCGCTAATCCGCCTTGAACTGATAGCGAGAACAGGAGCCCCCATGTCCGGACACGGCACGCCCATCCCGATGACGTCGCACCCTTGCGGCCCTCTGACCGGCACGGCAGAGGTGCCGGGTGACAAGTCGATCTCGCATCGGTCGCTGATCCTTGGGGCGATGGCTGTTGGCGAGACCAAGATATCAGGCCTACTGGAAGGCGAAGATGTTCTGGACACCGCCAAAGCGATGCGTGCTTTCGGGGCCGAAGTGACCGATCATGGTGGGGGTGAATGGTCCGTCCATGGGGTAGGTGTTGGCGGCTTTGCTGAGCCTGACCAAGTGATTGATTGCGGAAACTCTGGCACCGGTGTGCGCCTCATCATGGGGGCGATGGCGACGTCTCCGATTGCGGTGACCTTCACAGGGGATGCTAGCCTGAATAAACGACCGATGGCCCGGGTTACCGACCCACTGGCTTTGTTTGGGACGCAATCCGTTGGCCGGTCGGGCGGGCGTCTGCCAATGACCATTAGCGGCGCTGCAGACCCCACCCCGGTACGTTACGAAGTGCCCGTACCCT
The DNA here is from genome assembly GCF_056537425.1 of Ruegeria sp. CE9. Classification (NCBI taxonomy): domain Bacteria; kingdom Pseudomonadati; phylum Pseudomonadota; class Alphaproteobacteria; order Rhodobacterales; family Roseobacteraceae; genus Ruegeria; species Ruegeria sp. CE9. The sequence continues at coordinate 218,057 of NZ_JBQFRO010000006.1, read as the reverse complement.
CGGCGCAAGTGAAATCTGCAGTTCTGCTGGCGGGTCTGAACGCCCCCGGCAAGACTGTCGTGATCGAGAAAGAAGCGACGCGCGATCATTCAGAACGGATGCTTGCAGGCTTTGGCGCCGAAATTACTGTCGAAGATACGGATGAGGGGCGGATCATTACGCTGACCGGTCGGCCAGAGCTGAAGCCGCAGATCATTGCCGTGCCGCGTGACCCGTCCAGTGCAGCCTTTCCGGTTTGCGCGGCGTTGATCACGCCCGGCTCGGACGTGTTGATCCCCGGTATTGGGCTGAACCCGACCCGTGCAGGGCTGTTCACCACCTTGCGCGAAATGAGCGCGGATCTGACCTATGAAAACGAACGCGAAGAAGGTGGCGAGCCGGTTGCCGATCTGCGCGCAAAATATTCGCCTGACATGAAGGGGATCAATGTTCCGCCCGAGCGCGCGGCATCGATGATCGACGAATATCCGGTGCTGTCCGTGGTGGCGGCAAATGCAACGGGCACCACGATGATGGGTGGCGTCAAAGAGTTACGCGTTAAGGAAAGTGATCGGATCGACGCGATGGCTCGGGGATTGCGCGCCAATGGCGTAACAGTCAACGAAGGCGACGAATGGTGGTCGGTCGACGGTCTTGGTATTGGTGGCGTGCCTGGTGGCGGGACCTGCGAGAGCTTTTTGGACCATCGCATTGCCATGTCATTTATGGTCATGGGGATGGGAGCAAAGGCGCCGGTCTCGGTGGATGATGGCGGCCCGATTGCAACGTCGTTCCCGATTTTTGAGCCTTTGATGGCTGCGCTTGGTGCCAAGGTCGCGCGTGGATGAGGTTCACCGTTGCAATCGACGGGCCTGCGGCGGCGGGTAAGGGGACGATTTCAAAGGGTGTCGCCGCGCATTTCGGGTTCGCGCATCTGGATACCGGTCTTCTGTATCGCGCTGTGGGACGTCGGGTGCTACAGGGCGAAGAGGCCGTTTCTGCGGCCCAGTCCCTGACTGCAGAAGAACTGCAGCAAGGCGATTTGCGCACAGCTGAGATCGCACAAGCGGCCTCAAAAGTTGCAGTTATTCCCGAGGTCCGCAGCGCGTTGGTTGATTTCCAAAGGGCCTTCGCCCGACGTGCCGGAGGTGCGGTTCTGGATGGACGCGATATTGGAACTGTGATCTGCCCGAAGGCTGAAGTGAAGCTATTTGTCACCGCCAGTCCCGAGGTCCGGGCTGAACGGCGGTATCAGGAGCTTGCGGCCAAAGGTGCGGATGTGACACGCGAACAGGTTCTAGCGGATGTCAAAGAACGTGATGCGCGCGACGCCGAGCGTAGCACAGCTCCGATGAAGCCGGCAGATGATGCCGTGCAGCTTGATACATCGCATCTGAGCATCAAGGCCGCGCTGGCGCGGGCGCTTGAAATCATTGAAAGCAGCCTGCCCGCGACCTAATTGCGCCGCGGGCAAGTGTTGGTCAGTTACAACTCACCCACTTCTATACTCTTGATGTTGGCCCACTGGTCATCTGCAGTTTGCGTGGTACCTGCGACGTCTTTCAGAAAGGCGGCACGGGTATCAGCGTTTAGAAACAGATACAGTTTGCCGTCTGCGATCAGGTATTGATCCGGATCACCGTCGAACTTCTTGCCAACAGACACACCGAACGAGCAATAGCCACCGTGCTGTGGCAGGTAGGCTGCTGGGTTGGCCTCGAACGCCTCGCGGTTTTCTGCACTCGTAAAGTAGTAGGAGGCCCCATCATAGGTCGCCGAGTGGTAGGCGAAGCCTTCTACCGGGTTGCCGCTGGTGACCAGCGCGACCAGATCAACGCCATGCGCTGCAAGGGGCGCGCCAGCGGCCGAAAGACCTTTGGAGACGTTGATTTCATCTGCGGCAAATGCCGGAGCTGTCAGTGCAAGGGTTGCTGCAAATGCAGTAAGTACAAGTGATTTCATGGCAGTTGTCCTTTCCATTTTAGTTCAAGGCTCGGGTCCGCCCCAAGCCGATGAGACTAAGCTAGGAAAGGTGTGGCGGACGGTGAATCGCAGATAAGACGCGAGATGATGCAGATCGTCCGAAGATCAGGGCGTTTTGCCAAAACTGTTCACATAGCTTTGTTTAGCCACCCGTCCTCTGGCCGCCTAAGCTGTGCGGATAACCGTAGGAGTGCCCCATGATCCGACTAGCCATGATTTTATTCTTTCTTGCGGGCAGTGTGGCTGCACAGCAATCTGATGCGCCGGTGCCTGAGGCCGAGCCTCGGATGACTTACGAACGGTTGGGCAAGATAATATTCGCGCTGGACCCTGAGGCGCAGCCAATTGGACCGGGGTTTGAACTGACCATATCTGATGTGACGATGCTGGTTGTCACCGATACCAATGCCGATCGCATGCGGGCGATGGTTGCGATTGGCAGCTCTGCCGATCTGTCGCCTGCTGATTTGCAGCGCATGATGCAGGCGAATTTCGACAGCACGCTGGATGCGCGCTATGCGATTGCAAATGGCACCTTGTGGGCGGCGTTCATTCACCCGCTGTCACTGCTGGAACGAGACCAGCTGATCTCGGGGCTCGCGCAAACCGTGAACATCGCTAAGACCTATGGCACGTTGTACACCGGCGGCGCTGCCGAATTCGGAGGTGGCGACAGTCACGATCTTCAGCGTGAACTGATCGAAGAATTGCTGAAAAAGGGCGAAGAGATTTAAATTTCGTTCGGTTTTTCCGCCAAATCGCGACACCATAAGCTCTAGCTGAACGTAATAAAGCTGTTATAGTTTCCCTAAAGCCAAGAAAGGGAAGGCTGCGACACGAACCCCAATTCAAAATGGGGCAGCAGCCAAACAATCCCACCGAGCCAACAGGGACAAGAAAATATGAACAATCGTTTGCGCAAGATCACCATCGTAGGTGGTGGTACAGCGGGCTGGATGACCGCGCTGATCCTCGACATGGTGTTTTCCCGCACATCAGCGCTAAAAGATCGTCCGCGTATCTGCCTGATCGAAAGCCCCAACATCTCGACCGTGGGCGTTGGTGAGGCGACGGTTCCGCGCATGCCGGTCACCTTGCGCCAGGCGGGCATTTCCGAGCGGGATTTTTTCCGCGAAACCAACGCCTCGTTCAAGTTGGGTGTTAAGTTCTGCAATTGGAACAGGGACGCTAAGGGCAATCGTATCGATTATGTGAACCCTTTTGCTCATGGCCAATTGCTGGAAGGTCTGGAGTCGGCCGAATACTTCCTGCGCTTTGGCAATGGGGATCGGGATTTCACGCAGTCGATCTCGCCCCATGATGATTTGGCGCGTCTGTGCAAAGGGGCGCGGCCCCTGGGTGCGCCTGAATTCGAGCAGCGGTTTGGATATGCCTATCATCTGGACGCCGTGAAATTTGCAGGCATGTTGACCAAGGTCTGCACCAAGCGCGGCGTCGAGCATATTCAGGATGAAGTGCAATCTGTCGAACTGGATGAGCAGGGCAATGTCAGCCACCTGATGCTGGAGCACAAGGGTCGTCATGACATCGAGATGGTCATAGATTGCACCGGATTCCGCGGGTTGATCATCAATCAGGCGCTGGGCGAGCCGTTTATGGATTATTCGGACTATCTGCCCAATGACCGCGCGATGGCGCTGCAGATCGAGCATCCTGATCCTGAGAAGATCGAAAGCGTTACACGCTCGACCGCACTTGGCGCTGGTTGGACTTGGCGGGTGCCGCTCTACAATCGTGTGGGCACTGGATATGTTTATTCGTCGGCGCATCGGACGGATGATCAGGCGGCCGATGAGTATTTGGAATGGCTTGGAGACAGCGGCAAAAGCTTGACTCCGCGCGTGATCCCGATGCGTGTCGGGCGTGTGCGGAATGCATGGGTGAAGAATTGTTTGGCAATCGGATTGTCCGGCGGGTTCATCGAACCGCTTGAAAGTACCGCAATCCACATGATCGACCATGCAATTCGCTGGTTCGCTGAACACTTGCCAACGCGCGATATCGAGCCTGCATTGCGCAATCGCTATAATCGACAGATGAACAAGCTCTATGATGAAGTTTTGGATTTCATCTGTCTGCACTACCGATTGGGCAACCGCACCGATGATCAATACTGGATCGATGCGCGCACTGAGATGAAGATCCCGGATCGGTTGGCCGAGAACCTTGAGCTGTGGCAGCACCGCCTGCCGATGGAGCACGATATCGAGTTCGCGACGCTGTTCAATTTCCGCGTCTATCAGACAGTTCTGTTGGGCAAGCAGGTCTACGATACCGGCTATGGCACTGGTATCCGCGATCGCATCCGCCCGTTAAAGAAACCGATCTGGTTCCAATGGTGGAAAGGTGCGAAAATGGATTTGGCGCAGATCCTCAAAACCATGCCGGATCACAAGACGCTGCTGCGCGATATCCGCGGAGAGCTTGAAAAACCGGCCTTTGGCAAAGCGGTCGCGGCGCAACCGACCGTGGCGATGCCGGGCGTGAAACCCGCACCAGTTGTGATCGAGAACATGCCGAACCTTGCCGAGATTCAAAGCGGCAAAAAAGATCTGCAATTGTTTTAGGATGGCTTTGGACCCGGCCAAAGTACCGGCGAGTCTGGCAAGCAGATTGGCTGCTCAGTATCGATGCGGGCCTGTGATGCGTCGATTCTGTGGTATTGCCCTGTAATTATGGGCTTTGCCCTTGCGCATGATGCGGAATCCGCCTATACGCGCGCTGTCTGAACAAGGGCGGTTAACGTCCGGATGACGTATCTGAGCAGGGCCGGGTCACCTCGGCCCTTTGTGTTTGTTAGCTCGGGCGCGTTCTGGATCACGCAGTCAGACATCATGAAACAAGACCGGCGGAGACAACCGCTCGGCCAGCAAAAACGTATGTAAAGGAAAACAACGCCACATGGCTAACGCATCCATGGAGGAATTCGAAGCCCTCCTGAATGAAAGCTTCGAAATGGACACACCCGAAGAGGGTTCTGTTGTCAAAGGCAAGGTTCTGGCGATCGAAGCCGGCCAAGCCATCATCGACGTCGGCTACAAAATGGAAGGCCGCGTTGATCTGAAAGAATTCGCAAATCCCGGCGAAGCCCCTGAAATCGCTGTTGGTGACGAGGTCGAAGTTTACCTGCGCGCCGCAGAAAACGCCCGTGGCGAAGCCGTCATCTCGCGCGAGATGGCCCGCCGTGAAGAGGCATGGGATCGTCTGGAAAAAGCATATGCCGACGACCAGCGCGTCGAAGGTGCAATCTTTGGTCGCGTCAAAGGTGGCTTCACCGTCGATCTGGGTGGCGCAGTTGCGTTCCTGCCCGGCAGCCAGGTTGATGTGCGCCCAGTACGCGACGCAGGTCCTCTGATGGGTCTGAAGCAGCCGTTCCAGATCCTGAAAATGGACCGCCGCCGTGGCAACATCGTTGTTTCGCGTCGCGCAATCCTGGAAGAATCGCGTGCCGAACAGCGTGCCGAAGTTATCGGCAACCTGTCCGAAGGTCAGACCGTCGAGGGTGTTGTCAAGAACATCACCGAGTACGGCGCATTCGTTGACCTGGGCGGCGTTGACGGCCTGCTGCACGTCACCGACATGGCATGGCGCCGTGTGAACCACCCGTCCGAGATCCTGACGATCGGCGAAACCATCAAGGTTCAGGTCATCAAGATCAACAAAGAGACCCACCGCATCAGCCTGGGCATGAAGCAGCTGCAGGAAGATCCGTGGGATCTGGTTGCTGCCAAGTACCCGCTGGGCTCGGTCCATCAGGGTCGCGTCACCAACATCACCGACTACGGCGCGTTCGTCGAGCTGGAAGCCGGTGTCGAAGGTCTGGTGCACGTGTCCGAGATGTCCTGGACCAAGAAAAATGTCCACCCCGGCAAGATCGTTTCGACCAGCCAGGAAGTCGACGTCATGGTTCTGGAAATCGACGGCGCCAAGCGTCGCGTGTCTCTGGGCCTGAAGCAGACTCAGCGCAACCCATGGGAAGTGTTTGCGGAAACACACCCCGAGGGCACCGAGGTCGAAGGCGAAGTCAAGAACATCACCGAATTCGGTCTGTTCATTGGCCTCGAAGGCGACATCGACGGCATGGTTCACCTGTCGGACCTGTCTTGGGACGAGCGTGGCGAGGATGCGATCCAGAACTACCGCAAAGGCGATATGGTTTCGGCCGTTGTCTCGGAAGTTGACGTTGAAAAAGAGCGTATCTCGCTGTCAATCAAAGCCCTGGGCGGTGACAAGTTCGCCGAAGCCGTGGGCGGCGTGAAGCGTGGCTCGGTCATCACTGTCGAAGTCACCGCGATCGAAGATGGCGGCATTGAGGTCGAGTACGAAGGCATGAAGTCGTTCATCCGCCGTTCGGACCTGAGCCGTGATCGCGCCGAGCAGCGTCCTGAGCGTTTCTCGGTCGGTGACAAAGTCGACGTCCGCGTGACCAACGTTGACAGCAAGACCCGCCGCTTGGGTCTGTCGATCAAAGCGCGCGAGATCGCCGAAGAGAAAGAGGCCGTGGAACAGTACGGTTCTTCCGACTCGGGCGCGTCGCTGGGCGATATCCTGGGTGCAGCGCTGAAGTCCGGCGACTAAATCTCGGACCTTAACCTGATCAATATTTCGGCCCCGTGCAGATGCGCGGGGCCGTTTTTGTTGCGAATCAATATGTTCCAATTATCCGGGTTATTTCCGGTCATGATCGCTCAATAGGTGTGGAAATCGGGTCTGTGCACTAAAATTCGCGTTAGAATATGGCAAAATAAAGCCAAACCATGCAGAGTATGCGTTCCCCCGATCCGGGTTTTTTCCTATACTGTCAAATCAGTAGACCAGTCACACCGGCCGCCTGGGAGGGTAATGCGCATGATCCGTTCAGAACTGATTCAAAAAATCGCAGACGAGAATCCGCATCTTTACCAAAGGGACGTTGAACGGATCGTAAACACGGTTTTCGAAGAAGTGACGGACGCAATGTCGCGCGGTGATCGCGTTGAGCTGCGCGGTTTTGGCGCGTTTTCAGTTAAGAAGCGCGATGCCCGCGTCGGTCGCAATCCACGCACCGGAGAAACCGTACAAGTCGAGGAAAAATGTGTTCCATTTTTTAAGACAGGCAAGTTGCTAAGGGATCGGTTGAACGGTAAAGCGTAAGCCATGATGCGCTATATTCGTTATGCTTTTCTTGCTGCTTTAGGGATCATTCTGGTCTCTATCTCGCTGGCCAATCGTGAGCTGGTTGAACTGAAACTGATGCCAGATGCATTGGCTGAACTTCTTGGGTTTAACTTCTCCACTTCGCTTCCGCTTTTCCTGGTTGTATTGGGTGGTGTTGTGGCCGGTCTGGTCATTGGCTTCCTTTGGGAATGGCTGCGCGAGCACAAGCACCGCAAGGATGCGACCGTCAAGCAAAGCGAAGTGCGCAAGCTTGAGCGCGAGGTCAAGAAGCTCAAGAAAAAGCAGAACGAAGGGCAGGACGATGTTCTGGCTCTGCTGGATGAGGCAAGCTGAGGCCGAGGATGCCCTCTGATATTCGTGTCAAAATCTGCGGCCTCACCGCCCCCGATCAAGTGCGCGTCGCTGCCGAGGCTGGAGCGGGCTATTTGGGTTTCAACTTTTTCCCGAAATCTCCGCGTTATGTGGCGCCTACCGATGTTGCGGCATTGACCTCCGCCGTTCCCGCGGGAGTGGCGAGCGTGGCGCTGGTGGTGAATGCATCTGACGAACTTTTGGACAGCATCACGCAAGCCGCGCCGTTCGATATGCTTCAGCTGCACGGCGATGAGAGCGTCGAGCGCGTCATGGGGGTCAAGCAGCGCTATGGGTTGCCGGTGATGAAAGTCATTGGTGTCGCTGATGCTGATGATCTGATCAAAATCGACGAATATAGCGATGTCGCCGATCAGCTCCTCATCGATGCCAAGCCGCCAAAAGATGCTGTTTTGCCGGGTGGCAATGGCTTGGCGTTTGATTGGCGATTGCTGGCAGGACGCAAATACTGGCGCAAACCCTGGATGTTGGCTGGGGGATTGAACCCGGAAAATGTTGCCGAGGCGATCCGAATGACCGGCGCGCAACAGGTCGATGTAGCATCTGGTGTTGAAAGCGCCCCCGGCGTTAAGGATGCGGCCCTGATCCGTGCGTTTATTGACGCCGCCAATTGATCTGACCTGAATGTGCCTGCGTATCCTCCACAGAGGGGAAGTATATGCTTGCTGTTATCGGCGGAGTTTCACTCAGACGATGGTATCACGGGCCAGAGTTCTTTTGGCGCGCGCATCAATCTTTGCGACAAGCGCGCGGCGACTCGCTGTGCCTGCACGCCGAGGTGTTCATGCACGAAGGGTGCTATTTCTCTTACACCGTCTGGCACGACGTCGAAGCGATGCTGACATTCGCGCATTCCGGGCCCCATAGACGCGTGGTGCGGGCGTCGGCGCGACTGGCCGAGATCAGTGTATTCTGTCAATTTCCATGTATTGCCGTTCCCAGTCGGGATCAGGCGCTTCAGGTCTGGGAACAGCGCGCTCAGGCAGCAGAATAATACGTTTTGCGATGGCAAATCCCGCGCCTACCTCCTATGAACATCTGGTACGACGAGGGAGATACCCATGGCCAACGATCTTTTCAATTCCTTCATGTCCGGACCTGATGAGCAGGGCCGATTCGGCATCTTTGGCGGACGTTTTGTCAGCGAAACGCTGATGCCGCTGATCCTGTCGCTGGAAGAGGAATATGACAAGGCCAAGGATGATCCGACCTTCTGGGCCGAGATGGATGATCTATGGGCCAATTACGTTGGCCGCCCATCGCCTCTGTATTACGCGGAACGCCTGACCGAGCATCTGGGTGGGGCGAAAATTTACCTCAAACGGGATGAGCTGAACCACACCGGGGCTCACAAGATAAACAACGTGCTGGGCCAAATCATTCTGGCGCGCCGCATGGGCAAGACCCGGATCATCGCCGAGACTGGGGCAGGGCAGCACGGCGTGGCGACAGCAACTGTCTGTGCCAAGTTCGGCCTAAAATGCATCGTCTATATGGGTGCCCATGATGTTCAGCGTCAGGCCCCGAACGTGTTCCGCATGCGCCTGTTGGGGGCCGAAGTGATTCCTGTCACATCTGGCCGTGGTACTCTGAAAGACGCAATGAATGACGCGCTGCGCGATTGGGTGACCAATGTGCGCGATACGTTCTATTGCATCGGTACTGTTGCAGGGCCTCATCCCTATCCGGCGATGGTGCGCGATTTCCAATCGATCATTGGCAAAGAAGCCAAAGAGCAGATGCAGAAGGCCGAAGGGCGTCTGCCCGACACGATCATCGCCGCCATCGGTGGTGGTTCGAACGCCATGGGCCTGTTCTATCCGTTCCTCGACGACAAGGATGTGAACATCATCGGCGTCGAAGCGGGTGGCAAAGGCGTGAACGAAAAAATGGAGCATTGCGCCTCGCTGACCGGTGGTCGCCCTGGCGTGCTGCATGGGAACCGCACCTATCTGCTTCAGGATGATGACGGGCAGATTTTGGAAGGTTATTCGATCTCGGCCGGTCTGGACTATCCGGGCATCGGGCCTGAACATTCCTGGCTGCACGATATTGGCCGCGCCAACTATGTGTCGATCACCGACAAAGAGGCGCTTGAGGCGTTCCAGCTGTGCTGCGCCACCGAAGGCATCATCCCGGCACTAGAACCCTGTCACGCGCTGGCGCATGTCATGAAGATAGCGCCCGATCTACCCAAGGATCACCTGATCTGCATGAACATGTGTGGGCGCGGGGATAAGGATGTTCAAACAGTCGCACGGTACCTGAACTTCGATATGTCCGACACCGAGGGCCGGGCTGCGAACTAAACCACGCAATCAGGCTTTGCGCCTTTGAGGAACTGTGCCAATTTGCTGCCATGTGCAGCGCATCCTCAAAGGCCGATCCTGATCGGCTGGATCAGAAATACGATCGGGCCGCCCCCGGCTGGGCGGACAAGATGCGTTTGCTCGGGTATTTCGATGCCTATCTGGGGTTTTTGTCTTCAGATCCGCTTGTGGATTTGGGCCGCAATGCGCTGGATATCGGATGTGGGACGGGCGCGTTTGCCGAGGCACGCGCCGTCATCCGGCCAGAGGGACAAATCGCACTGCTTGAGCCATCGGCCCACATGCTAGATTTGGCGCAGTCCGCTTTGCAGAGGCGCGGATCCAACGCATCGCCGATCCAATCGCGTCTGGAAGAGTTTCAGCCGGAGGGCCGATTCGACTGCCTGCTGGCCGCTCATGTTCTGGAACACTGCGCCGATCCCGTAGCCGCGCTGGGCCAAATGCGCGAACTGGTTGAGCCGGGTTCGACACTTTGGCTGGTCGTAAGCAAACCGCATTGGTGTAATGCAATTATCTGGTTCCAGTGGCGGCACCGAACCTATCGGTCAGAAGCGGTGGCAGATATGTTGGCGCGTTCGGGGTGGGATTTGCAATCTGAACACAGCTTTCCGACCGGACCTCCTTCACGCACATCACGCGGTTACCGGGCCATCGCAATCTAGGACAAGTTGTCGTGCCGTTGCGCCTGCAAAACGCGCATCGGGACGATCTCAAGCGCTCGCTGGTGTGTAGCTTCCAGATGAACCAAAGGTGCGCAACCTTCATCATAGGCTTGCAGGAAGCGCGAGGCGCACAAGCACCAGCTATCGCTCGGCTTCAGGCCGGGAAAGTCAAACTCGGGGCGCGGTGTACTCAGGTCATTGCCAACATATTTGGAATAGGCCAGAAACTCGGCCGTCATAACGGCGCAGACGGTGTGGCTGCCTTGATCCTCGGGGCAGGTGTTGCACGCGCCATCGCGAAAGAACCCGGTCAGGGGATCGCGTGAACAGGGGGCGAGTACGCCACCTAAAACATTGATGCTGTCTTGCTTTTGCATGGCTGCACCCTACAGGCTTTGCGCGATCTTGCGGAATATTTCTATGTTCTGCGTGCTGACACCGGGATCGCGGAACTTCCGGTCAGCGCCTGTTGTTACGATCAAGACGCCACGGGGCTGATCGAAATAGATATACTGCCCATATACGCCGCGCGCCATGAACTCACCCTCATGGGCGCCAACGGGTATCCACCATTGATAGCCATAGCCAATCTTGCCCGGCTCTGTCGGTGCGCTGGGCCAGGTCGATGCGCTGATCCAGTCCGAAGGTACAATCTGTCGCCCGTCACGCGCGCCGTCCTGCAAAATCAGCTGCCCGAAACGTGCAAAATCCCGTGTTGTAAAGTTGAGGCCGCCCAAGACAAATGCAACACCCGCGCCGTCAGTGATGTAGTAGCCATCCCGCTCTAGCCCCAGCGGCTTGATCACTTTTTCGGTCAATAGATCCGCTACGCTGCGTCCTGTTGCACCTCGGATAACCATTCCAATCACATGGGTATCGATCGACACATATTGCCATGTCTCACCCGGTGCGACGAAGCTGTCTTGTAACGAGGCGGCAAAGTCATCCAATTCACCCCCCAGCGCCACGACCCGGCCCATGCGGTTGATGTCTGAATTATAATCCAAATAATCCTCGTCGAATGTTACGCCACTGGCCATATTCAGCACATTCCGGATCGAGGTGGTCTCATAAGCGCTACCTTTGAGTTCAGGCGCGTATTGCACAACTGGATCGTCCAGCGATGCAATAGCACCCTCCTCCATCAGAATGCCAAACAGAGCGGACAAATAACTTTTCGCAACAGACCAGGAAATCCGCCGATCATCCGGGCCGGTGCCAAGATAGTATTCCTCAAACCGGATATCGCCGTCCTGCATCACCAATAAAGAGGTTACTGCGCGATCCTCGATCCATTGGTCCGTTCCTTCGGGTAGGTCAAACTCGGACCCATAGGGCAGCTCCCACGTCGGGCCATAACCGCGCGGTAGGTTGACGGTTAAAAAGGCTTCATCCATGTGGGAAAAATTGTGAACAATCTTCTCTTCTGAAAACAAAGAGTTCACAGCCATCAGGCGTTGAATCTCTTCGCGCTTCCAAAACCCGACCACCAATGCTGCCAGGGCCAACGCCAATATAATCCGCAGCATCCACTTTAGCGCAGTTCTCATGCGACGCCTCCATCTATCCCGGACATTGGAACCCGGTCCGCCGAATTGCGCAATTGCTACGTTGCGGAATGATTATCTGAACTTATCCAACAGTTTCTGCATCGCCGAACGCTCATCAGGCGTAGATTCAGGCGCGGCTTTGGGCGCTGTTTCGGCTTTAGCAGGTTGTTTTGATGATCTGGGAGGGGCGGTGCGCAAGGCCACTGCGTTCATGAGTTTTCCGCCTTCATCATTGACCAGATAAGAGGCCCCGTCCGAGACGCCACGCAATACATCGTCCAGCCAATCCGCATCTGCCTTGGCAAAGTCACTCAGAACATAGGGTGAGACCATCTCTTTCCGGCCCGGATGACCGATACCCAGCCTCACGCGATCATAGGCTGGGCTGATATGGTCGTGGATCGAGCGCAACCCGTTGTGTCCCGCGTGGCCGCCACCTGCCTTTACGCGTACTTTGCCTGGGGCCAGATCCAGTTCATCATGAAAAACAGTCACATCGGTCGAGTCGAGCTTATAGAACCGCATCGCCTCGCCGACGGATTGGCCGGACCTGTTCATGAAAGTCTGAGGTTTCACCAACAGCACTTTTTCGCCGCCCAGACGGCCTTCGGCAATTTCTGCCTGAAACTTGGATTTCCACGGGCCAAATCCATGATCCTCGGCAATCCGATCCAATGCCATGAAACCGATATTGTGTCGATTGCGGGCGTATTTAGATCCTGGATTTCCCAAACCGACAAACAGTTTCATCGCATTGCCCTTTGCAGTCTCGCATCGCTCTCTCATTGCATGGTTTCAGGGATGGTTTCCAGCCCCGCACCCGCAAAAGAAAACGGGGCCCCGGATGGGGCCCCGTTTCGAATCCGGTACTGATCCGGATTTATTCTTCTTCTTCCTGGCCGATGACTTCAACTTCATCTGCAGCCACTTCTTCTTCACCCTCTTCGTCGTCGCTGGTCGACAGACCGGTGGGTGCCGAGACGTTGGCGATCACGAAGTCACGATCGATGGTCGGCTTGGTGCCGTCGGGCAGGCTGACCGACGAAATGGTGACAACATCGTTGATTTCCATTCCGGTCAGATCAACGGTGATCTTCTCAGGAATGTCGCCAGCAGTGCAGAGCAGCTCTACCTCAGGGCGAACAACAGTCAGAACGCCACCTTTCTTGATGCCGGGCGCAGCTTCTTCGTTGACGAATTCAACGGGGATGAATAGCGCGATCTTGGTGGTACGACGCAGACGCATCAGGTCCAGATGGGTCGGCAGGTCTTTGACAACATCACGCTGAACGTCGCGGCAGATGACGCGAACGTCGTCGTGGCCTTCAACCTTCAGGTTCCAAAGAGTCGACTTGAACCGACCTGCTTTCAGACGCTTGAACAGTTCGTTGAACGGGATCTGGATCGGCAGCGGCTCTTTGTCGCCACCAAATACAATGCCCGGAACCATGCCGTCGCGGCGTGCTTGACGAGCGGCGCCCTTGCCTGTCCCCGTCCGTTCCAGAGCTACGAGATCAGGAATCTCTCCAGCCATGATAATTCTCCAATGTTAGGGCGGGCATCCTCCAAGGCTGTATGCCCGCGTGAAGCCGCGTCCTTAGCTTGATTCAGTTGGTTTGGAAAGGGCTTTTTGCAGACCCTGAGAATTAGCGAGGCTCTGCCTCGCGCTCCGGGATATTTTGGGTCAGATGAAGAGCGGATCCCCTGCTTCATCTGGCCCCAAATATCCCGGGGGAGACGCCCAGCGGGCGGCGGGGGCAGCGCCCCCACTTTCCCAGCGACACGAGGTCAGGCCTGCCAGCGACCTCCAAAATCTTCGGGGATCAGCAAGTTGTGACGGCCCAGATCAGCCACGTTGCGTTCACCGCAGAGCGCCATTGTCGTATCAAGCTCTTTGTGGATGATTTCCAGAGCCGTAGTTACACCTTTCTGGCCCATCGCACCCAGCCCGTAGACAAAGGCGCGACCAATGAAGGTGCCCTTGGCCCCAAGCGCCAGCGCTTTCAGCACGTCCTGACCCGAGCGAATACCGCTGTCCAGATGTACTTCGACATCATTGCCAACCGCATCCATGATTTCAGGCAGGACGCGAATTGAACTGAGCGCGCCATCCAGCTGTCGCCCACCGTGGTTGGATACAACAATCGCATCCGCGCCCAGCTTGGCGGCCATCTTTGCGTCTTCGGCGTCCAGAATACCTTTGAGTATGACTTTGCCATCCCATTGCTCGATCAGTTTCCCGACCTTGCCCCAATCAAGGCTGGGGTCGAACTGCTCGGCGGTCCAGGTGCCCAGTGAGCGGGTATCGGTGATGCTATCGACATGGCCAACGATGTTTCCGAACTCGCGTCTTTTGGCCCCGAGCATCTCGATACCCCATGCCCATTTGGTCATGAGGTTGGCGATAGTTTTGGGTGTTAATCTCGGCGGAGCGGACAGGCCATTTTTGAGATCCTTGTGCCGTTGACCCAATATCTGCAGGTCAAGCGTGATGACAAGGGCCGAGCATTTCGCATCCTTCGCGCGCTGGATCAGCCGCCTGATGTAGTCGTCATCTTTCATGGTGTAGAGCTGGAACCAGAACGGAGCCGATGTGTTGTCTGCAACGTCTTCGATCGAATTAATCGACATGGTCGAGAGCGTAAACGGCACGCCAAAGGCTTCGGCTGCTTTGGCCGCTTTGATCTCGCCATCGGCATGTTGCATTCCCGTAAGGCCCACCGGGGCCAATGCGACCGGCATTGTTACGTCGTGCCCAATCATCTGCGACGCAGTCGAGCGCCCGGTCATGTCAACCGCAACCCTCTGCCGTAGGCGAATATCCTCAAAATCCGAGGTATTCTCGCGGAAGGTTTGTTCGGTCCAACTGCCGCTTTCGGCATAGTCGAAAAACATACGGGGAACGCGGCGTTCATAGATCCGTTTGAGGTCTTCGATATTCGTAATGACAGGCATAGATCAGGCTTTCAAGCGATTGGTTAACTTTCTTTACCAATTATCACATCGTACTGCAATGCCTGTCTGATGCGGTTGGATGCCGCGTCGCAAGAAGCAAAAAACCGCAGCAAGCTGAAAGCCCGCTGCGGTGGAATTTAGTCTGAAATCGCAGAAATGATTTAGACGGAGTGCGCGCCGTCAGCCAGAGATTTGACAAAGTCCAAAACCTCAGAAACCGGCTTTCCGGCCCCAATCTGACTGACAATCGCAGACCCAACAACTGCACCGTCGGACACGCTGGCGATGTTGCGAGACTTCTCTGGCGTGTTGATCCCGAACCCGACGATCACGGGTAGATCGGTTGCAGCTTTGATCCGTGCGACCTCGGGGCCGACATCGGTCGCCTGCGCTTCGGCGGCGCCGGTGATGCCGGTAATCGAGACATAATACACAAAGCCAGAGGTATTCTGCAGAACGCGAGGCAGGCGGTTGTCATCGGTGGTTGGGGTTGCCAAGCGGATAAAGTTCAAACCGGCTGCCTGCGCAGGCAGGCAGAGTTCCGCATCTTCTTCAGGTGGCAAATCCACTACGATCAAGCCATCAATTCCGGCGGATTTTGCATCGGCCAAAAAGGTCTCGACCCCTCGGCTGTAGATCGGGTTGTAATACCCCATCAGCACAATGGGTGTTGTTTCATCAGTTTCACGGAACGCGCGCGCCAGATCCAGCGTTCGCTGCAATGTCATGCCACCGTCCAGCGCCCTTTGACCGGCGGCCTGAATGGTAGGGCCATCTGCCATCGGGTCGGTAAAGGGCAGGCCCAGTTCGATCACATCGACGCCTGCGCCTGGCAAACCCTTTACGACCTCTAGCGAAGTGTCATAGTCGGGATCACCGGCCATCACATAAGCTACAAATGCCTTTTTGCCCTGGTCTCTCAGGGCGGCGAATTTGGCGTCGATACGGGTCATCGGAAGTCCTTGCACTCGGGTTTGGACCTGATGTGCAGAAACTTTCGCTGAAAATCAATCCCGCTTGGAAAGCTCGCGATCAGAACGAATAGTGATACCGCAGCAGCAAGGCATTCACGCCGGGATTATCTTCCTGAGTGCTGGCGTTGGATTTATGCGTAATCGCAACAGACAGTTTATTGCCGCTTTCCAGCGTATATCCCAGACCCAGCAGGCTTCGAATCTGGAAGCTGCCGCCTAAATCGTTCCGTTCGTCAGATTCGTTGTAATATCCCGGCATGACGCTGCCTTCCACGAACCAGCGGTCTGCGAATGTATATAACCCGATCAGGCCTGCGCCGATATGCGTGTCTCCATCCGCATCAACCGACAACGCCGCGCCCCAGGTTGCGCTGAAACGGGTGGCCTCGTGAAAGGGCCGATGCTGATACTCAAGCGAAACAATTGCCTGATCTTCGGCTTCGGCATTTGAATAGTCTGCATAACCCGCGCCAAAAACAATCGATTGGGCCTGTGCTGACGTTGCGGCCGCCAGCGCAATGGCCAATATACCTAGGGATTTCATTGTACCTACTTTGTCCGTCGTTCTTTGATTTGATTTTATTGAGGAATGTAGATGCATGTTTTCAACGCAGGCAAGATCACAATGTGATCCCATTATTGTGATGTGGCAGAATGGACTCGAGCAAGCGAACAGGCACTTTGCCTTGCGCATTGGAGCGGACCTGCCTAGAAGCAGCGCTCGAATGGTATCAGGAGGCCGTCATGGGCTTTAAAATGGGAATCGTGGGTTTGCCGAATGTGGGCAAGTCGACCCTCTTCAATGCGCTGACCAAAACCGCAGCAGCTCAGGCGGCGAATTTCCCGTTTTGCACGATAGAACCCAATGTGGGTGACGTAGCCGTTCCTGATGACCGTCTTGATAAACTGGCCGCGATTGCGTCGTCCAAGCAAATCATTCCAACCCGAATGACGTTTGTGGACATCGCTGGTTTGGTGAAGGGTGCCTCAAAAGGTGAGGGGTTGGGCAACCAGTTTCTGGCCAACATCCGTGAGACAGACGCGATTGCACACGTACTGCGTTGTTTCGAAGATGGTGACGTGACCCATGTGGATGGCCGCGTTGATCCGGTCGCCGATGCTGATACGATTGAGACCGAGCTGATGCTGGCTGATCTGGAAAGCATTGAAAAGCGCCGCGCCAATCTGGTGCGCAAGCTTAAGGGCAACGATAAAGAAGCCCAGCAGCAGGACCGTCTGTTGGCCGAAGCGCAGGAAATGCTGGAAAACGGTAAACCCGCGCGTTTGGTCGAAGTTTCTGACGAAGACGCTAAGGCGTGGAAGATGTTGCAATTGCTGACCACCAAGCCGGTTCTTTACGTCTGCAACGTGTCCGAGGAAGAAGCCGCCGAAGGTAACGCGTATTCCGCGAAAGTGGCCGAGATGGCTGCAGCTCAGGGCAATGCCCACGTCATCATTAGCGCTAAGATCGAAGAAGAGATCAGCCTGCTGGAAGAGGACGAAGCCCAGATGTTCCTTGAGGAGATGGGTTTGGAAGAACCCGGCCTCGACCGCCTGATCCGGGCTGGTTACGATCTGCTGAAACTGGAAACCTATTTCACCGTCGGCCCAAAGGAAGCCCGCGCTTGGACCATCCGCACCGGCACCGCAGCGCCACAGGCTGCTGGTGTGATCCATGGCGACTTCGAAAAAGGCTTCATCCGCGCCGAGACCATTGCCTATGACGACTATATCTCTGCCAACGGCGAACAGGGTGCGAAAGAGTCGGGCAAGATGCGGGCCGAAGGCAAGGGCTACATCGTCAAGGATGGCGATGTGATGCATTTCCTGTTCAACACGTAAATATATCTGGTTATCGCAGGTTTTCAGAGTGCTTCGTTCAAGCTGCACTGGGTGATCAGCCATCTTCCGTCGGCCTGCTTATATAGTACATTCAATGAAGTACCCTGGCCGTTCGTTCCTTCACTGTAACGTGCAAGGCACCAACCGACATTGTCGTTGATATCAGCATGCATGACTTCGATAACTTTGTCTTCCCCGCCTTCCTGAACCCAATCTGAATGGATATTTGCTATGGCGCTCCGTCCGATCGCTGCAGGACCGTATGGCGAGTATAGCTCTGCGTTTTCTGTAAAGTACGAAGCGCATCCCGCGGCGTCTTTTGATCGATACCTATCGACGTAACCGTTATACAATTGCTGAAAAATATCCTTTGCCACCATCGTGCGCTCCATTCGTTCGTACGCTCTATCCATTAGAGGCAAGTCGAGCACGCGAGACAAGAACTCTGAGTTACCAGCTAGTAGGCGGAGACTGCGCTGTTCCTCTGGAAAAAAGCGGTTAGAGTTACATTGGGCCAGAAGTTGGAAGTCTAAATCATGATCGAAATCCGTGACCTTCAACTTCTCAGCGCCCTGGCTCGGCATCGTCACTTTGCCAAGGCGGCGGAGGAATGCGGAATATCTCAGCCCGCCTTCTCAATGCGAATCCGTAACCTAGAGGACCGGCTGGGCGTCTCCATCGTCCGCCGTGCAAATCGGTTTCAGGGCCTGACCGAAGAGGGCGTGATGATCGTCCAGCGCGCGCGGCGTATCCTCGATGACACCAAGGCCCTTGAACAACAGGTGCTGGCCGCGAAGGGTGAGATCACGGGGACGCTGATCCTCGGCGTGATTCCGACGGCCATCGCATTTACGGGACGTCTGACCAAGCGGCTCCGCGATGCTCATCCCCGCATCGTGACCCGGATTGAGACCATGTCTGCGACCGCGATCCTGCACCGGCTGGACGAAGGCAGCCTGGATGCTGGCATCACTTATGGCGACAGCATCGGCACCGATCTGAGGCAGGTGCAACCGCTATACGAGGAAACCTATGTGCTGTTGGTGCCCTCGCACATGACTGATGAGACAGGCCCGATCCCTTGGGCGCACGTGGCTGAGTTTCCGCTTAGCCTGCTAGAGCCGCAGATGCAGAACCGACGAATTCTAGACCGGATATTCGCCGAGCAAGGTTTGCACCCGGATGTGGTCGCTGAAACCAGCGGCTTTACCGCCTCGATGGTTATGGCACGCGAGGGGCTGGCCGCAACGGTGATCCCGCGTGTGCTTGTACGGGCGCTGGGTGATTTAAAAGGCACCAAAGTGTTGCCGCTGGTCGACCCTGTGGTCAGCAAGCCAATTTGTCTGGCGACCCTGATGCGCGACCCGGAATTGCCTACTGTCGGCGCATTGCGTGACGTGGTGACGTCTTTACGTTGATAATCTGTCGTTATCGTGCGATTGAAATATGCGATTTGACGATATGCTAGTCTGATGAGACACGGGGCCTTAATCGGAGGGCATCATGGCACCATTAGATACCAAGCCATCGGGCGCACCCAAGGGCGTCTGGAAGTCAGGTAAAGGCAAGGGGCGGCACACGCCCAAAGGCCGTCAATTCACGGATGAAGCGCAGGCGGAAATCGCGCGCTTGCTGGGCGATCGCCCGCGCCGCCGCGACCTTTTGATTGAGTTCCTGCATTTGATTCAGGATGAACACGGCCATATCAGCGCCGATCATATCGCCGCCCTGGCGGTCGAGATGCGGATTGGGCAGGCTGAGATCTACGAAACGGCGACATTCTACGCCCATTTCGATGTGGTGAAAGAAGACGAAACACCTCCGCCCGCGTTGACCATCCGAGTCTGTGATTCTCTGTCTTGCGAAATGGCCGGTGCCCAGCAGCTGCAAAAGGCGTTGGAGGACGGGCTGGACCCTGCCGAGGTTCGTGTTGTCCGTGCACCTTGCATGGGTCGCTGCGACGCCGCTCCGGTGCTTGAGATTGGTCATAACCATATCGACCATGCCACCCCTGAAAAGGTGCAGGCCGCGATTGCTGCGGGCGACACCCATGCACATCTGCCCGGCTATGAAACCTTCGCAACTTATGAGGCGAGTGGCGGCTATACCAAGCTGAAAGAGCTGCGCGAGGGCGGGGATTGGGAAAAGGTTCAGGAAGACGTCCTGTCTTCGGGCCTGCGCGGCTTGGGTGGCGCAGGTTTCCCATCCGGCAAGAAATGGGGCTTTGTTCGTATGAACGAAGGCCCGCGTTATCTGGCGGTGAACGGTGATGAGGGCGAGCCCGGTACGTTCAAAGACCGTTACTATCTGGAGCGCACGCCGCATGTTTTCCTTGAGGGCATGTTGATCGCAGCTTGGGCGGTCGAGGCTGAGACCTGCTTTATCTACATGCGCGACGAATACCCGGCGGTGCTGGAAATTCTGCGCCGTGAGATTACCGCGCTGGAACAGGCCGGGATCGTTGAACCTGGATATATCGACCTGCGCCGGGGTGCCGGTGCCTATATCTGCGGTGAAGAATCCGCGATGATCGAGTCGATCGAGGGCAAGAAGGGCCTGCCGCGTCACCGTCCTCCGTTTGTGGCGCAGGTTGGGGTCTTTAACCGCCCGACTTTGGTGCACAATGTCGAGACGCTGTATTGGGTCACCAAAGTGTGCCGTGAGGGGCCGGAATGCCTCAACAGCACAGAAAAGAATGGCCGTAAGGGTCTGCGCAGCTATTCGGTTTCGGGCCGCGTGGCCAAGCCGGGTGTTTACCTGTTGCCTGCTGGTTCAACCATTCTGGATGTGATTGAAGCGGCCGGAGGGATGGTCGAAGGCCAGACCTTTAAGGCGTATCAGCCGGGCGGCCCGTCCTCGGGTCTGCTGCCCGCGTCGATGGATGACATCCCGCTGGATTTCGACACGTTGCAACCGCATGGCACGTTCATTGGCTCGGCTGCCGTCGTGGTCCTGTCCGATCAGGACACCGCGCGTGATGCGGCGCTGAACATGCTGCGGTTTTTCGAGGATGAAAGCTGTGGCCAGTGCACGCCCTGCCGTGCTGGCTGCGAGAAGGCGGTTAAGCTGATGCAAGCCGATAAGTGGGACACCGATCTGCTGGAAGATCTGTGCCAGGTCATGGGCGACGCCTCGATCTGTGGTCTGGGGCAGGCTGCTCCGAATCCGATCCGCCTTGTCATGAAACATTTCGCTGACGAAATCTGAAGGGAGACAGAGCCATGCTAGATGCAAGCCCAACCAAGACCGTCACCTTCAACCTGAACGGCGAAGATGTCACCGTGCCCGAAGGCTGGACCATCTGGGAAGCCGCCAAAGGGCAGGAATTCACCATCCCGCACCTGTGTCACAAGCCGCAACCGGGCTATAAACCCGACGGCAACTGCCGCGCCTGTATGGTCGAGGTGGAGGGCGAGCGCACTCTGGTCGCCTCGTGCATCCGCCCTGCCGCTGAAGGTATGGTGGTGAAAACGGACTCGGAACGCGCCGAGAAGTCGCGCGCAATGGTCATGGAACTGCTGGTGGCCGATCAGCCCGACGAGGCGCACGATAAATCCAGCCATTTCTGGGATATGGCCAAACTGAACGACGTCAGTGACAGCCGTTTCCCGGCGAAAGAGGCAGAGAAAATCCCTCTGCTGGATGACAGCCATGTTGCGATGCGCGTCAATCTGGACGCCTGCATCAACTGCAACCTCTGCGTTCGCGCCTGCCGTGACGTGCAGGTGAACGACGTGATTGGCATGGCCGGACGCGGTCATACTGCGCAGGTGGTGTTCGACCAGAATGACCCGATGGGGGTGTCGACCTGCGTGGCCTGTGGTGAATGCGTTCAGGCCTGTCCGACGGGGGCTTTGATGCCCGCAACCGTGCTGGACGACCAGCAGCAAGGCGACAGCAAGGACTACGATTCCGAGACCGAAAGCGTCTGCCCGTTCTGCGGCGTTGGCTGCAAGGTTTCGCTAAAGGTCAAGGACGGCAAGGTTAAGTATGTCGAGGGCATCAACGGCCCCGCCAACGAAGGCCGCCTGTGCGTCAAAGGCCGCTTTGGTTTCGACTATATCCACCACCCCCATCGCCTGACCAAGCCGCTAATCCGGCGCGAGGATGCGCCTTCGAAGGGCCTGAATGTTGATCCCAGCGATCTGTCGACTCACTTCCGCGAAGCGACCTGGGAAGAGGCGATGGATCTGGCCGCCACCAAGCTGATGGCTTTGCGTGACGAGGACCCGCGCAGCGTTGCAGGCTTTGGCTCGGCCAAATGCACCAACGAAGAGGCCTATCTGTTCCAGAAGTTCATTCGTCAGGGCTTCCGTCACAACAACGTCGACCACTGCACTCGCCTGTGCCATGCGTCGTCCGTGGCCGCACTGATCGAGAACGTCGGCTCCGGCGCCGTGACCGCGACCTTCAACGAGATCGAAAACGCGGATGTGGCGATTATCATCGGGGCCAACCCGATCGAGAACCACCCCGTTGCAGCGACCTACTTCAAGCAGTTTACCAAACGTGGTGGCAAGCTGATCGTGATGGACCCGCGCGGCGTTGGGATGCGCAAGTTCGCTGATGAGATGCTGCAATTCCGTCCCGGTGCGGATGTCTCGATGCTCAACGCGATCATGAATGTGATCGTCGAAGAAGAGCTTTATGACAGCCAGTACATCCACCGCTGGACCGAGAACTGGGAAGCCGAGAAAGAGCATCTGCGTCAGTTCACGCCCGAAGCGATGTCGCCGATCTGCGGTATTGAACCGGATCAGCTGCGCCGCGTGGCGCGCACCTTTGCGCAAGCCAAGGCCGGTCTGATCTTCTGGGGTATGGGCGTCAGCCAGCACATCCACGGAACCGATAATTCTCGCTGTCTGATCTCCCTGGCCTTGATGACCGGTAACGTGGGCAAGCCGGGCGCGGGTCTGCACCCGCTGCGCGGCCAGAACAACGTGCAAGGGGCCTCGGACGCGGGTCTGATCCCGATGTTCCTGCCGGATTACCAGTCGGTCACCGACGATGGCATCCGGGCCAAGTTCAACAATGTCTGGAATGATGAACGCGACTTCTCGAACGAGAAGGGCCTGACGGTAACCGAGATCATCGATCAGGCCTATGCGGGCAACATCAAGGGCATGTACATTCAGGGTGAAAACCCGGCCATGTCTGACCCGGATGTCGGCCACGCACGTGATGCCTTGGCCAAGTTGGAACTGATGATCGTGCAGGATATCTTCCTGACCGAAACGGCGAACTATGCCGACATCATCCTGCCAGCCTCGGCGCTCTATGAGAAGAACGGCACCGTGTCGAACACCAACCGTCAGGTGCAGCGTGTGCGCCCTGCTGTGACGCCTCCGGGTGAGGCGCGCGAGGATTGGAAGATCACCGTCGAGCTTGCGCAGCGGATCGGGCTGAACTGGGACTACACGGATGTGTCCCAGGTCTTTGCCGAGATGAAGCTGACGATGGCCTCGCTCGACAATATCACTTGGGAACGGCTTGAGACCGAGACAATCACCTATCCGTCGCTGTCCGAGACTGATCCGGGCCAAGCGATCGTGTTTGGTGATGGCTTCCCGCGTGCGGATGGTCGAGCGCGCTTTACGCCTGCCAGTGTCATTCCGCCCGACGAGGCGCCGGATGACGAATATCCGATGATCGCCACCACGGGTCGTCAGCTTGAGCACTGGCATACGGGTTCGATGACCCGCCGTGCGACTGTTCTGGATGCTGTGGAACCGGAAGCGAATTGCTCGATGAACCCGCGAACGCTCAAGCTGATGGGTATCGAGCCGGGTGAGACTATCCGCCTGACCACCCGCCGTGGGTCCATCGAGATCATGGTCCGCGCTGACCGGGCGATTGCTGAAGACATGGTGTTCATCCCGTTTGCGTACGTCGAGGCGGCAGCGAATATCCTGACCAACTCGGCCATTGACCCATACGGCAAGATCCCTGAGTTCAAGTTCTCGGCCATTCGTGTCGACAAGATCGAAGATGCGATCGCAGCGGAATAAACTGCGATTGAACTGAAACAAAGGGCGGTCCTTAAGGGCCGCCCTTTTTAATGCTCGATGCAATCAGTAGTCACGCTCGAAAAAGATACCAAGACCCGTTTCACCGCGCCCGTCTACCGTGCCTCGCACCGTGAAGCTGTCGGTGACGTCCAGGTTCAGGTTCACCTCGGTATCGCCTTCGGTGTTCACGGTGAAATCGGTGTAGAGATTGTCACTCAGATAGGCGCCGGCGCCCAGGCTGCCTCCGCCGCCCTCTGTCGCCCCAAGATCAACTGTATCAAGGCCGGTGGCGTCACGCAGGCCCTTCGTTGCGTCTCCACCTGCGCCGCTGAGTTGGGCCAACGAGGCCGCCATCTGCGCGATGACAAATGGTGACAGCTCTGAGAAGCGATTGCCGAACAAAAGCATGGCCAGCGCTTCCTCGGTCGGACGCTCGGGGTCCGAGAACACGTCGACCTCGGGCGAATCCAGCGGTCCGGCGATTTCGATCGTCGCAGTCCCATCCGAGGTGCTGGTTGTGGATTCGAATTCAATATACGGGGTGAGGTCGCCTTGTAGTGTTACCAAGCCTTTAGTCAGCGCCAAGCGGCGGCCAAGGATATCGATGTTGCCGCGGATGAGCTCAATCTGACCTGATGGGACAACAGAGGTTGTGGTTCCGCCTATCTGTATGCGACCGCCCAATTCGGCGTTCACACCGCGCCCTCGAACAAAGACCGCCTTGGGCGCAAGCAATCCGATGTCGAGCGACATGCGCGAATTGCTTTTGGCTGCATCTTCGGATTCCACCAAATTTGCACGTTCCCGGGTCACGAAACCTGCGCGGCTTTCGTTCAAGTGTTCAATTGTTGGAATAGGCGCCGCACCAACTGCGCCTGCAGCGGCGGCGAGATTGATGTTGGTTTCGCCAAAATTGATCTGCCCTGCCAGCGAACTGTTTCCTGCCAGTGCTCCGGTTAAGGCGATCTGGCCGTTCAATGTGGTTTCGTAAAGCAGCTTGTCAGTCAGCACGAGATTGTTGATCGCCGTTGTGATCTGGGCGTTGAAAGGCGGTGTCAGGTCAATAGGGCCGTTGACGGTGAACCCTCCGCCCGCACGTACCCCACCTTGCAGTGCAATCGTGGCGCGGCTTTGCGCGATGTTAACAGAACCCCCGATGCCAGTGATCGTCTGTCCCACATCGGGCAAGGCCATCGACGCACCGGAAGTCGAAACCGTTCCACTGAGCGCATCCAATGCGGGCGCCCCTTTCAGAGCCAGATCAAACCGGGCCGTACCGGCCAGACTGTTGGGTGAGATGAAGGCGTTGGCGATGCCGATGTTGACACCGCCCTGCATCTTCAGGTCTGCTTCGCCGCTAGTTTCGTCATAGGTTCCGGCAACCGTCGTGTTGATTTCAGCAGGGCCGTCAGCCTTCGCATCGATTGTCCATTTTCCGTCGTCGCGGCGCGCGGTGCCGTTGGCCGAAACGGTGCCTGGGAAATCAGGAACAAAACGTTCAAGCTTGTTTAGCCGGGCTTCAAAGTCGAGATCGGCGGTGCCGCTGGTCTCAACCGTTCCAGAGAGATTGGCGTATGAGCTATCAGGTCCCTGCAGGCGCGCGTTGCCCTCTAACCCGGAGCCGGTCGGCGCAACGTTGCCTTCGAGTTTCAGCGGACCCGATAGTGTTGGAGAAATGCGACCAACATTATCCAGCATGGCTGAGAAATCGAGGCCACCCGCTTCGCGGTCCAACCGACCTGATGCATCCGCAGTTAAGGCGGTGCCATTCAGGCTGAATGTACGGATGTTTAGGCCCTGATCATCATTGGCCGCATCCACGTTCAACGTGGTTCTACCCTGAACCAATTCATCGACAAGGTTGGTGCCTGTCCCAAGGTCATCCGCGATGACGGTGCCTTTGACGTCAAAAGTCTTGCTGCCTTGCGCCGCGCGTCCAGTGACATCCGCGTTGATCGATCCCGCAAGATCACGCCCGGCGAGGCCCGAGAACAAAGACAGGTCTGGTGCATTCACCTTGGCACTGCCATCTACCGCGATATCGCCCGTAGGGTCCTCAATGGTCGCGCCGACCTCGGCAGTCAAAGCGGCGCTTTTGACCGTGGCGGTTCGAATAACGACCCGATTGTCCGCATGTGCGCCGTCGAAATTAATCGAAGTTCGGCCTTTCAGCAGCGGATCGAACTCGCTCATCCCGGTTTGGATGTTTGTTCCAATCACACTGGCCTGACCGTCGAACTCGAGCGTCTGCACTGTTCCTTTGCCATCCAGCCGTGCCTGAACAGCCCCTGCAAGGTCACGCTTGGCGAGGCCCGAGAACACGGTAAGATCGGGGGCGTTCACGCTGGCCTGACCGTCAATCGTCAAGTTGCCATCGGGGGTCGTAACCGTGCCGCTGGCTTGGGCAGCCAGTGCGTCACCGTCGATGGTGAATTCACGGATAGACACCCCGTCTGTGTCGCGTTTGGCATCCAGCACGATTTCGGTCTCGCCTTTGATCAACGGGTCGATATCGTCGCGACCGGTCACCAGATCGCGGCCATTCACCGTAACCTTACCGTCAAAGCTGCGTTCCAGCGGAGACCCTTTGCCTGTCACCCCGACCGAAGCTTGACCACCAAGCTGCAACTGAGCCAGTTCAGAAAAGCGCGACAGATCGGTTGCCTGCAGCAGTGCGGTCCCATCGACCTGCAGCCCGGAGGCAAGCCCGCTGATCAGCGCATCGGTATCAAGAGTATAGTCGCTACCAACCAATTCGAACCCGGACAATTTCAACGTCTGGTCGCTGCCATAATCGAATTGCCCATCAAGCGTGATTTGATCGCCAACGGCGGCATTCAGCGCCGGGTCGGTCAAATCGATACCATCCAGCACAGCCTGCAGATCACCATCGACTGATAATCCACCGGATTGGTCCAACGTGCCTTGCCCGTTGATCCTGGCGTGATCGAGGTTCAGGTTTGGGGTTTCTACATTGTTGGTCGTGAGGCTCAGGTCCCAGTGGTTGCCATTCTCGGTATTGTACAAGGCCGAAATCTGAGCCGCGCCGATGGACGTCTCACCTCCGCTGACCGGAAGAACAACCTTGTCACCGTCCGGAGGGGTGATACGGCCCTGCAGGGCGACCAGTTGCAAAACACCACCCGAGGCAAGACGGAGTTCGCTTTTAAGCTCCAGCGCTTCTGAAGAGATTTCGATTTCCGAAATATCCAGCGCGCCGTCGGAATGGGTACGCCCGTCTACGTATAGCCGCGTATCTGTGCCAAAGAATGTGTCCATCTCTTCAGCCAGAAACGGTGTAAGGTCGCCCCCGACATCAGCCGTAAAGGCAATGCCGTCGGATGCGGTGCCATTTTCGTCGGCGGTGCGCAGCCGGACCTGGCCAGATACACGAAGCTGTTGATCGCTGCTCAGCCCGATATCAGCATTGAAATCGGAGACCGGCCCCGAACCTTTTGCAGTCAGCTCCAGCGGCGGTGCGTCGGGGATAGAAAGCGCCGTTGCGATCAACCCGCCTGAGGCCTCGGCGACCGTCAGGTCCAGATCGATCTGGCGGCTGTCATTCTGAAACCCCGCTTTCAGATCAATCGCGTCCCCCGCGCGATCCAATCGGTCGATATCCAGCGTGGTATCCAGTGTTCCATCTGCAAGTGAGAGATTGCCGTTCACCGCAAGATCAGCAGCGACGCCAATCAGGGGTTCGCCCAGTGACAACTCTTTCACCTTAAGCTCACCGATTTCGATCGAGACCGGAAGTTCAGGCAGTTGAAAGGGTTGGGTCTCGGCTGAGGGTGGTGGAGTATCCTTGGTGGTCGTACCCGGCGCACGGGCAACATCAATTTCCTCTGCCGAAAGGGTGTTGACCGAGAAGCGTCCACGCAGTAGCGCCAGCCGGTTCCAATCCAGTTCGGCGTTCTTGATAGTCAGCCATACACCTTCGTCATCGGCGACTGTGATCTCCTGAATGGTCGCGCGAGAGCTTAGCGCGCCCTCCAGGCCAATCACCCGCACGTTCTGATCATCACCCGAGAGCGTGTCTTGCAGGAACCGTTCGATCATGCTGCCGCCCTCGTCCTGGGCGGTCGCCCCGACGGGGACGGTGATCAGTGCTGAGCTTAGCAACAGGGGATATACAACGCGACGCATCAAAAGGCCTGTCCGATCCCAAGATAGAATTGCAGCCCGTCGCCCGTGTCGCCCTGAACAGGCACGGCAAGGTCAAAACGCAGAGGGCCAAAGCCACCCAGATCATAGCGGATTCCAATGCCCGCGCCAGAATGCTCTTCCGCACCGCTGCCGATGAATGAGGACGTGTCGACCACGCCGTAGTCATAGAACCCGACCAATGAGATTGCGTCGGTGACTTTGCCGCGAACCTCTGCCGAGAGACCAAGGAAAGATTTGCCACCGGCAACACCGTCTCCGACCGGGATGCCGAGGCTTTCAAAAGGTTGGCCGCGAACGGTTCCGGCACCACCCGAGAAGAACAGGAAATCCGGAGTCACGCCATCAGCTGGTGGGCCAAGGACTGAACCCAGCTGCACCCGGCCCGCCAGAACCAGTCGACCGGCAGTGCCCAGATCATTGTAGATGCGTCCGTCAAAGAACATTCTCAAGCCGGTATCCGAACCAGAGAACCCGACAAACGGCATAACCTGCGAATCCAGATAATAGCCCCGCGTGGCGCTGACCTTGCTGTCGCGTTGGTCCCATTCTGACCGGAAGGGCAGGATGAAGTACCGGAACTTGCGCCCATTACCATAGGCGTCATCCGCATCCGACCATTGGAAACCGGCTGAGGCTTCGGCATAGAGCCGGTCCGAGAAGGTACGACGGGCACCGTACGCAAGCGAAGCGACCGAGACGTTGTAGTTCTCGGTATTGCGCCGCTCCAGCAAGGCGCTCCAGAAGGTATTGTCGTCGGGGCCAAGCCGGTCAGGCTGATCCAGACGCAGACCGATGCGCCCATCGATATCCTCGGCCCCGCCGATATTGCGGATTGCAGCCTCAAACCGCAGCCGTTCGGCGCGGCGGAATACGTTGCGATGGGTCCAAGTGGCGGTGAGGTCCACACCGTCGCGTGATGCAATTTCTGCGCCAAAGGTCAGGCGACGCGGTGGCAGGTCTTCGAAAGTGGCATCGAAATCCAGCGTACCGTCAGGGTTCGGCTCATCCTTCTCCCTCAGAGACACCGACGCGAATGTCCCGGTTCGGCGAAGACGCGTGCCAACCTTTTGCACCTGTTCCGGCGAATACACTTCGCCTGAGGGGAAACCTGCGATTTTTTCGATCGACCGATGGCGCACATTTGTATCGCCCTGAATGATCATCTTGCCGAACCGCAACCTCGGCCCCGGAGCGAGATCGATCGTCGCGTCCAACCTTGCCTGCGCATGGCGGGCGATCACTTTTTGATCGGCCACTTCCGCCTTTGCATGGCCGGTGTCGCGCCAGCCTTGCACCCCGGCCGAGGCTGCCTGTTGGATCGCCCCGGTGGTTGCGGTTTTGCCCGTTGCGAAGTCTTCGGGCAGTTCCGTACCTGTTGCTAGCGGTTGCACAATCGCCGTTCCGAATTTGAACTTTCGACCAGGTGTCACCAAGATCGTCGCCCGTTTGAATTGGGCCGGAACGTGCAGCGAGTCGATATCAGCGGCTTCTTGACCGTCCAGCTTGATACTGACGACGGGGCTGAAATAGCCTTCGTCATAAAGGATCTGAACGATAGTGCGGTAATCGGACAAGGCCGCCGACAGAATTTCCAGCGAGGTATCCAACCCACGAGATTCCGAAGTGAAAACAGATGAGGTCTCTTCCAGTCGGTCGACCAAATCTTCGGATGCGCCAGGGGCGGACAGGGTGGTTTCTAGCGCGATAGCAAGATTTGGGGATAGGGCCACAAGCGTACCAAAAAGCCAGCCCTTCAGAGCGCTGCGCGGTCTGCTCCCTGTCATTTCCTAGCTCCAACTGCCCCAAGTCGAAATCGCTATGACCGCAAAACCAAAGAATGCGGCTTGTTGAATTCATTTAGAGCATTTGGCGGCGCTTAGGGGAAGGACTAAACCAAACTTAGTTGCTTTATTATCCGGCCTGCATTCCAACTTTTTACAGATTGGCGTTCCGGAACCAACGGATGATCGTGTCCCGATCTTCGGGCTCCATGTAGGTCACATTCGCGGGCGGCATGGCATGAGTGACCCCGGATTGCAGGTAAATTTGCTGCGCGTTCTGCGCAATGTCGGCTTCGGTTTCCAACAAGACACCTTTGGGCGCCCACAGGATGCCCTCCCATACAGGTTCGCGCGCGTGGCACATGGAGCAGCGACCCAGAACTATGTCATGCGCTTCTTCAAAACCATCTGCGGATGCGAATTTCTGTTCGTATGGCGTTAGTTGCCGCGCCTCGGTCTCTTCCAACGGTTCGTTCATCGAAGCGGTCGACAGCCACATGATGGTCATGAACAGCAAAGCCGTTACCAGCCAGGTCCAGGTCGGGTTCCCGGCGCGCGCGTGGCGGGTGTTGAAATAGTGGCGGATCGTGACGCCCATCAGGAAGACCAGCGCTGCGATGATCCAGTTGTACTCGGTGGCAAAGGCCAGCGGGTAGTGGTTCGACAGCATCAGGAATACGACGGGCAAGGTCAGATAATTGTTGTGGGTCGAACGCAGCTTGGCAATCTTGCCGTATTTTGGATCAGGTGTGCGTCCGTTTTTTAGATCACCCACCACGATGCGTTGGTTTGGCATGATGATGAAAAACACGTTTGCCGTCATGATCGTGGCCGTGAAGGCCCCCAGATGCAGCATCATCGCCCGGCCAGTGAAAATCTGATTGTAGCCCCAGCCCATCGCCACCAGCAGCATGAACAGCAGAACCATAAGCAACGTCGGACGTTCGCCAAGACCTGATTTGCAGAGGAAATCATAGACCAGCCAGCCGACAGTCAGCGACGCGGCAGAGATCAGGATGCCCTGCCACAATGCCAGATCGGCCTTTTGGGCGTCGATCAGATATAGCTCTCCGCCCACCCAGTAGACGATCATCAAAAGCGCAGCACCGCTGAGCCATGTGGCATAGCTTTCCCATTTGAACCATGTCAGGTGGTCCGGCATGCGCTCTGGCGCGACCAGATATTTCTGTATGTGATAGAAGCCGCCGCCATGAACTTGCCATTCCTCACCGTCCGCAGGTCCGGGGATGTCGCGGTTCAGGCCAAGGTCCAGCGCGATGAAGTAGAAGGATGATCCGATCCAGGCGATTGCGGTGATGACATGCAGCCAGCGCACGCCAAAACCAATCCAATCCCAGAAAACGGCGAAGTCGTACATCGATGAGGTCTCCGATAAGTTGCCGCCACACTAGGCAAACGGGCTTTTCTTCGGTATTCCCGTATATTGTCAAACTGTATCAAAAAAAACGATAAGATGTCCTATCTCGACAACATTCGCACCTTTGTCCGGGTTTATGATTTGGGCAGCATGTCTGCCGCCGGGCGGGATATGCGTATCTCGCCCGCGGTGACTTCGGCACGGATTTCTCAGCTTGAGGATCATTTGGGCGTGCGCCTGTTTCAGCGGACCACCCGCAACCTGACACCGACCGAACAGGGCCGGGCATTCTACCCCGGAGCGGTCGCGGTTCTGGATGCAGTGGATGAGGCCGAGGCTCAGGTAACGCATCTGACCGAAGCCCCCCGAGGATCATTGTTTGTGGCCGCACCTTTGGGGGTGGGGCGCCGGTTGTTGGCACCTCATGTGCCTGATTTTCTGTCAGAATATCCTGAGATTGACGTTCGCCTCAGGCTGACGGACCGATCGGTTGATCTGACCACCGAGGGGCTGGATCTGGCCTTTTTCATCGGCCAGCCCGAGGACAGCACTCTGCGTATTCGAAAGATCGCAGACTGCCAGCGCGTATTGTGCGCAGCACCCGATTACGTGAAACAGCGGGGAATGCCGGAAACTGGTGCGGATCTGATTTCAGGTAAACATGAGTGCCTGAATCTGCGCTTTCCGGGCGCGACTGAATTTCAGTGGATGCTGGAAACGCCAGACGGTCCGAAACGGTTCGCGGTGTCGGGCCGCTATGAATGCGACGATGGGGATGTTCTGACCGATTGGGCTTTGTCAGGGCAGGGGATTGCCATGAAACCCACCTTTGAGGTGTCTGAGCATCTGAAGGCAGGGCGGTTGATCCCGGTGGCGGTGCAAACGCCTCCGGTACCGGTGCAAATGGCCTGCTTGTACACACATCGCCGTCACCAAGACCCTAAGGCGCGGTTGTTCATGGATTTCATGATTGGCCGGATCGGCAAGGTGGTACGCAGCACCGAAACCTGAGGTTAGCTGCCGCGATAGGTCGAATAGCCGTAAGGCGACAGTAGTAGCGGCACATGGTAGTGCGCTTCTGCATCAGACATGCCAAAACGGATTGGAACTTGATCCAGAAACAGTGGGTCATCCCCATCCTGTCCGGTTGCCCGTAGGTAATCCCCGGCAAAGAAGATCAGCTCGTAAGTCCCGGTCTTGAAATCCGCTTGCGGCAGGATCGGACCATTGGTGCGTCCATCCGCGTTGGTTTCCATCTCGACCAGTTTGCGGTGCGAATTTCCCGACACCGCATTAAGCGCGATTTTCAGACCTTCGGCGGGGCAGCCGCGTGCGGTGTCCAGAACATGGGTCGTCAGATAGCCAGCCAAAGGTCTCTCCTATGTGTTTCGTTTGGTGTGCCACAGTCTGGGTACTCCGCAAAACGGTGGAAATGCCGAAAGAATCGGAAGCAGTATTCGGATTGATTTGATAATCAATCCCACGTTTCTGGGGTAAAGCTGTGGAAACACTTAATCTGACTGGAAGACCCTATGCAGCCGCCTCGTTACCCCCGCGACATGATCGGATACGGAGCCAACCCGCCTGATGCCGCGTGGCCCGGTGGGGCGAAACTGGCTGTTCAGATCGTGTTGAACTACGAAGAGGGTGGCGAGAATTGTGTTTTGCACGGGGATGCCGCGTCTGAGGCGTTCTTGTCCGAGATTGTCGGGGCGGCGCAGTGGCCGGGCCAGCGACACTGGAACATGGAATCGATCTATGAATACGGCTCGCGGGCCGGGTTCTGGCGCTTGCATCGGCTGATGAAAGATCTTCCAATCACTGTCTACGGTGTGGCGACGGCTTTGGCGCGCTCGCCGGATCAGGTCGCCGCGATGAAATCCGCAGGGTGGGAGATTGCCAGCCATGGCCTGAAATGGGTCGAGCACAAGGACATGCCCGAGGCCGAAGAGCGCGCCCAGATCGCCGAGGCGATCCGCCTGCATACCGAGGTCGTGGGGGATCGCCCGCGCGGCTGGTACACCGGGCGCTGTTCGGACAACACTGTGCGTCTGGTCGCCGAGGAAGGCGGCTTTGCCTATGTCGCCGATACCTATGCAGACGATCTTCCATACTGGATGCAGACCGGGGGTCGGGATCAGTTGATTGTACCCTACACGCTGGACTGCAACGATATGCGCTTTGCAACGCCGCAGGGGTTCAATGCCGGAGCCCAGTTCTATTCCTACCTGAAAGACAGCTTCGACGCGCTTTATGCGGAAGGCGAATCTGGCGCGCCCAAGATGCTGTCGATCGGCTTGCACTGTCGCCTGATCGGGCGACCGGGTCGTGTTATGGCACTAAAACGATTTCTGGAATACGCGCGCGGATACTCGGACGTGTGGTTCGCGACGCGGTTGCAGATAGCAGAACACTGGGCTGAAACGCACCCATCGGTTGTGTATCCAAAACCCTCGCAGATGGGCCGCGATGAATTTGTTTCCGCTTACGGTGGTATCTTCGAGCACTCGGTGTGGATCGCTGAGCGTGCCTATGATCTGGAATTGGGTGCGGCGCATGACACGGCGGGTGGATTGCACAATGCTCTGTCCCGCATGTTCCGGTCCGCCTCGGACGAGGAACGACTGGGTGTTTTGACAGCTCACCCCGATCTGGCAGGCAAACTGGCGCAGGCCAAGCGGCTGACACAGGAAAGCACGTCCGAGCAAGCCTCGGCAGGGCTGGATGCGCTGACGGACGAGCAACGCGCCAGTTTCACCGAACTGAACCAGCGCTATACGGAAAAATTCGGCTTCCCGTTCATCATTGCAGTGCGGGACCACAACAAAGCCTCGATCCTGAGTGCGTTCCAGCGGCGCATCGAACAGGATCGCGATGCCGAGTTTGCCGAGGCCTGCCGACAGGTCGAGCGGATCGCAGAATTCCGCTTGCGCGATGTGCTGCCCTCATGACTCGGATTGTCGCTGAACCGATCTCGGCTGAGGCTTTCGCGCCGTTTGGTGATCTGATCGATATCTCAGGTGAGCCCGACAAGATCATCAATCAGGGCCAGTGCGGGCGGTATCACGACCGGGCTAAACTGGATTTCAGTGGTGCTCGCGCGGGTATCAGCCTGTTCAACGCCAACCCCCGCGCGTTGCCTTATCAGCTGGAAATGGTCGAGCGTCATCCCGATGGCAGCCAGGCGTTCATTCCGATGACCCATCAGCCCTTTCTGGTGATCGTCGCCCCGGATGAAGGAGGGCAACCGGGGCAGCCTCGCGCGTTCTTTACACAGCCCGGACAGGCGGTGAACTATCACCTGGGAACATGGCACGGGGTTCTGACACCTCTGCATGCGCCCGGCTTGTTCGCCGTGGTTGATCGGATCGGAGACGGCCCGAACTTGGAGGAACACTGGTTCAGCTCACCGTACGAGGTGGTCGATCGCTGAAACCAGAACCGAAACCGCCGGAGAAGCGGTAAGAACCCCATAGGATCTTAGGGAGGACATTGAGATCATGGCTGAAACTTCGATAGGGACGCCCGAACAGCTTCGGGATCCGAACTACACCCCCGCTTTGCACAAGGCGATACCGCTCGGCATTCAGCACGTTCTGGCGATGTTCGTCTCGAACGTCACCCCAGCCATCATCGTGGCGGGGGCAGCCGGGTTTGGATTTGGGTCGAACTCCCCGGATTTTCCCGAACTGCTGTACCTGATCCAGATGTCGATGCTGTTCGCGGGGTTGGCGACCTTGCTGCAGACCGTCACACTGGGCCCGGTTGGGGCGGGTCTGCCGATTGTACAGGGGACGAGCTTTGCGTTCCTACCCATCATGATCCCTCTGGTCGCCGGAAAAGGCGTGGATGCCTTAGGGGCGCTGTTTTGCGGCGTCCTGGTTGGCGGCCTGTTTCACGCCTTTCTTGGTCTCTTCATCGGCAAGATACGCTTTGCGCTGCCACCGCTGGTGACCGGGCTTGTCGTGACCATGATCGGGTTGGCGTTGGTCAAGGTCGGCATACAATATGCCGCTGGTGGCGTGCCTGCGATTGGAACTCCCGAGTATGGATCGCTGCTAAACTGGTCGGCAGCATTAGTTGTGGTTTTTGTGACATTGGGCCTCAAGTTCTTTGCGCGCGGTATGCTGTCGGTGTCTGCCGTACTGGTCGGTTTGGCGATTGGTTACATCTATGCCCTGATGGTCGGCATGGTGACGTTTGAGGCCATTGGCACAAGCTGGTCACGTGCCTCTGCCTTTGCTTTGCCCGTGCCGTTTAAATATGGGTTTGAGTTCTCTCTCGCCGCGGTAATCGGCTTTTGTCTGATGTCATTCGTTTCGGCCATCGAGACCGTCGGGGACGTATCGGGTATCACCAAGGGGGGTGCAGGTCGCGAAGCAACCGACAAGGAGATCGCCGGTGCTACCTATGCAGATGGATTCGGTACCGCCGTTGCCGGCATGTTCGGCGGTTTTCCCAATACTTCGTTCAGCCAGAATGTCGGCTTGATCGCGATGACAGGCGTGATGAGCCGCCATGTCGTGACCTGCGGTGCCATTTTCCTGATCCTGTGCGGCCTTGTGCCCAAGGTCGGGGCCATTATTCGGACCGTCCCGATCGAAGTGTTGGGTGGCGGTGTGATCGTTATGTTCGGGATGGTGGTCGCGGCTGGTATCTCGATGCTGTCGGACGTGGATTGGAACCGTCGTAATATGGTGATCTTCGCGATCTCTTTGTCGATCGGTCTTGGTCTGCAGTTAGAGCCCGGCGCAGTTCAACACCTGCCGGATACGCTGCGCATTCTGATGACCAGTGGCCTGCTGCCTGCTGCGCTGATTGCAATTGTACTGAACCTGATCTTGCCGGAAGAACTGGCTGAAGAATCGACCGAAGAGGTTTCAGGTGGCATGGCTGGTCACGGTGCCGGCAGCTTGCCCCACGACTGATTGATGAACAATTCCGCAGCGCGCATTAGCGCTGCGGTCACTGCGCTTGGGCCATCAGGCGCGCAACGTCCAGCATGCGGGCCGAGAACCCCCATTCATTGTCATACCAGCCAAAGACCCGGATCTGGTTTTCACCGATCATCCGAGTCTCGGGCCCGGCCAGAACCAATGACTCGGGGCGTGATCGCAGGTCGGACGAGACCAGCGGCAGATCGGTCCAACCCAACACGACAGAGGCTTCAACGGCATTGCG
Organism: Ruegeria sp. CE9; assembly: GCF_056537425.1. Lineage (NCBI taxonomy): Bacteria > Pseudomonadati > Pseudomonadota > Alphaproteobacteria > Rhodobacterales > Roseobacteraceae > Ruegeria > Ruegeria sp. CE9. Next base: position 181,717 of record NZ_JBQFRO010000006.1, on the reverse strand, counting down.
GAGCGCATGGTCGAACTCTTCGGCACTCATGCCACGTTCAAGCGTGGCGACCAGATCAACGGCTGAGACACTGGCCGTTGGAACACGCACCGCAGCCCCTGACATACGACCGGCCAATTCTGGTAAGACGACATCAATCAAATGCGTGGCGCTAGAGGTTGTGGGCACCATCGACAACGCCCCAGCCCGCGAGCGGGCCAGATCGCCGCGCGGTGCGTCAACCATCGGCTGGCTGTTGGTGTAACAATGGATCGTGGTCATATGGCCGGAGACCAGACCGCCAATTTCATCGATCAGCTTGACCAGCGGGGCCAGACCATTGGTCGTGCAAGATGCATTTGAAACGATCTGGGCATTGCCCAATTGATCTTCGTTTGCCCCCAGAACCACCGTCAGTTCTGCTGCGGGTGACGGCCCAGAGATCAGGATTTTGCCCGCACCTGCGCTCAGCCCCCGGCAGGCCACATCGGATGTGCGCGCGATACCGGTGCAATCCAGCATGACATCAACGCCGGCCAAATCCACCTGCGCTAGATCAGCGCTGTGAGACATGGGAATTGCGCGGCCATCAATATTCAGCGCCTCGTCTTCGGTCGTGACCGCGCCCTGATAGGGACCGAACGTGCTGTCGTATTTGAACAGATAAGCACAGGTTTCAAGCGGTGCGATATCATTGATCAGCACCAGCTCGATATCCGAATGTTGCGGCAGGCTTAGGATCTGGCGCAGAATAGTGCGGCCGATGCGGCCGAATCCGTTGATCGCGAGTTTCATGCGCTAGCTATGGCAGGCAGATCAGGCGATCTCAATCAAAGTATTGTACCAATTTCAGTTACAGCTGACCTGTGAAAAGAACTGGCCCGAGATGTTCTGATACATGCTGGAATAGATCGCCCGACACCCGGTGGCTTTCTGAATCGCGGCCATGGCCTGGATGGTGCGCAAACGGGGTGGCGGGCCAAAAGGGTTCAGATTGTTGTTGTCCCGCGTGGCCCGATAAACCACCGGCGCGTCCGAGACCTGCGTCACCGCCCAAGTGCGGCTCATGACAAAAACGGATTTGGTTTCTTCCTTGGCGGCGACCGGGGCGGCATTGAAAGCCGAAAGGCCAAGGGTGGCAACCAGTGCAATCATCGTACCGCGCAGTAACATCGAACAATCTCCAGTGCTGAAAACTCATGTAATTTCATCAGATTCCAGTGATTCTGTGAACCCCTTTGTGAAACTTGCCTCGGCCAAGCAGAGATCATCCGTTAACGCGCGGGCAAGGACAATGGCATATGCCGGTTCACATCCTTGTAGAGCAGATAGCGAAACCGCCCCGGCCCCCCCGCGTAACAGGCCTGGGGGCAGAAGGCGCGCAGCCACATATAATCACCTGCCTCGACCTCGACCCAATCTTGGTTAAGCCGATACACTGCCTTCCCTTCCAGCACGTAGAGACCGTGCTCCATCACGTGAGTCTCCATAAATGGGATCACGCCGCCGGGTTCGAAATTGACAATATTGACATGCATGTCGTGGCGCAGGTCCTGTGGATCGGTGAATCGAGTGGTAGACCAACGCCCCTCTGTTCCGGGCATCTCGACGGGTGTCACATCGCGCTCGTTGGTAATGATTGGGTCTGGGGCGGGCAGGCCGGGCACTGCTTGATAGGCTTTGCGTACCCAATGAAAACGGGCGATGCCATCGCCCTGATTGTGCAGCGTCCAGTCGTTGCCCGGTGGAATATAGGCATATCCGCCAGTTTCCAGAACATGAGTTGCTTCGTTCAATGTCAGCGTTACGGAACCTTCGACCACAAAAATTACACCTTGCGCGTTGGGATCGGTTTCCGGCGCATCGCTGCCGCCGCCGGGTTGCACTTCCATGATGTATTGCGAAAAGGTTTCGGCAAATCCGCTCAGAGGTCGTGACAATACCCACAGGCGCGTGCCCTCCCAAAAGGGCAGAAAGCTGGTGACGATGTCGCGCATTGTGCCTTTCGGGATCACCGCATAGGCATCGGTGAACATGGCGCGGTCGGTCAGCAACTGCTCTTGCCCCGGGTGCCCGCCCGTTGGCGCATAGTATTTCGGATGTGTCATCAAATGCCTCTGGTTCGTCTGAGGCCAATATGAGGCGAACTGGCGGGCGGACCTAGCACCTGCATTGCGATAGGTTTGTTCGGGATAATTTGAAGGTGGCTACGTTGGGCTTGGCCGCACACGCATAGAGGTATATTTATGAGCGTGAAATTCATTCAAATCCGTGAGGCCCCATTATGAAAGCATTTGTCTGCACGGCGCTAGCTGCCACCTTATTCCTTGGAACCGGTGAGTTTGCTCAGGCCAAACCGCTTTCTCGAATCATCGCGGAAATGGGGCTGAGCCCTGCTGATTTCGAAGTTGTGAACGCTACATCCAACGCGTTGTTGTCATCCGGGTCCCCATCCATAGGGCAGGAACGGGCGTGGCTTAATCAGGACACCGGTTCAAAAGGGACGATCCGGGTGCAGAGCATTCAGGACAATTGCGTGATTCTCCAGCACGTTGTGCAGCCTGAAGGCGCTGAACAAGCACGTGACATCAGAACTCGACGCTGCAGAACCGCGGACGGCAATTGGATTCTGGCACCGTAGGAAACTGCGCGCTGAGCAGCGTTTGTTTGTTCTGCCAAATCCGGCGAACGGGTACTCACGCGTTCAGCAACATCGAGTGACCAGCGTCGTTGAAATTTGCCGGAGTGACGTTCCGTCACTCAACTGGACAGCGTCATAGCTGCTAAGCCATCCTCAGATACAGGCGAAGGCACGATTTGGTGCCAGAAAGAGGGTTTGGCATGACCATGACATTCGGATTGCGCGAGGAAAATCGCGCTCTACTGCAGCGTGTTGCGGATATGATCCGTGATGAGGTCATGCCGCTGGAAGAGGAATACCAGGCCGAGATCAGCAAAGGTGATCGCTGGCAATATACCGAACGCCAGAGCGAAATCCTCGAAGGGCTCAAAGATAAGGCCAAGGCGGCTGGCCTATGGAACTTCTGGCTGACGGACAGCGAAAGGGGCTTCGGTCTCAGCACAGTTGAATATGCCTATTTTGCCGAGGAGATGGGCAAAACCCCCTTAGGGGCCGAGGTGTTCAACTGCTCGGCCCCCGATACTGGCAACATGGAGGTCTTTGAACGCTACGGCTCTGATCCGATGAAAGAGCAATGGTTGAAGCCGCTGCTTGATGGGCAAATTCGGTCTGCATACTTGATGACCGAACCCGATGTGGCCTCATCCGATGCCACCAATATCTCTATGTCCTGTATGCGGGATGGGAGCGACTACGTACTGAACGGCGAGAAATGGTGGTCTTCGGGCGCGGGTGATCCACGCTGCAAGGTTTATATCGTGATGGTCAAAACCGGCGGAGAAGACTTGCCCAAACACCAGCGTCAATCCATGATCGTTGTGCCAGCAGATGCGCCGGGGATCGAGGTATTGCGTCCGATGGAGGTCTATGGCCACGACGACGCCCCCCATGGTCACATGCATATCCGATTCTCAGATGTCCGGGTCCCGGCCGAAAACATGCTGCTGGGCGAAGGGCGCGGGTTTGAGATTGCTCAAGGTCGTCTTGGACCCGGTCGCATTCACCATTGCATGCGCGCAATCGGTCAGGCTGAAGCTGCGTTAGAGCAGATGTGCAAACGATCCCTGCAGCGCGAGGCGTTTGGCAAGAAGTTGGCTCAGCTTGGCGCAAACTACGACATTATCGCCGAATGCCGGATGGAGATCGAGATGGCTCGTCTGCTCTGCCTGAAGGCGGCTTGGTATATGGATCAAGGCGACGCACGGGCGGCGGCCCCATGGATCAGCCAGATCAAGGTCGTCGCCCCCAAGGTTGCGTTGAAGGTGATTGATGAGGCCGTACAGATGTTCGGTGCGCAAGGCATCAGTCAGGATACGCCATTGGCCAATGCGTGGACACATGTACGCACCCTGCGACTGGCGGATGGGCCGGACGCTGTGCATCGCCGACAGGTCGCACGGGCCGAGTTGAAGAAATACACGCAGGAAAAAGTCTGAGCGATGACATTGGATGTGCTGGGGCAGGCGTATTTTCACCAGAATGCGCAGGGCGTGTTCGTCGGCAATGATCCGGCGCGCGGGCCCTGGTCTGCCGATCACTGCCATGCAGGCCCCGTCAGCGGCCTGATCGTTCGGGCCGCAGAAGCCGAAATTGGTCCTGAGAAGGTGCTGACCCGGCTGACAGTCGATCTGTTGCGCCCCTTACCTTTGGCTGGGCTTCGGGTCGCGGCGGAAACCACACGGCATACAAAAACGCTCGCGACCACCCGAGGCACTGTGCATGATTTGGACGATACGCTGTGTGCCACCGCAACGACGATGCATATGGTGCGCAAGGAGCTCGGGGCTATGCCCAATGTCGACCTACCCGCGCCACACATCGAGGATATGGTGGACGGCCCATTCCCAATTGGTGAAATGCGTCATGACCTGCGCGGTTTCGCGCATCATTCCCAGATCGGCTATCCAAAAGGCGGCAATCAGGGGGCTGGTCCAAAAACGGTCTGGATGCGAACGCCACCCTTGTTAGAGGGCGAGGACCCATCGCCGATTCAGGCACTTTGCCCGCTCGCCGATTGCGGCAATGGCATATCCTGGAACGCCCCAACGTCTGAGATGGGCTTTATGAACACCGACCTGACGGTGCAGATTCATCGAGAGCCCGTCTCGGATTGGCTGGCCTCTGACTCAATCTCGCACTGGCAACCTTCGGGCATCGGTATGTCGCAGTCGGTCCTGTTTGACACGCAGGGATCGGTGGGAACCGCATTGCAAACGCTTGTGTTGTTCCCACCCGGCTAAAGTGGCGAGAAACTGCGCTGTGATGCGTTATCAGATTGCCCATACCCGATACGCACCCTATCTTCTGGTCATGCGTTGGCTTGCTTTTACTCTGACATGCTGCCTGCCGGTTCCGGCATTGGCTCACCCACATGTTTTCATTGACACGGGGTTAGAGTTTGTTGTCGACGAGGCGGGCAACCTGACTCATGTGCAGGTGACATGGGCTTATGATGAGTTCTATTCATTACTGCTGCTGGAAGAATATCGCGTTGATCAGGACGGCGATGGCATTTTGACCGAAGCGGAAGAAAAGCATTTATCGGGTTTCGACGCACAATGGATCGAAGGGTATAACGGCGATCTGGTCATCCGGATGGGTGAAACTGTGATCCCACTATCCGGCCCCCTTGAGCCGAAAGCCACAACCGAGGACGCGCGCATCGTCACCACACATCTGCGTGAGGTCGAAGGGGCCCCGGTTCCGGCAAACGATCTGTCTATCAAGGCGTTTGATGAGAGTTTTTACACGGCGTATGAGATTACCCGCCCTGTTACGGTTTCGGGGCCCTTGGCGTGCAATATCGAGCGCACCGATCCGGATATCGATGCAGAATTGGCCCAGATGCAGGCATTCCTGCAATCGCTTGATGCCGACTATGATCTCGAGGAGAACGACATCCCTCTGGTTGGTGAGAAATTTGCAAGCGAGATTAGACTTTCATGTCCAAATACCTGATCGTACCTGTTGCCATTGCCTGCGGAGTATTGCTCTGGTTTTGGGGTAGCGGTGGTTTTGATCACTTGGCCGCCTGGGCCGCTGGAGAGCAGCGGGAATTTCAGAACCAGATCGCCCGTGCATTGCGCGCGGCGCGCGCCGAACAGCCTGAGGCGGTTGCGACCCTGCTGACTGTTTGTTTTGCCTACGGCTTTTTTCATGCCATCGGACCGGGCCATGGCAAGGTTCTGATCGGGGGGTACGGCCTGGGCCGCCGCGTCGCGTTCTGGCGCCTTTCTGCCATCAGCGTCCTCTCGAGCCTGGGGCAAGCGGTCACTGCGGTCGTATTGGTCTACGCGGGCGTGTTGGTGTTTCAGATGTCGCGTGAGTCGCTAGTGGGTACGACCGAACAGGTGATGGCACCGATTAGCTATGGTGCAATTGCGGCAATTGGCCTGTGGCTGGTCTTTCGCGCCATTCGCAGCTTTGCGCGGCGTCACAAGTCCCATGCATCGCACCAGCACGACCACCAGCATCATGTGCACGACCACCACCATGATCACCATCACCACGAACACGAGGTATGTTCGGATTGCGGTCACCGCCATGGCCCGACTGCGGAAGAGGTCGCTCAGGTCGGTAGCCTGCGCGAGGCATTGATCCTGATCGCGGGCATAGCCGCACGCCCCTGTACCGGAGCATTGTTTGTGCTGATCCTGACATGGCAAATGGGCATCGCAGTGGTCGGCATAGCCGGGGCTTTCGCCATGGCGCTGGGCACCGCAACCATTACTACTCTTGTCGGCTGGACCTCTTTTGGACTGCGCGGTGGGTTGCTGGCCTCTGCCTCGGCCACTCGCTTTGCGTCGGTGCTGGCCCCGACCATCGAACTGATTGCGGGTCTTATCATCGCAGTGATTGCCAGCGGGCTGTTGATGCGGGCTTTGTAATATTAACCAAACACCGGTTCAGGATATCCAACCCGCGCAAGATAGAGACCCTGCGGCGGGCAAACCGGCCCACAGGCCGCGCGATTAACCGCCTCGAGCGCTGAACGCACATCTTCAGGTGTCCATGCCCCGGCCCCCACACGCTCTAACGTGCCAACAAAGCTGCGCACCTGATTGTGCAAGAAAGACCGGGCGCTGACGTGGAAATGGATTTCGGGGCCCGAGAAGCCCTCAACCCGCTCGACCCGCAACTCGTCCAGCGTTTTGACCGGGCTGGCCGCCTGACAGATGGAGGACCTGAAGGTTGTGAAATCATGCCGTCCGATCAGCATATCCGACGCAGCCTGCATTGCCGCAACGTCCAGCATATGGTTGATTTGCCAGACCTGTCCCCGATCATGGGTCGCAGGCGCACGACGCATCAGAACGCGGAACAGATATTGCCGCTCGAGTGCCGAGAACCGTGCATGCCAGTCATCATCCACCCGCGCGGCTTTGATGATCGCGACAGGCTGTGGCTTAAGGTGGTAATTCAGCGCCTCCGACAAGCGGAACGGGTCCCACTCTTTAGCCAGATCGCAATGGGCCACTTGCCCAAGCGCGTGTACGCCTGCATCCGTGCGACCAGCGGCGGCAATGGTATGCTCACCGGGTTCGATCCGCGACAGCGCAGTCTCAATCGCACCCTGAACCGAAGGCAGCTCTTTCTGCCGCTGCCATCCGGCGAACGGTTCCCCTTGGTATTCAACTTTCAGCGCGTATCTGGGCATGCGCCGCTGGTATCGCGCCTTGCGCGGACGGGCAAGAGGGGTGAAAGCTCTGGCATGTGCCGCAACCGCTACCTATCTTGGCACAAACGATAATTGCGGGGCGACGGCTTGGTCATCTCATCCTTGGCAGACAGTCTGGTGCGCGGAGTCGAATCCGTGGGCGACCGCGTATCCGAGACCTTCTTTGAACCGGTCATCCGGCTGGGCGTCACGGGATTGGCGCGGTCAGGCAAGACTGTGTTCATCACGTCGCTGGTGGCCAACCTGCTGGATCGCGGTCGCATGACCGGCCTAATCGCGCAGCAGGAAGGGCGGTTAACCGCCAGCTATTTACAGCCGCAGCCCGACGATACCGTGCCCCGGTTTGATTTCGAAAACCACCTGTCCGCGCTTACCGGACCTACGCCGCACTGGCCGGACAGCACGCGCGCGGTGTCCGAACTGCGTCTGTCCTTCAAAGTCCAGCCCGCAGGTCTGTTGTCAGGACTACAAGGCCCACGCACGCTGCATCTGGACATCGTTGACTATCCGGGGGAGTGGCTACTGGATTTGGCCCTGCTGGACAAATCCTATGAAGACTGGTCACGAGGCACGCTGGAGCACATATCCAACCGCCCGCTGGCCGAGGCATTTCTGGCCAAAGCTCAGTCAGCCGATCCAACGGCGCCACATGACGAGCCGCAGGCGCAGGACCTTGCCCGCTGTTTCACCGACTATCTGAACGCTGCGCGCGAGGCCGGATTCTATGACTGCACACCGGGTCGGTTCCTTCTGCCCGGAGATCTCGCCGGCTCCCCCGTGCTGACCTTCGCGCCATTGCTAGTGTCCGAAGCGTCACGCCGCCGTTCACTGCACCGCGAGATGGAGCGGCGCTATGAGGCTTATAAATCGCAAGTCGTCAAACCTTTCTTCCGCGATCATTTTGCGCGGATCGACCGACAGATCGTACTGGTCGATGCGCTGGGTGCGATCCACAAAGGCCCGCAAGCGGTTGAAGATATGCGCCGTGCGATGGTCGATATCCTGTCGGCCTTCCGTCCCGGTCGCAATGCGTGGCTCAACAGGCTGCTACTGGGCAAACGGGTCGAACGCATCCTCTTTGCCGCTACAAAAGCGGATCATCTGCATCACCTGCAGCATTCGCGATTGACGGCGATCATCGAGGCCCTGACCCGCGAGGCCCGTGATCGTGCCAGCTTTGCCGGGGCCGAGACTGCTGCGCTGTCGCTGGCCTCGCTTCGCACCACAACGGAAGAGTTGCGCAGCCATAATGGCGCCGAACTGCCTTGTGTACGTGGCACGCTATTGGACAGCGGCAAACAGGCTGCATTCTATCCGGGCGATTTACCAGAAGACCCTGCCCACCTGCTAGGCCCTGCGCGCAATGGTGCCGAAGGTTGGCTGGGCGAAGATTACGGCTTCATGGCATTCGCCCCCGCGCATCTGACCTTGAACCCCGGCGATGGCCCTCCGCATATTCGGCTGGACAGGGCCGTACAGTTTTTGATCGGAGACCGGCTTTGAGCGTGATCCTTCGCTCGGCGCGCAGTACCGATGCCGGTACAACAGGCGCAATTCTGCACGGGTTCGCGCGCGACAACGACTGGATGCCGGAACTGCATTCCGAGGCTGAAACCATCGCGTTTTGCGGCCGCATGATCGATCTGGGCTGGGTCACGGTCGTCGAACTGCAGGGGCGGGTGGCCGGGTTTTTGGCATTGAACGGTGACGAGGTACAGTCGCTCTATCTGGCAGCGGAGGCCCGAGGGCGGGGGATCGGGCGACGACTGCTTGATCATGCGAAAGCACAGCGCCCTACGCTCAGCTTGTATGCGTTTCAGGCCAACCACCCAGCCTGCCGCTTCTACGAACGCAACGGGTTTGTAGAGGTCGCGCGCGGCGATGGCTCTGAAAATGACGAAAACCTGCCCGATATCAAATATGTCTGGACACGCGAGGAGAAGGGCGATGGCTAAAGGTCCGGTCCTGATTGATCTGGAAGATGACACCCCGGCAGCCGATGTTTCAACCGCGCCGCCGGTGCCCGATCTCACGCCTCCGCAGGGGCAAGCGATGCAAGCGGCTGTTCGATTTGCAGCGCGGAGACCTTCGGCTTTGTCGCGCTGGTTTTGGGGTTTGGCTCTTGCGGTCGTAGGGGCTGTGATTTCGGTCGCTGCGTGGGATTTTGCCTTCTCTCTGCTGGAACGCGCGCCGGTTCTGGGCTGGATTGTTACCGGATTGATCGCAGCGCTTCTGCTGGTTGTCTTGATAATCGCGCTGCGCGAGTTGGCTGCAATCAGCCGTCTTTCGCGCGTAGATGGCCTGCGCCGCGCCGCCGATGCTGCGTTGGCGGATGAGGACCTGTCGCAGGCCCGAACCGTTACCAATCGCCTGATTACATTCTACAGTGGGCGCGATGAAACCCGCTGGGGCCGAGACCGGTTGAAGGAACGGATTGGCGAACAATTCGACGCCGCAACCTTGCTGACACTGGCCGAAGACGAACTGTTAGCCCCGCTAGATGCCGCCGCTAGCCGCGAGGTTGAAGCGGCAGCCAGACAGGTCGCAACGGTTACCGCTCTGGTGCCTTTAGCGCTTGCCGATGTCGCTACCGCGCTGGCAAGCTCATTGCGAATGATCCGACGTATTGCCGAGATCTATGGCGGGCGAGCTGGGTTTTTGGGCAGCTGGCGGCTGACCCGTGCGGTATTCGTGCACCTGGTCGCAACCGGCGCAGTGGCGGTGGGGGATGACCTGCTGGAGCCGATCCTGGGCGGTTCGGTTCTTAGCAAATTGTCACGTCGATTTGGCGAAGGGCTGGTCAACGGCGCACTCACCGCTCGCGTGGGCGTTGCCGCGATGGAGGTCTGCCGACCTCTGCCTTTCTCGAAGCGCCACAAGCCTTCGACCCGAGGCATGATCAAACGCGCGCTCAGCGGGCTGTTTTCCAAGACTTGATCTGGCGCAATGTCTTAGCCGGCGCCGTCCCGCATAAAGCGGATGGAGCCAGCCATGACCGACCACGGCCACAGCCAGCAAGAGATATCCCAACGGATCAACGCGCCGCCTGGGCGTGGTGTGTTGCGTGATGTGGTCTATGGCGGCATCGATGGCTCGGTGACGACCTTTGCCATTGTTGCAGGAGTGGCTGGGGCGGGGCTGTCACCCTTCGTGATCGTTGCACTGGGTTTGGCCAATGTGCTGGCGGATGGGTTTTCGATGGCGGCGGGGAACTATTCGGGAACCAAGGCAGAGCTTGATAATATCCACCGCATCCGCGCCATAGAAGAGCAACACATCAGGCTGTATCCGGAAGGAGAGCGCAACGAAGTCCGCGAAATCCTTGCACAAAAGGGCCTTTCGGGCAGTGTGCTGGATGAGGCAACGGATGAGATCACCTCGAACCATGACAACTGGATCGATTTGATGATCGAAGGCGAATACGGGTTGGGCAGCGTTGATCCGCATCCCATAAAGGCCGCGATGGCGACGTTTTTTGCCTTCTTGGTCGCCGGGATGATTCCGTTGCTGCCATTTCTGCTGTCCTTTGAGGATGCGTTCAACGTATCGGCTTGGATGACGGCAGGTGTATTCTTTGCAATTGGCGCCATGAAAAGCCGCTGGTCGCTTGCGCCATGGTGGAGGTCGGGTGGAGAAACCCTGCTGATCGGAGGTGCCGCGGCCGCCATCGCCTTTTGGGTGGGGTCACTCTTTCATCCCTGAACTGCGCCTTTGTCGCAGTTGGTTCAATCGGACTGGTTCTTGAACACTGGTCCGATAGGGTAACGAAAACAGACGCGGGTCATCTTGTGGCAGAAGCCCTTAGCGAAAAAACTGTATTGGTAACCGGTGCCTATGGCTTCATCGGTTCTGCCGTGGTTCATGCGTTGAAGGCGAATGGCATCGTGGTGAGAGGTCTTGTGCGCAGCCCGAAGATCGCTGATCGGACGCTGCCTGATGTCGATCTGATCGTGGGTGATTTGCGCGATTTCAAATCTGCTGAGGGCTGGTTGCCGCATCTGGAACAAATCGATGTGGTGGTGAACTGTGCGGGGGCTTTGCAGGATGGCGGACAGGATGATCTGAACGCCGTTCACCATACTGCAATTGCAGCGCTGGGATACGCCTGCGCCGACCTCGGTATTGCGATTGTGCAGATATCGGCGATTGGGGCCGAGCCAGATGCGTCGACGGATTTCATGCGCACCAAGGCCGAAGGCGATGCCGCACTGCGCGCAAGCGGCGCGACCTTATGGTGCCTCAAACCCGGGCTGGTCATCGGTCAAGGCGACTATGGCGGCACGGCGCTGCTGCGGATGCTGGCGGCTGTTCCGATTGTGCAGCCCATCGCGTATGCGAAGACCCCGGTTCAATGTGTCGGAATGAATGACCTTTGCGCGGCGATTGTTGCCGCCATTCGCGGTGTACTCGCGCCGGGCAGCTATGATTTGGTAGAAGATACACCGCATTCTCTGTCGCAAGTCTTGTCCGCAACCCGGCGCTGGCTTGGCTTTTCGCGTGCGCGATTAACGATTGCAATGCCGCCGCCGCTGATAAATGCGGTTGCCTTTGTTGCTGATCTGCTGGGGTACCTTGGGTGGCGATCGCCCCTGAGGAGTACGGCGATGACAGTTATGAAACAGGGGGTTACCGGAAACCCTGAACCATATCGCCGTGCCTCAGGACGATCTTTGCCCGGGCTGGAAGAAATCTACAAAGGGCTGGTTTGCGCCCGTGAGCACAGGCTGACAGCACGGGTGACATTGCTTATGCCTGTCGTCGTCGGGGTTCTCAGCCTGTTTTGGCTGTTATCTGGTGTGTTTGGTTTAGTGGGCCTTTCCAAAGCGGCCGAAATCCTCGTGCAATCGGGTTGGACCCATGGGTTTGCAAAGGCAAGCGTGGTGCTTTGGTCGTTGATCGACATCGTGTTGGGCCTCGCAATACTTTGGCGCCCTTGGGCTGCGCGCGCCTGTTTAGCACAGGCTGGCGTTGCCGTCTTCTATTTGGTCGCCGCAACGTTAGTGGTGCCAGAGCTTTGGCTTGATCCTTTGGGCCCGATGGTCAAGATACTGCCAGCACTGATGTTGTCACTGATCGCGCGTGCAATCCTAGAGAGTCGCTGATGGACCCGGACCTGATCTTGCGATGGCTTCACGTGGTCGGAGCGTGTGTTCTGCTGGGCACCGGGGCAGGGATTGCCTTTTTCATGATGATGGCGCACCGAACTGCGGATACGCGGGTCATTGCACATACGGCCGCAATAGTTGTGCTGGCCGATATGCTGTTCACTGCTACAGCGGTCATATTGCAACCGATTACTGGCGCGCTGTTGGCCTGGCGATTGGGCTGGTCTCTGACGGAAGGCTGGATTGCACTGTCGCTGCTACTTTACATCCTGACCGGTCTGTTCTGGCTGCCCGTAGTATGGATACAGCTTAGGTTGAGAGACTTTGCACGACAGGCCGATGAAGCGGGCACAACCTTGCCTGCCGAATATTATCGACTGTTCGGCATCTGGTTAGCCTGTGGCATTCCCGCCTTTGCCGCAGCTCTGGTGATCCTGTGGCTGATGCTTGCACGTCCGGACATTTCGCTGTTCCAGGAAGGTTTTCTGGGCAACATACGGTAATCATGCGGATTTCCGTACTGTAATCACAACAAGCTCCGCGATAGGTTCAGCGCGTAACATCCCGGAGGTTTCGGTTGGAATCCTTGCTTGTTCTTGTTGGCTTGATCGTTCTGGCCATTCCCGTATCGATAATCGCGCTTTTGATTGGGCAGTCGCGGCTGCGAAAGCGCGTTGAACAGCTGGAGCGTCAGCTATCAGGACAATTGCCTGATGGTGTCGCTGAGATATCCGAAATTCCTGATCTCAAGCCGACAACAGAACCGCCCAGGCGCGCGCCCTGGGCCGCTGCCAAGGCTGCTTCGCCTAAGGATACAGACCCGTCAGAGATGCTTCAACCTGCTGAGGCGATCGACCCTCCGGCCACGATCGTATTCCGAGAGGAAAAGTTCGCTGCGCTGGGCGCGTGGCTGCGCGAGAATTGGTTCTATGCGGTCTCAGCGCTGTCGCTGGCATTGGCCGGGATATTTCTGGTTCAATATGGGGTCGAGAACGGTTTATTGCCTCCGACGGCACGTGTCATAGCTGCACTCACCTTTGGCGCACTGCTGATCGGCGCGGGCGAAGTTATCCGACGCAGGTTCGGTGACGACGAAGATACGTCAACCGCGTATCTGCCGTCGGTCTTTTCAGGCGCTGGTCTGGTCACCCTGTTCGGAGGGATCCTGGCCGCCCGCCAACTATACGATCTGATCGGCCCCGAGACTGCATTAGCCGGGCTGGTTATCATCGCGCTGTTCGGGCTTGTGCTTGGCTGGTTCCATGGGCCGCTTTTGGCTGCTGTGGGCCTGATCGGAGCCTTCTCTGCCCCCTTTGTCGTCGGTGGTTCTTCGGATGATCCAAGCTGGCTGTACGGGTATTTTTTTATCATCGCCGTATTAGGGCTGGGCATCGATACCGTAAGACGTTGGGCTTGGATTTCGGTTTTGACACTCGTCGGCGCATACGGAGCAGCCTTGCTGCTGGTCCTCTCCTCACCTTCAACCGAGCCCGGGTATCTGACCTGCGTAACGGCGCTGGCATTTATCGCTATCGCAATCCCTGCGCGACGTATCTGGCCAAATCATACCGGCCCGATGATCACTGAGATCGTCAGGCGCCGTAAAGGGGAGCCGTGGCCCGAGTTTCCCACGCGTATTGCCTTTGGTGCCGTACTCGTCACTTCGGTGATTTTGTCTCTACATTGGCCGGATACAATCAGTGAGTTCTGGCTTGGCGTCATTCTGCTCATGGGTCTGATCATGGGTCTGATCCTTTGGGCCAAAGATGCGCGCGCTTTGCAGGATCTGACAGTGCTGCCTGCCCTTGGGCTGATTTGGTTCGTTCTGGTGCACGGGCTGGACGGCGGGCGCGTTTGGTACCAGTTCGCCGAAACATACGCAGAGACTGCCGAGGCGGATTATCCATGGAGCGTTACTCTGCTGGTAGGTTTGGGTGCTTTGGTTACGCTGCTTGCGGCGTGGCGATCATTTCAGGCCGGGCGTTATGCGATGGTCTGGGCAGGTGGCGCGGCCATCTTTGCTCCGACCCTAGCAATTGCAATTGAAGTTGGTTGGAAACCTGCGGAAGTGATCGGGGCCTACACGTGGGCATTGCACGCCATTGCTTTGGGCGCGCTAAAGGTGGTTCTGGCCGAGCAATTTGCGCGTGCCGATGGTGAGAACCGAATGCGCGCGGCATTGGCAACTCTCTCGGCGCTGTCCTGTCTCAGCTTCGCCTGCATCATCGTGCTCAGCTCTGCTGCCCTTACCATGGCGCTTGTCGTTATGGTCGTCGTGGCTGCAGCGCTAGACCGGCGCTTTGAGCTGCCGCCGATGAGTTGGTTCATCTGGGCGGGTGTTCTGACTGTGACCGTACGGTTGGTGCTTGACCCAGGGCTCGACTGGGCCGAGAGCGCTCCGTTGATCGAAATGATCCTGGTCTATGCCGTGTCAGCCATCGGCTTTGTTGTGGGTTGGGTCTTGCTGAAGCCGCTCGATCGTCCGATTGCTGCTTTACTGCTTGAAAGTGCAGCCTGGGCGACGGCGGGCATACTGCTGTCTCTGTTGTTGCTGCGTTGGCTGGAGGGCTTTGGGGAAGGCGGGGCTACCAACAGCCACTGGGGCTTGGGGCTGCTGGCGGTGATCTGGCTGCTGCTGGCCTTCGCACAGGTGCAACGATTCAAGCTCGGCGGTAAGCTGAACTACCTGCGCTACGCGCTAGCGGCCTTTTTTGCGGCACATGGCGTGGTTCGATTGGGGCAGGCGTTGTCAGATAGCAATCCGCTGCTCAACCCGTTTGCCGAACCAGTGCTTGGGCCGCCTGTACTGAACACGCTTGCCGTCGCTTACCTATTGCCCGCACTCGCCATTGGTTTTTCGGCCTGGCGCGTTGTGACGTCACCTGTGCTGCTGAAACAGATCAGCTATGGCCTGTCTGTGGTGTTGATGGCGGTCTGGTTGGGTCTGGCGATCCGGCACCTCTGGCAAGGCGCAGGGGGCATGTATGAAGGCAACGGCGTCACTCAGCCTGAACTATATACTTATACAATGGCGCTTTTATTGATCGGCGCAGGTCTGTTTTATCAGTCGCTTGCACGTCGATCCGATCTTATGCGCAAGGCAGGGCTGGCCGTGATTGGATTGGCCGTTGCCAAGGTATTTTTGATCGATATCGCCGGTTTGGGCGGGCTGATCCGGGTCTTTTCACTGTTGGCATTGGGTCTGGCATTGGCGGGGCTCGCGTGGCTCAATCGCTGGGCCACGTTGCGCCATTCGTCGCAAGGGTCAGAACCTCTGGACCATTAGGCGTGGGCGTCCTATAAGCGCGGCCATGTTTGACCGTCTGGCCATCATTATTCGAATTATATCCCCGGCGCTCTGATATCGCGAGACGCCGGGCAAAGGTGCTTGAGTTATCGCACTGACCGCTTCGATCCACACACGACCAGAACATCCTGAGGACGCCCCAAATGTGCGCCGTGACACCTGACTACAAAGACACGCTGAACCTGCCCAAGACCGATTTTCCGATGCGCGCAGGCCTGCCCAAGCGCGAGCCTGCATGGCTGGAGCGTTGGGAAAAGATCGGCGTTTATGACCGCCTGCGCGAAAAAGAGGGCCGTGAACCCTTCACTCTGCATGATGGTCCCCCCTACGCCAATGGCCACCTGCATATTGGTCACGCGCTGAACAAGACAATCAAGGACATGATCGTGCGGTCCCATCAGATGATGGGCTACGATTCACGCTATGTACCCGGCTGGGATTGCCACGGTCTGCCAATCGAATGGAAGATCGAGGAACAGTACCGCAAGAAGGGCAAGAACAAGGATGAGGTGAACATCGTCGACTTCCGTCAGGAATGCCGCAAGTTCGCCGAGGGCTGGATCGACATCCAGCGTGAAGAGTTCAAGCGTTTGGGCATCACCGGCAACTGGCCCGATCCTTACATCACTATGGATTATCACGCCGAAGCGGTGATCGCCGGCGAGTTCATGAAGTTCCTGATGAACGGCACTTTGTATCAAGGCTCGAAACCCGTGATGTGGTCGCCCATCGAGAAAACTGCTCTGGCAGAGGCCGAGGTCGAGTATCACGACAAAGAAAGCTTCACCATCTGGGTGAAATTCAAGGTTGTGAACACCGATGACGTGACGCTGGACAATGCCTATGTTGTGATCTGGACCACGACGCCGTGGACCATGCCATCAAACAAGGCCGTGGTTTATGGCGACGACATCTCGTACGGCCTCTACGAAGTGACGGGCCGCCCCGAGGAATGCTGGGCGCGGATCGGTGAGCGTTATCTGTTGGCCGACGATCGCGCGGCTGATGTCTTTGCACGAGCGCGTCTGGACGACTCGATGTATCGCCGTTTGTGCGATGTCACGCAGGAAGATCTGGCCAAGATCCAGTTGGCCCACCCACTGGCGGGGGCCGAGGGCGGCAACGGCGAATGGGACGATATCCGTGACTTCCGCGCTGCTGAGTTTGTGACCGATACGGAAGGCACCGGTTTCGTCCACTGCGCGCCGTCACACGGGATGGAGGAATTCGAGCTTTATCGCGATCTGGGCATGCTGGAGCAGGTCATCACTTACAACGTGATGGATGACGGCTCGTTCCGCACCGATCTGCCGTTCTTTGGTGGCAAATACATCCTGTCCCGTAAAGGCGGCGAAGGGGATGCCAACAAGGCCGTGATCGACAAGCTGGCCGAGGTTGGCGGGCTGCTGGCACGTGGCAAGATCAAGCACAGCTATCCGCATTCGTGGCGCTCGAAAGCGCCGATCATCTACCGTAACACACCGCAGTGGTTTGCGTCTGTTGATCGCAAGCTGGACGATGGTATGGGTGAGATGGGCGACTCCATCCGCGAACGTGCCCTGCGGTCCATCGACGAGCTTGTGAAATGGACGCCTCAGACCGGTCGTAACCGCCTGTATTCCATGATCGAGGCGCGCCCGGACTGGGTGCTATCGCGCCAGCGCGCCTGGGGCGTGCCGCTGACCTGTTTCACCAAGAAAGGCGCTCTGCCGACCGACGCGGATTACCTGCTGCGCAACGCGGAATTGAACGCGCGTATCAAGGCGGCGTTCGAGCAGGAAGGCGCGGATATTTGGTACACCGACGGGTTCAAAGAGAAGATCCTCGACGGCATCGTTAACCCCGATGACTATGATCAGGTGTTTGACGTTCTGGACGTGTGGTTCGACTCGGGCTCGACCCACGCTTTCGTTTTGCGCGATCGTGAAGACGGGACCGAAGACGGTATTGCCGATGTCTATATGGAGGGCACCGACCAGCACCGTGGATGGTTCCATTCCTCGATGCTGCAGGCCTGCGGCACCAAGGGACGTGCGCCATATCGGAACGTGGTGACCCACGGCTTTACGCTGGATGCCAAAGGCAACAAGATGTCCAAATCGCTGGGTAACACCATCGTGCCCGAGGAGGTAGTCAAGCAATACGGTGCTGATATCCTGCGCCTTTGGGTGGCCCAGACCGACTATACCGCCGACCAGCGGATCGGGCCTGAGATCCTGAAAGGCACCGCCGACAGCTATCGTCGTCTGCGTAACACCATGCGGTTCATGTTGGGCTCGCTTGCCGATTTTACCGAAGCCGACCGTGTCGCGCCCGAGGATATGCCGCGTCTGGAGCGCTGGGTGCTGAGCCGTCTGGCCGATCTGGATGAGCAGGTGCGCAAGGGCTATGCGTCGTTTGATTTCCAGGGCGTGTTCAGTGCCGTGTTCACCTTTGCCACGGTTGACCTGTCATCGTTCTATTTCGACGTCCGCAAGGATGCGCTTTATTGTGATGGGGACAGCCTGCGCCGCCGCGCGGCGCGGACCGTGCTGGACATTCTGTTCCACCGCCTGACCACATGGTTGGCCCCGGTTCTGGTGTTCACCATGGAAGAGGTCTGGTTGGAACGGTTTCCGGCTGATGACAGCTCGGTCCACCTGGTGGATTTCCCTGAAACACCCGCCGACTGGCGCCATGAAGAGCTGGAAGCCAGCATGTCCAAAGTCCGCCGCGTGCGCCGCGCTGTGACTGCCGCGCTGGAAATTCAGCGGCAGGACAAGGTTATCGGTTCCAGCCTTGAGGCCGCTCCGATTGTGCATGTCGAGGATCAGGAAACCCGCGATCTGCTGGCGACATTCGATGTGGATGATATGTGCATCACGTCGGGTTTGGCTGTAACCGGTGATCCGGCCCCGGCAGAGGCATTCCGTGTGCCGGAGATCGAAGGCGTTGCTGTGGTGTTCGAAAAAGCCCAAGGCGACAAATGCCAGCGGTGCTGGAAAATCCTGCCAGATGTAGGCCTGCACGCCCATCCGGGGGTGTGCGGGCGCTGTAACGACGCGCTGGGCTAATCCTTGCGCCGAGTCTTTGGAGTTTTGCGAGGCTCTGCCTCGCGCTCCGGGATATTTTTGGCCAGATGAAGGGATGGATCGTCAGAATTCGGGTTGCAGGTGTGGGGAAACATCTGCAACCGTTCTCATATGCCGATGATTGCCGTAGAAACTCAGTTTGGTTGCCTTGGTGTCGAAGAGACGGACGGGGCCATCACGCGTCTTGTCTGGAATGGTTGGGACGAAGGCACTCTGACCCCGGTTCTGGAAGAGGCGGCGGCGCAGTTGTGCGCCTATGACGAAGGGCGATTGCAGCAGTTCGATCTGCCCTACCGGATCAAGGGGTCCGAGTTTCAGCGTCGCGTATGCGATGCGATGTATGCGATTCCGTTTGGTGACACGCGCACCTATGGTGAGTTGGCCAACGAGCTTGGATACTCGGCGCAAGCTGTAGGGCGCGGATGCGGTGGAAACCCCATTCCGATCATTATTCCTTGTCACCGGATTCTGGGCGCGGGTGGAAAGATGGTTGGGTTTTCGGGCAGCGGCGGCGTTGAGACCAAAGTTGCCCTTCTGCGTCACGAAGGCGCTGCCAGCCTGTTGATCTGAACGGCACTTACCTGTTGCAATCGGGAGGGCGCGGCCCCAACCTATACAGAATAGTGAATTTGAAGGACCGAATTGAATGACCGGCCAGACAGATCCCGCCGCACGTAAGAAAGCCATCATTGACCATCTGATGTCTTTGGAAGAACAGGAACTGGCGACTGCTCAGGCGCATTATGATGCGTTTTTGAAAGACGCCCAACTGGATGACCGCGAAGGGCATGACAAAGACGACATCGCCGCCTCTCGCGAAAACGCCGATCTGGCGGCGGCGTTCGACGCACCCGTCCATGCGCACCATGCCAAGATAGATGTGATCGAGAACACCGACTTCAGTCTGACCGATACCGTCCAGCCCGGCGCAGTGATCAAATTCAACAATCGCCGCTTTGTTGTGTGCGTCTCAACCACCCGATTTGAGGTGGAGGGCAAGACCTATATGGGCATTTCCACCCAAAGCCCGATTTATCTGGCGATGGTTGGTCTTCAGAAGGGTGATGTGTTCACCCATAACGGGACAGAGTTTGAGGTTCAGGAGGTCTTGTAGTCGCGGGCCTTACGCGCCGGAATGATCTGCTGCGCGATCCCGGCCGAGACCAGATAGAGGCTGGTGATCACCAGCCCCCAATGGGCCCAGCTTTCGGGGTGGAAATCTACCCAAGCAGCCCAGCCTGCAAACAAAGTCCAGGCAAATGCCATCGGCAAAGACAGGTTGCGCCAACGCTCGGTTCGGACCGGGTGAATGAACTTTAGGGGCAGGAACATGGCGACAGACAGCAGCGTGACCAGCAGCAGGATGACCCAGAAATTGGGTTCGAGCGCGAAAATCACGATGACAAACATGTTCCAGCAGCCTGGAAAGCCTGAAAATGAATTATCCTTGGTTTTCATGCGGGTGTCCGCAAAATACATCGCGCTGGCAAATGTGATGACGATGATTGCGAACCAGCCGGTCCATCCGTCCATTAGGCCCGACTTGAACAGGGCAAACGCGGGAATGAACACATAAGTCAGATAGTCGATGATCAAATCCAGCAGCACGCCGTCAAATTCAGGCGCGTTTGCCTTGACGTGATAGTGGCGCGCAAGCGGGCCATCGATTCCGTCCACAATGAACGAAACGACGAGCCAGAGATACATAAGGCTCCATTTTTCTTCGACTGCTGCCAACATGGCCAGCATTGCAAAAACGGCACCGGTAGCAGTGAACAGATGAACGGAAAGCGCTTTGAATCTAAGTGTCATGGTGGTGTCATGACCGAAGCACGGCGCAGATGCAAAGCAAAAAGGCTCATTGCTTCAGGCTTTTGGGTGCGTGCGGTTGTAGACTTCCATCAACCGGGCCGTGTCGACGGCTGTATAAGTCTGCGTAGTCGAAAGCGATGCATGGCCCAAAAGCTCTTGTATCGCGCGCAGGTCGCCACCGGCAGACAGCAAATGGGTGGCAAAGCTGTGGCGCATCGCGTGCGGGGTGGCCGTGGCTGGCAGGCCAAGCTGCATTCGCGCCTTGGCGACCACAGATTGAATGATCCCTGGGTTCAGAGGGCCGCCGCGCACGCCGCGAAACAGCGCGGCTTTGGGTGTTTGTGGATGTGGGCAAAGGCGCAGATAGCGATCAACCGCAGCCCGTGCAGCAGGAAGAACCGGTACGATTCGTTCTTTGTCACCCTTTCCTGAAATGCGCAGCGTGTCTGGCAGCGGGGCATCCGCGCCGGTCAAAGAAAGCGCTTCGGATATGCGCAGCCCGCAGCCGTAAAGAAGCGTTACAACTGCGACATCCCGCGCGGCGACCCAATCCGACGATGATTGCAATTCGACTGTCTCGATCATCGCGCGGGCGGCGTCCTCGGCCAATGGGCGAGGCAGTTTCTTGGTAAACTTGGGTGCCCGGGTGGAAAGAACGGCGGTAGGTTCGAAACCCTCGCGTTCGGCCAGCCAGCGATAGAAGGTTTTGACCGCCGATAGCTTACGGGCCAGTGACCGCGCGCCGACGTCAGACGCACGCTGATCGGCCATCCACGCGCGCATGTCGGACACGGTAATGCGTTCCAGCGCGGCCAGACCCTGACGTTCACTATGGTGCAGGGTCATGAAGGACAGGAATTCTGTCACGTCGCCACGATAAGCGTTCAGGGTATTTTCGGAGCGTCCCGACAGCGCCCCCAGACTGTCCAGCCAATGCTGCAAAGCATCGCGGCAGGCTGGGGAAATCAAGCTCACGACAGCCAGTGGCGCATCGAGCGTTCGAACACGCCAGCAAAGAAGGACAGAAGATCGGTGCCAAGTTGAGGCGAGAAATGCCTTGGGTCGCTTGCCCCCATCACAATCATACCGGGAAGGCGGCCGGTACCGAGATCGAGCTTCAAGCAGGCCTCAGACCTAAGCTGATCAGCCTGTTCGCCATATACTTGCCGATTGGTCTGGCGAATCTCGCGCAATGTGACTTCGCGCGGTTGGCCGTTACGGTCAGATGTTAGGTAACCGTCGATGAATCCGGGCTCGACAACCGTTAGAACACCCCCGAGTTGATTTACTACGGGGTCGTCGCGCATGACGGTGGTTTCCAGAACCAACGTGATGTGATCGACGCGCAGGATTTCGGCAACATCATTGCCGAGCGCGCGCAGGAAATCCTCGAACACTGTGGGTTCGAGCAGACGAAGAATGGCGCGATGAACCTGATTGGTGCCTGCCAGATTCTCATAAGCCGCCGCGATAACCGAGCGGTGCGTGTCTTCAAGGCGGTCGAGGCGCGCCTCAAGCCGTTGCATGGCGATGCCGCGCAGATCGACGACATTGTCACCCCGCGCCTGTTCATTTGCCGCCACCAAAGCCTGCATCAGGTCTTTGTCATCCAGCACGGCGTCAGGTTCGGCCAGAATAGCCGCGCGGAGATTGTCCTTGAGTTTAGGATCGCTGCTCATGTCCCGTCCGGTCGTTTTTATTTTGGCGGGCTTATAACACGGGTTACTGGATTTGCCTTGGGAAAAATGCACGCAAGAGGCGAATTTCGTGTGCATTGTGGCGGCGGCTCCCGCCCGCTATGGGCTGATCGCAGATCAGCTGTGGCCGTAGGGCCTGGCGCGGCGCCTGACGGCACCGCGCTGCAGCACTTGAGATCAGAGGATTTTCTGACCTGTCTTTGCCCAGTCGGCCAGGAAGGTTTCCAAGCCTTTGTCGGTCAGCGGATGATCCGCCAGTTTCTTGATCACGCCCGGAGGGGCCGTAATCACGTCAGCCCCGATACGCGCGCTATCGGTCACGTGGTTCACGGTGCGGATCGAGGCGGCCAGAATTTCGGTTTCGAACCCGTAATTGTCATAAACCTGACGGATGTCGGCGATCAGGTCCATGCCGTCGAGGTTGATGTCGTCCAAACGTCCGATGAAGGGCGAGATGAAGGTCGCGCCCGCTTTGGCTGCAAGGATCGCCTGATTGGTCGAGAAGCACAGGGTCACGTTGACCATCTGGCCTTCATCGGTCAGCGTCTTGCAGGTTTTAAGACCCGCCCATGTCAGCGGTACCTTGACGGCGATATTGGGCGCAATCTTGGCCAGCTTGCGGCCTTCGGCGATCATGTCGTCGGCTTCGGTGGCGACAACTTCGGCGGATACGGGGCCGTCGACCAGTTCACAGATCTCTTTTGTCACTTCCAGAATATCGCGACCCGATTTCAGGATCAGCGAGGGGTTGGTGGTCACGCCGTCCACCATGCCCAGATCGTTCAGCTCTGCGATAGCGTCGATCTCGGCAGTGTCTACGAAGAATTTCATGAGGGCAGTCCTTTGATGGGTTGGCCTTGGTCGCGGATGGCTTTACCTCAAAGAGACCCCTGCTGGAACCCCCTGCGAAGGATATGCCGTGAGCGCTAACGGATTTTTCGACGAAGGAGAGCTGGTTGCGGTGCTGACGACGCAACCGCTGGACCGGACGTTGGACTACAAAGCGCCCGAGGGCGGGTGCTTCCTTGGGGCGTTTGTCGAGGTGCCATTGGGGCCGCGCAAAGTCTTGGGTGTGGTCTGGGGGCCGGGGCAGGGAGGCTTTGATCTCGCCAAAGCACGGTCGGTGATACGTGTGTTGGAAGTAGCGCCAATGCGTGAAGAGATGCGGCTGTTTCTGGGCAAAGTGGCAGATTACACGCTGACGCCGATGCCCGCGATGCTGCGTTTGGCAACCCGCGCGCCGGGGCTGAGCGACCCGCCGTCCATGCGCAAGATCTATCGCTTGGGCGGTTCTGAACCGGATCGAATGACCGACGCGCGGACCCGCGTGCTGGAAGTGCTGCGGGATTACGGCGGGCTGGCGTTTACCCTGAAGGAATTGTCTGAGCAGGCAGGTGTGACGTCTTCGGTCGTGAAAGGTTTGGTGAAACAGGGCGCGGTTCGGGAAGAGGACAGTCCGCGTGACCTGCCTTATCCTCATTTGGAACCGGATTTGCCGGGCAATGAGCTGACCGAAGATCAGGCGGCTGCAGTCGCCAAGTTGCAAGCAGGGCAGCGGTCTGGCGACTATGGCACCACGCTGCTGAAGGGCGTGACAGGCTCGGGCAAAACCGAGGTCTATCTGGAGGCCGTGGCCGAAGCCCTGCTGATGGGGCGACAAGCCTTGGTCTTGTTGCCAGAAATCGCGCTGACGGCTGAATTTCTAACCCGAGTTGAACAGCGTTTTGGCGCGCGCCCTGCGGAGTGGCACTCGGGGGCTACGATGACCGAGCGTCGCCGGGTCTGGCGGATGGTTGGGCAGGGGGATGCGCAATTGGTTGTGGGCGCGCGGTCAGCCTTGTTCCTGCCGTTTCGTGATCTGGGGTTGGTCGTTGTCGATGAAGAACATGACACCTCGTACAAGCAGGAAGACGGGGTGCATTACAGCGCGCGGGATATGGCGGTGCTGCGGTCTTCGATCTGTGGCGCGCGCGTGATCTTGGCCAGCGCGACTCCTTCGCTGGAAAGCTGGGCGAATGCTGAGGCCGGAAAATATGAGCGCCTGGATTTGACTGCCCGCTTCGGGGCGGCGGTGCTGCCCGAGATGAAGCCCATCGACATGCGGGCTGAGCCAATGCAGCCGGGGACGTGGATTTCTCCGTCTCTGCGACAGGCAGTAGAGCAGCGGATCGAGAACGGCGAGCAGTCGCTATTGTTCATCAACCGCCGTGGCTATGCACCGGTGACATTGTGCCGGGCATGTGGCGAGCAGATTGCCTGTGACCATTGCGACGCACGGATGGTGGAACATCGCTTTCTCAAACGCCTCATGTGCCATCAGTGTGGTGAGACCAAGCCGATGCCCGAGGCCTGCCCGTCCTGCGGTGTCGAAGGTAAGCTGGCCCCGGTTGGGCCGGGGATTGAACGGCTGGCGGAAGAGGCCGAGGGCACGTTTCCCGAGGCCAAGATCGCAATGCTGAGTTCCGACCTGTTTGGCTCGGCGCGGGCCTTGAAGGCGAAGATCGAAGAAATTGCCGAGGGCGACGCGGATATTGTCATCGGAACGCAGTTGGTGGCCAAAGGGCACAACTTTCCAAATCTGACACTGGTCGGTGTGATCGACGCAGACCTTAGCCTGCACGGGGCTGATCTGCGCGCGGCGGAACGAACCTTTCAGTTGATGCGGCAAGTGGCTGGGCGCGCTGGTCGGGCGGACAAACCGGGGCAGGCGCTGCTGCAGACCTTTCAGCCGGAACATCCTGTGATCCGCGCGATCCTGTCAGGGGACGAAGAGGGGTTCTGGACGGCTGAAGCCGCCGGGCGTCAGGCCGCCGGGGTGCCACCTTATGGTCGTATGGCCGGGATCGTTTTGTCCGGCCCCGAGGTTGGACCGGTGTTCGATATAGGCAACGCCATGGCGCGTAACGATGCACCGTTGCGACAGGTTGGTGCTCAGGTCTTTGGCCCGGCTCCGGCGCCGATTGCAAGAATTCGAGGGCGCCACCGCGTGCGGCTGTTGGTCAAAGCCCCCAAGGGTGCACCAATTCAGGAGGCAATTGCCCAATGGATTGCACCCTTGAAACTGAAAGGCGATATCCGCCTGACTGTGGATATCGACCCGCAAAGCTTTTACTGAGACCTGCATCAGCGCAGAGCCACTGTGCGGTCCCGCTTTCCTCTCGCCAAATGGTTTAAATAGGCGTAGAGCGAACACATGCTGAAACCCATGCCCCTGTCTGAGGCGCAGAGTCTTCCGCTCTGGCGCCGCCCGATGACGCTCTTGTTCGTGATGGCCCTGACCATGCCGATCGCGTTCAACGCGTGGAGTGCGCTGCTGAACAATTTCGTCATCGAAGCCGCAAATTTTGACGGGGCAGATATCGGGTTGCTGCACACGGTACGCGAGATCCCTGGGTTTCTGGCCGTCGGTGTGATCGCGGTGATCATCTTCATCCGAGAGCAGGTGCTGGCGATGATCTCGCTGATGATGCTGGGCGTTGCAACGGCGGTGACCGCGTGGTTCCCCAGCCTTGGCGGGTTGTTGTTCGTGACGCTGTTCAGCTCGATCGGCTTTCACTATTACGAGACGGTCAACCAATCGCTGCAACTGCAGTGGCTGCCCAAGGACCGCGCGCCGCAGATTTTGGGCTGGCTGGTGGCCATGGGCTCAGCCGCAACGGCGGTGGTCTATGGGCTGATTGTGCTGACATGGGATCGGTTTGATCTGTCCTATAACTTGGTGTTCATGGCTGCGGGTGGCGTGACGGCCCTGCTGGCGTTGTTTTGCTTGTTTGCTTATCCCCAGTTCGATGCCCCCACGCCACAGACCAAGAAACTGATCCTACGCAAGCGCTATTGGCTGTACTACGCGCTGCAGTTCATGGCTGGTGCGCGGCGGCAGATTTTCATCGTTTTCGCTGGCTTCATGATGGTCGAAAAGTTTGGGTTTGAAGTGCATGAGCTGACCAGCCTCTACTTGATCAACCTGATGATCAACATGGCTGCGGCGCCTTTGCTGGGTAAGGCGGTGGCTCGGTTCGGAGAACGGCGGACGTTGATCTTTGAGTATACAGGACTGGCCATCGTATTCGCGGCCTATGGCGGTATCTACTGGTTCGGGTGGGGGGTGTTGCTGGCGGCGATCCTCTATGTGATCGACCATGTCCTGTTCGCGCTGGCGCTGGCTTTGAAGACCTATTTTCAGAAAATCGCGGACCCTGCGGACATCGCACCAACAGCCGCGGTGGCATTCACCATCAACCATATCGCTGCAGTGTTTCTGCCTGCGCTTTTGGGGTTGCTGTGGGTGGTGTCTCCGGGGGCTGTCTTTGGATTGGCCGCAGCGATGGCGATGGTATCGCTGGGCTTGTCGCTGCTGATCCCACGCCATCCTGAGCCTGGGAACGAAACGATCCTGTCGAAATACGCGCCTGCCCCTGCCGAATGATCGCCCGTGCTTGACCTCGGCGTCGCGCCGCCCTAGGCGCTGGGGAAGATTGAGACAGGAGGCCCAAATGCCCACATTCACCGCGCTGACCACCCTGACCGGTAAGACCGCTGCCGAAGGTCTTGGCGAGGCGATGGAACGGTTGGATCCTGAACCCACTGGCGTTGGCGTGTTCGAGGTCGAAGATGGCTCGGGCTTGTGGGAGGTGGGCGGCTATTTCACCGAAACTCCGGACGAAACCGCGTTGGCTGTTCTAGCTGCCGCGTTTGAGGCCAAGCCCTTTGTTGTCTCGGAACTCCCTCATACAGACTGGGTCGCGCATGTGCGCCGCGAACTGGCCCCCGTCGAGGCAGGACGCTTTTTTGTCTATGGCAGCCATGATGCCGACAAGCTGCCCGAAGGCCGCATTCCGTTGTTGATTGAGGCCGCAATGGCCTTTGGCACAGGGCACCATGGAACGACCCTTGGGTGCCTCAAGGCCTTGGACTTTCTTCTGGACCAAGGGTTCTCGGCAACCAAGATCGCCGATATCGGTTGTGGAACCGCCGTGTTGGCGATGGCTGCCGCGCGGGTCTGGGACGGCGATATTATCGCCAGCGATATTGATGAAGTTGCAGTCGACGTTGCCGAGGCGAACCTCAAGGCAAACGGAATGGCTGGTGCGGTAAACTGCGTTGAAGCGGCCGGATTCGATCATCCGGATTTGAAGGCGCACGCGCCCTACGATCTGATTTTTGCCAACATCCTCAAAGGACCACTGGTGGCGCTTTCGCCCGAGATTTCAGCGAATCTTCGCGCTGGCGGGCAGGCGATTCTGTCAGGAATCCTCAATGAGCAGGCGGATGACGTGGTCGCGGTTTATCTACAAAATGGCTTCAATCTGGTCCGCAGGGATCAGATTGGTGAATGGACGACCCTAATCTTAAGCAAACAGGGCTAAAATAAGGCCATTTACAGGAGTTTTGTGGATATACGCCACGTTTATGTCGCATTCTCTTTTTACCGTCTCTGAATGCAATCGGGGGGCGGTTTTCGGAGGCTGCCATGACAGGAAAACAACTCGAATTCGATCAGCGCATCACGCGTTTGAACAAAAAGCACCAGAAACTGAGCCGGGGCTATCGTGCCACGATGCGCGCGGATGGGCTGGTGGTGATGAAACCACAGCGCATGCGTTCAGCCGTTTCGCTCAAGGTGCTTTTGGTTTGTTTTGTTGGTTTCTTTGCATTCAAGGCGTTCCTGCTGTCCCATCTCGGTCCGACTGCATATGAAACGCGTGTTGAAAGCCTGAATCAAGGAACGCCTGTTGAACAGGCTGGTGCCTGGATCATGCAGGCCGACCCGGTGACCGCGTTTTTATCGAGCCATCTGAACAAGGTTTGGTACTAACCGGGCATCTTGCACCCTCCTCACGACAAAAACACCGCTGGCCTTCTGGCAAGCGGTGTTTCTGTTTGCCCCACAGGGAGGAGGAAGGGGCATATAAGCGGTGGCTAGGTTCAGCGACGGCCTTCGGCGACTACGTCGATGTCGCCACGGCACAGGCCGATATCGTCCAGTTCACGGTCGGTCAGACCGCTCAGCGCGTTGCGTGTAGCGCGGGCGTCGTTCCATTCCTCAACGGTGTTTACAACCGCTGCAAATGTCGCGCCGATACGGCCGACGAGGCCGAATGAGCCAGTGGTGGTGCGGGTGGTGTCCAGTGCAGCCATATCCTGTTTCCTTCTGGTTTGTGTTAAACTCTGATCTTGCGATCTGAGCGGCATCTAGAGATGCAAAGTCCGCTCGACAAGCGCAGATTTTGCAACTGTCCTATGCAATTTTTGCAATGCTCAAAAATGCTTAAAACCCCTTAAATTGTTGGTTAATCTCGCCTCATAAATGTGTCGAAAACAAACGGATCTCTGTCGTAATCAGACTTTGGTAAAGCGGGTGCGACATGAATGTCGGTTTTAGACTGCGGGCCGAATTCCTTGGAAAATGTTCATGCTTCGTGCTAGTCGATGGAAAAAGATCACACGAACCCGAGCAGGTCGAGACAAAGCATGCGAATTCTGGGCATTGATCCGGGGCTTAGAACTCTGGGATGGGGCGTCATCGAATCGCATGGCAGCCGCTTGAGCCACGTCGCCAATGGATTGTGCAAATCAGACGGGGATGATCTGGGCGAGAGGTTGCTGTCACTTCACAACCAGATCGTCGAGGTCATTGCCGAACATCGGCCTGATCAGGCGGCTATTGAACAAACCTTTGTTAATAAGGACGGTGCCGGCACGCTGAAACTGGGACAGGCACGCGGGGTGGCTTTGTTGACATTGGCGCAGGCTGGCTTGCCGGTTGGGGAGTATGCTCCGAACCGCGTCAAGAAAACCGTGGTAGGAGTTGGTCACGCCGAAAAGGAGCAGGTTCTCCACATGGTCAAGTTGCAATTGCCCGGATGTTCGCCCAAAGGGGCAGACGCCGCTGACGCATTGGCAATCGCGATTTGTCATTCATATTACGGTTCCGCCCCACAAGCACGGATGAAAGAGGTGCGCGCATGATCGGCAAACTTACCGGACGGTTGGATTACCGCGCGGCAGATCACGTTCTGATCGATGTGCGCGGAGTAGGCTATCTGGTTTATTGTTCGGACCGGACCATGGCTGCCTTGCCCGGCGTGGGCGAAGGGATTTCGATCTACACCGACATGGTCGTGCGCGAAGATCTGATGCAGCTTTATGGCTTTCTGTCCTTGGTCGAGAAAGAATGGCATCGTCTATTGTGCTCGGTGCAGGGTGTGGGTGCGAAAGTTTCATTGGCAATTCTCAGCGCGTTGGGACCAGATGGAGTCAGCCGAGCGATTGCATTGGGCGACTGGGGTGCGGTCAAAGCAGCCAAGGGCGTTGGGCCGAAGACGGCACAGCGGATCGTGCTGGACCTCAAGGACAAAGCCCCGGGCGTGATGGCCATGGGTGGTACCGTGACCGAAGCAATGGATGGCCCCGCGCTGGAAGTCGTCGAAACGGCTGAGCCTGCACCGGCGCCCAAGCGGGTGGCAAAGCCATCCTCGGGTGCTGCGGCTGCTTCGGCAGGTGCGCTGTCAGCGTTGGGCAATCTTGGCTATGGCCCTTCCGAAGCTGCCTCGGCTGTGGCTGAGGCCGCCGCCAATTTGCCGGACGCGGGTGAGGCTGATCTGATCCGCGCGGCGCTAAAGCTTCTGGCTCCGAAAGGGTAGTTGAATGGTCGATTCTGATCCCGCTCTGAGGCCCGAGCCGATGGCCGAGGACAATGACCGCGCGCTGCGCCCTCAGGGCCTGGACGAGTTCATTGGTCAGGCAGAGGCGCGCGCCAATCTGCGCATCTTCATCCAATCTGCCCGTCAGCGCGGCGAAGCCATGGACCATACGTTATTCCATGGCCCTCCGGGATTGGGGAAGACCACTCTGGCGCAGATCATGGCGCGCGAATTGGGGGTGAATTTCCGTATGACCTCGGGGCCGGTTCTGGCCAAGGCGGGTGATCTGGCGGCGATCCTGACTAATCTGGAATCACGGGATGTGCTGTTCATCGATGAAATTCACCGTCTGAATCCAGCGGTCGAAGAAGTGCTGTACCCTGCGATGGAAGATTTTGAGCTTGATCTGGTGATCGGGGAAGGCCCAGCCGCGCGGACAGTACGGATCGAGCTGCAGCCGTTTACACTGGTCGGAGCGACCACAAGAATGGGTCTGCTGACCACACCACTGCGGGATCGTTTTGGTATTCCGACCCGGTTGCAGTTTTATACGGTCGATGAGCTGCACGAGATTGTCACGCGAAACGCGCGCAAGCTGGGTGCACCCGCCGATGACGAAGGGGCACGAGAGATCGCGCGCCGGTCACGCGGCACCCCGCGGATTGCGGGCCGTCTGCTGCGGCGCGTCGTGGACTTTGCCATTGTCGAAGGGGATGGGCGGATCACGCGCGATCTGGCAGATGGGGCGTTGACCCGGCTGGGCGTTGATAATCTGGGTCTGGACGGGGCGGATCGGCGCTATCTGAAACTGATTGCCGAGAACTATGCGGGTGGGCCGGTTGGGATCGAAACGCTTTCGGCAGCACTGTCGGAAAGCCGGGATTCGTTGGAAGAAGTGATTGAGCCTTACCTGCTGCAGCAGGGTCTGATCCAACGGACGCCACGTGGGCGGATGCTAGCGCAGAAGGCGTGGACGCATCTGGGGATGGCTGCGCCAAAGCGCCAGAGCGATCTGTTTGGTTGAAGACGTGCGCGTTAGATTTTATGCCTCTGGCGGGAGTATTTTTGAAAAGATGAAGGGCTGGGCGTGACTCCGGATCAGATCGAGGCGCTGTTTACCCGCGATAGCGGAGAGTTTTTGTTTGCGCGCTGGGGCCGCCCCATCGTGCCAATCGTCTTCGGTGTCGAGGACGAAACGCTATCGACCGTCAAAGGCGCGTTTGAGGCGGTTGTTACTCTGGCAAATCACAAGATGGCCGAAACGGACCCGGAACTGGGTGCTAACTGCATGGTCTTCTTCTTTCGCGATTGGCAAGAACTGCTGGAGGTCCCTGATCTGGATCGCCTGATTCCGGATTTGGCCCCGCTGGTCGAGCGGTTGGAGGCGGCTGACGCCAATCAGTATCGCATTTTTCGGTTCGAGGAAGATGGTGCCATTCGGGCCGCATTTGTGTTTCTTCGTATGGACAAAGAGCTGTCAAAGATACCGGCAGAGACTCTGGCGCTGGGTCAGGTGGTGCAGACGATATTGTTGTGGTCCGACGGGGCATTTCGCGATGCCTCCCCTCTGGCCATCGCGGGTGACGCAACGATCCTGCGACCAGATATTGCCGCTTTGATCCGGGCTGCCTACGATCCGGTCTTGCCGCGTGCAGCGCAAGATACCTCTCATGCGTTGCGCCTGTTTGCCAGATTGGAAGCACCGCAATGAAGCATATCTACCCGGTTCGCGTGTATTACGAAGATACCGACATGGGCGGGGTGGTGTATCACGCAAACTATTTGAAGTTCATCGAACGGGCCCGATCTGACTGGGTCCGAAATTTGGGCAACGATCAGAATGCGATGCGTGATGCGGGCATTGTTTGGGTCGTGCGGCGGATCGAGGCTGATTATCTGGCCACTGCGAAGTTTGAAGACGAGTTGACGATAGAAACGGATGTCGTTTCATTGTCCGGCGCGCGATTGACCATGTCGCAGCTGGTCAAACGGGGTGAAACCGAAATATTCCGCGCGGTTGTGACCGCCGTTTGCATGAACAAAGAAGGCAAACCTGTGCGCCTTCCGGCAGAGATTCGCGCATTAATGTAACAAATTAGCCCCTCGGGGTGGTTCTATTGGCTTTTCATCTCCATCTGCGTTAGCGTTTGGCAAAACAAGGCCAAATGGCCAACAGGCAAAACAAAGAGCAG
Organism: Ruegeria sp. CE9; assembly: GCF_056537425.1. NCBI lineage: Bacteria > Pseudomonadati > Pseudomonadota > Alphaproteobacteria > Rhodobacterales > Roseobacteraceae > Ruegeria > Ruegeria sp. CE9. The sequence continues at coordinate 149,592 of NZ_JBQFRO010000006.1, read as the reverse complement.
GTTCATGGAAGCTGAAACGCTGGCGCTGGCGCAGGAGATCGATTTCTCCATGTGGGGGCTGTATGCCCGCGCGACCTTTATCGTCAAACTTGTGATGTTGATGCTGATCGCTGCATCCATCTGGTCTTGGGGCATCATCATTCAGAAGCTGATCAACTACCGGGCCGCGCGGCGCGAGGCACTGGTGTTTGATGAAAACTTCTGGTCTGGGAACCCGTTGGATGAATTGTTCGAGCAGATCGGAACCCAGCCCGATGGCAGTTCCGAAAAGATTTTTGCCGCGGGCATGATCGAATGGCGGCGCTCGCATCGCACCGATGGCGGGTTGATTGCGGGGGCGACCGCGCGGATTGATCGATCCATGGATGTTGCGATCGCGAAAGAGGCCGAAGGGCTGCAGAAAGGCTTGCCCATATTGGCCACGGTAGGCTCAACAGCACCGTTCATTGGCTTGTTCGGCACGGTGTGGGGTATCATGAATGCCTTCATCGAAATTGCCGAGCAGCAAAACACTAACCTTGCTGTTGTGGCCCCCGGTATTGCCGAGGCTTTGCTGGCTACGGGATTGGGCCTGTTGGCGGCGATACCTGCTGTGATTTTCTATAATAAACTCAGTGCGGATAGTGACCGGATCGTGGGCGGGTATGAAGCCTTTGCTGATGAGTTTGCCACCATTCTCTCGCGCCAGTTGGATAGCTGACAATGGGTGCGGCGGTTCAGCAAAGCTCGGGCGGGAATGGACGCAGGCGCGGGCGGCGGCGCGGACGGGCGCAGCCAATGGCCGAGATCAACGTGACACCATTTGTGGATGTCATGCTGGTTTTGCTGATCATCTTCATGGTGGCAGCTCCTTTGTTAACCGTCGGTGTCCCTGTTGATCTGCCAAAGACAGCTGCAAGCGCCTTGCCGGGTGATAACGAAGAGCCGCTGACCGTGACTCTGACTGCTGATGGCCGGATCCAGATCCAGACCACGGATATTCAGCGCGAAGAGTTGATTGGCCGACTGCGTGCGATTGCGGCAGAACGCAGCAGCGACCGCGTGTTCTTGCGTGCTGATGGCGCTATTCCCTATGCGCAGGTGATGCAGGTCATGGGCGCGCTGAATGCGGGCGGGTTTTCCAACGTTGGCCTTGTGACCGATACCGGCGGGCCAACGCTGGACGAAGGGTGAGAGTGAGGTTGCGCGGTGGATACCGGCACCAAGATTTCGGCAATTGCGCATGTCAGCCTGATTGGCTGGGCGTTGTTCGGCGGGACCTTTCGATCCGAGCCTTTGCCGATGGCTGTGCAGGATGTCTCGGTGATCTCGGCTGAGCAATTCGCGGCGATGACCGCACAACGCGAAGCGCCTGAGCTGCCGACGGACCCAGCAGAATTGCCGCAACCATCTGCACCGGATGAGATTGAGACGCCGGAGCCCACACTGGAAGAACAGCCCGAGCCTGAGCCTGTCACACAGCCAGAACCAGAGCCCGAGCCCGAATTTGAGCCCGAGACCGTAGAAATTCAGCCCGAGCCTGAACTGATCGAGCAAGCCCCGACGTTAACAGAGCCTGAGCCTGAAGTCGTCGCGCTTCCGGTCCCTCCGGGTCCCGAGGCCGAGCCAAGCCCGGCGGACAAGATCGCGCCCGAACAAACTCCTCCACCGCCGCCCGAGGCCGAGCCGGGTGATATCGAGACACCTGCTGTTTCTTTGGACGAAGGTGCCGAAACTCAGCAAGAACAGCAGGATCAGACTGCGCCTGTCGAAACGTCACCAGAGATCGTGACCGAGGCAGAAGAGGTTGATGATCCGGCCCCCCGAACCTCGCCCCGCCCGCGCGTGCGCCCGAACCGTCCGGCACCGCAACCCGTGCCCGAAGTGGCTGAAACGCCAGATCCCGCGCCAATTGAGCCAGCGCAAAATGAGCAAGCGATCAATGATGCGCTTGCTGAAGCGTTGGGCAATGGCACCGAACCTTCTGGCCCGCCGCTGACCAGCGGGGAAAAAGACGCGATGCGCGTTGCGGTTTCGCGCTGTTGGAACGTCGGTTCCCTATCGACGGATGCGTTGGAAACTGTTGTTGTGGTCGGATTTTCATTGACCCGGGACGGCAAAGTTGTTGGCGGCAGTTTGCAGCTACTCGACAGTTCTGGTGGCTCGGCCGCTTCTGCAAAACAAGCCTACGAGGCTGCCCGGCGCGCAATATTGCGCTGTGGTGCCCGAGGATACGACCTGCCTGCTGACAAATACGATCAATGGCAGGATATTGAGATTACATTCAATCCCGAGAGGATGCGGATCAAATGATGAAACTTCTGACCAGCCTCTTAGTTGGCCTGACCCTTCTGTCGACATCAGCCTATGCCCAAAGTGGCCCTCTGCGCCTGGAAATCGATGAGGGGATCATCGAGCCGATGCCGTTCGCAGTGCCAAGCTTTGTTCCCGACGGGCCCTCAGCGGCGCAATATGCGCAAGATATCTCACGGGTAATCGTGTCGGATCTGACGGGAACGGGCCTGTTCCGCGAAATCTCGTCGGACGCTTTCATCAGCCGCGTCAGCAGTTTCGATGCTCCGGTGCAGTTCGCTGATTGGAAAGCAATCAACGCACAGGCGTTGGTGACCGGCGCGGTCAATGTGTCGGGCAAGCGGCTAACAGTACGGTTCCGCGTTTGGGACGTGTTCTCGGGTCAGGAACTGGGCAATGGCCTTCAGTTTGCAGGTACCACCGACGGTTGGCGTCGGATGGCGCATAAGGTGGCCGATCAGGTCTATACCCGGATCACGGGCGAGGGTGCTTATTTTGACAGCCGCGTGGCTTATGTGTCGGAAAGCGGCCCAAAGGATCAGCGGCGCAAACGGTTGGCGATCATGGACTATGATGGTGCAAATGTGCAGTACCTGACCGACAGCGCAGCGATTGTGCTGGCCCCTCGGTTCTCGCCTACGGGGGACCGGCTGCTCTATACCAGCTATGAAACTGGCCAGCCGCGGATCTATCTGTTGGATGTCGGTCGTGTGCAGCGGCAGGAACTGCCGACGCAGGAAGGCACGATGAGCTTTTCGCCGCGCTTTTCGCCCGATGGCCGTTCGATCGTTTATTCGCTGACCCAAGGCGGTAATACGGATCTGTGGAAAATGGATCTGGCCTCGGGCCAGAGCGTGCGGCTGACCAATACGCCGGCAATTGAAACTGCGCCCAGTTATGCACCGGATGGCAGCCGGATTGTGTTTGAAAGCGATCGTTCCGGCACCCCGCAGCTGTATATCATGCCCGCCAATGGCGGCGAGGCGACGCGGATCAGCTTTGGTCAAGGGCGCTATGGTACTCCGGTCTGGTCACCGCGCGGGGACCTGATTGCGTTTACCAAGCAAAACAAAGGCCGTTTCCATATCGGTGTCATGCGAACAGATGGCAGCGAGGAACGCCTTCTGACGGCATCTTTCCTGGATGAAGGCCCCACATGGTCACCCAACGGGCGGGTCATCATGTTTACCCGCGAAACGCAGGGGGCGAGCGGGCGTTCAACGCTGTATTCGGTGGATATCTCGGGCCGCAATCTACGCCCGGTTCGGACACCCGATGGTGGAAGCGACCCGTCATGGGGGCCACTGCAGAATTGAACGGAACAGACAGCAGGTAAAGTTCACAACAAACCCGCAATGTGATAGAAACGCGCCAATAAACAACGAAACAAGAGGCACTTGAAATGAAACTGTTGAGCAAAGTCGCGGCGATCGGGGCGCTGACCCTGATTGCGGCCTGTTCCAATAATGATCCGTCTGCTTTAGGCGGTGGCGCTGGAGGCAGCGGCGCGCTGGTACCGGGTTCACCCAGTGATCCGCGCTCACCGGCTTATTTCCAACAGACGGTTGGCGACCGGGTTCTGTTTGCGGTCGATCAGTCCACCCTTAGCCCGCAGGCGCAGACGATCCTGCAAGGGCAGGCGGACTGGCTGCTGGCCAACCCGGATTTTGTGGCCAATATCGAAGGCCACGCGGATGAGCAGGGCACGCGCGAATACAACCTAGCGCTTGGTGCCCGTCGCGCAAATGCGGCGCGGGAGTATCTGATCTCGCGCGGGGTGGCGGGCAACCGGTTGACCACCGTCAGCTTCGGCAAGGAACGCCCGATCGAAATTTGCAGCACCGAGGATTGCTATTCCAAAAACCGCCGCGCGGTGACGGTGCTGACCGGTTCAACCTTGGGGTAAGATGATGCGAATTGCAGGTTTGGTTCTGGCGACGGTTGTAGCCGTCGCTGGTGTGGCACAAGCACAGGATCAGCAGACGCTGGCGGATATCCGTCAGGAACTGACAGTGCTGCATGTGGAAATTCAGCGTCTCAAGCGCGAGTTTTCGACCACAGGCTCGCCCGCACCGAACTTGTCCGGCAGCTCCGTGCTGGAACGTGTCGACGCGATTGAGGCCGAGCTACAACGCCTGACGCGCCAGACCGAGCAGTTGAACCAACGGGTGCAAAATGTCGTGACTGATGGCACCAACCGTATCGGCGATTTGGAGTTTCGTCTGGTTGAGCTTGAAGGCGGTGATCTGAGCACGCTGGGTGAAACCTCAACATTAGGGGGTGAGACATCGACCGATGTGGCTGTGGCCCCCACGCCGACCCCCACTCAACCCACGGTCGCTGATCAGGGTGAGCTGGCGGTGGGCGAACAGGCTGATTTCGATGCTGCATCGCAGGCTTTGGTGGATGGAGATTTCCAGACCGCGGCCGACCTGTTTGCGCAATTCGACCAGTCTTATCCGGGCAGTCCACTAGCGAGCCAAGCCAACCTGCGGCGCGGGCAGGCGCTGAAAGGGGTGGGCGATACCCGCGAAGCGGCACGCGCCTTTCTGGCCAGTTTCACCGGCGATTCCGAAGGCCCTCTCGCCCCTGAGGCGCTGTTTGAATTGGGCGCGGCGCTTGGACAATTGGGCCAAACCGATCAGGCTTGCATCACTCTCGGCGAAGTTGGCGTGCGTTTCCCGACATCGGCCCCGGCGGCTTCGGCGACGCAGGAAATGGCAACACTGGGCTGTTCTTGACCGCTGACGCCGACACGCTTCGGGCTGAATTGAGGGCGCGTTTGCCCGCCCCACTGCCGCGTCTGTTAGGCGTGGCGGTTTCCGGGGGCAGTGATTCGACCGCGCTGTTGCGATTGTTGGCGGACATCGCGCAAGAAGAGCGGCTGAACCTATTCGCGGCAACTGTTGATCATGGGCTACGGCCTGAGGCAGCCTCGGAGGCTGCCACTGTCGCAGAGCTGGCGCAAAGCTGGGGTATTCCGCATAAAACGTTGAATTGGCGGGATTGGGATGGAGCGGGCAATCTGCAGGATCAGGCGCGGCGTGCGCGATACCGGCTGTTGGTTGAATGGGCCAAGGCGAAGGGGCTGCAGGCAATTGCGCTGGGGCACACGGCAGATGATCAGGCTGAAACGGTTTTGATGCGACTGGCCCGTGCCTCGGGCGTTTCAGGGCTGTCTGCGATGCCAGAAATTCGCTCTGAGAATGGTATCGCATTGCTCCGCCCTTTACTTGCAACAACCAGGACGCGCCTTCGGGAATACCTGACGTCGCAAAATATCTCTTGGATCGACGATCCATCGAATCAGGACCAGCGTTTTGACCGTATCAAGGCGCGTCAGGTCCTTTCCGGGTTGGATCAGATCGGAATCACCGCCGAGTCGTTGGCGCGGGTTGCTGATAATATGGCACAAGCGCGTGAGGCTCTGGCGCATTACACGCGGGAGGCTGCTGACCGCTGTGTTCAGGTTTTGGACGGAGATTTGTGTATCGATCGTGGACGGTTCAATTCTCTGCCCGAGGAGATTCGACGACGTTTGTTGGTCGCGTCTGTTGCGTGGATAGCGGGCGGAGACTATCCGCCGCGTCACAAAGCAGCGGATCAGGGACTGGACGCAATCGCCGCTGGGCATGCAACCACGCTGAAGGGGTGCGTTTTGGCCTCGGGAGGTAAAAAAACTTGGATTTGCAGAGAGCTAAACGCTGTGAACGAACAGCGGGCACGCCCTTCTGAACCATGGGATCGGCGCTGGCTATTGACCGGTCCGAATACTGTGGATGCGGAAATCCGAGCGCTGGGCGAAGACGGAGTTCGCCAACTTGAGGATTGGCGTTCGGTGGGGAAACCCCGCGCTGCTTTGTTGTCGACGCCCGCTGTCTGGATCGGTGACATGCTGGTGGCGGCACCTCTGGCCGGTTTTGCGAATGAATGGCGTGCCGAACTGCTGCCGGATAGGTCCGACTTCGCATCAGTAATTTTATCGCATTGAACCTGCCACAATCCTCTCTATTTTAAGGGGTAACCCCGGCGGGTCCCCACCTGCCGAAACCTTTCAGGAGATTTTCCTTGGGCAACGCTCGCAACATCGCCTTCTGGGTCGTTCTGTTTCTGCTGATCCTGGCACTTTTCAACCTGTTTAGCGGACCCAGCGGGTCGCTTCAGGGCAATGAAAAAACCTATTCTGATTTTGTGACCGCCGTTGAGAGTGGTGAGGTCAACAAAGTTACGCTGGACGGTGAGCAGATTCGCTACACAACTCAAAACGGCGCCAGCTATACGACGATCAAACCCGGCGACGCCGAGGTTACGAAGCTGTTAATCGACAAGAACATCCCCGTTGAGGCTGTGAAACAACAGCAGTCTGGCTTCCAGTCGTTCCTGATTACGCTGCTGCCCTTCCTGCTTTTGATCGGTGTCTGGGTCTATTTCATGAACCGGATGCAAGGTGGCGGCAAAGGTGGCGCGATGGGTTTTGGCAAATCCAAGGCCAAGATGCTGACCGAAAAACATGGCCGCGTGACCTTTGACGATGTGGCTGGCATCGATGAGGCCAAGGAAGAGCTGGAAGAGATCGTCGAATTCCTGCGCAACCCGCAGAAATTCAGCCGCCTCGGTGGCAAGATTCCTAAAGGTGCGCTGCTGGTTGGCCCTCCGGGTACGGGTAAGACCCTTTTGGCCCGCGCCATTGCGGGTGAGGCGGGTGTGCCGTTCTTTACGATTTCGGGTTCCGACTTTGTTGAAATGTTCGTGGGTGTCGGTGCGTCCCGTGTCCGCGACATGTTCGAGCAGGCCAAGAAGAACGCGCCCTGTATCGTTTTCATCGACGAGATCGACGCCGTGGGTCGCCATCGTGGCGCAGGTTATGGCGGTGGTAATGATGAACGCGAACAGACGCTTAACCAGCTATTGGTCGAGATGGACGGGTTCGAGGCCAATGAAGGCGTGATCATTCTGGCGGCAACCAACCGAAAAGACGTTCTTGACCCGGCATTGCTGCGTCCGGGCCGCTTTGACCGGAACGTGACCGTTGGCAACCCCGACATCAAGGGGCGCGAGAAGATCCTGGGCGTGCACGCGCGCAAGACGCCTCTGGGCCCCGATGTTGATCTGCGCATTATCGCACGTGGTACTCCGGGCTTCTCTGGTGCGGATCTTGCGAACCTCGTGAACGAGGCCGCTTTGATGGCTGCCCGCGTGGGCCGCCGCTTTGTCACGATGGAAGACTTTGAGAATGCCAAGGACAAAGTGATGATGGGGGCTGAGCGTCGCTCGATGGTGCTGACCCAGGACCAGAAGGAAAAGACCGCCTACCACGAAGCCGGTCATGCCGTTGTTGGTCTGGAACTGCCGCTGTGTGACCCGGTCTACAAGGCGACTATTATTCCGCGCGGTGGTGCGCTGGGTATGGTTGTCTCGCTACCCGAGATGGACCGTCTGAATTATCATCGTGATGAGTGTGAACAAAAGCTGGCCATGACCATGGCGGGTAAGGCTGCTGAGGTCATCAAATACGGTGAAGACCACGTGTCCAACGGCCCGGCTGGTGATATCATGCAAGCCAGCCAGTTGGCGCGGGCCATGGTGATGCGCTGGGGAATGTCGGATAAGGTCGGCAACATTGACTATGCCGAGGCCCATGAAGGGTATCAGGGTAATACCGCCGGGTTCTCGGTCTCGGCCCATACGAAAGAGCTGATCGAGGAAGAAGTGAAGCGCCTGATCCAGCAAGGATATGAACGCGCGCACCAGATTCTGACTGAGAAGAACGAAGAATGGGAGCGCCTTGCGCAAGGTTTGCTGGAATACGAAACCCTGACCGGTGACGAGATCAAGCGCGTCATGAACGGCGAGTCTCCGACAGATGGCGATGACGAAGGCGATAACCCGGATCAGGGCAGCGCACCCAGCGTCACGGCCATTCCAAAGACGAAGGCCAAGAAATCTCCGCCAGATGGTGGGATGGAACCTGAGCCTACCGCATAACAGCAAAACCCGGAGCCAGCCTCCGGGTTTTCTCTTTTCATCAGGTCGTTGCTGGGCATTATGCCAGCAAATCTGTCATTGAAGGGGGCGCCTCATGCCGTTTCTACGTGAAACTGAATTTTCAGCCGAAGTGGTGTGGTTGGGATATGTCCCAGCAGGCCAGTCTTTGCGGGCCAAGCCTGTCGACGCTCTGGAGCTGAACTTTGATGGTGCGCTGGGTGAACGGCATCACGGGCTCAATAGGGCGTCCTGTGTTCGGGTGGCGAATCTCTATCCCAAGGGCACCGAAATCCGTAATGTGCGTCAGCTATCGGTGCTATCGGCAGAGGAGTTGGGTGGCATCGCAGCCGAGATGAACCTGGCCGAGCTTGATCCGTCTTATCTTGGGGCATCGATCGTCTTGAAGGGCATTCCCGATTTCTCTCATATCCCTCCGTCGTCACGGTTGCAGGCCGATAGCGGCTTGACGATCACTGTGGATATGGAAAACGCCCCCTGCGTTCTACCGGGTCGCGAGATTGAGGCGGATCACACAGGATACGGAGCAGCATTCAAACCGGCGGCCAAAGGGCGGCGCGGAGTTACGGCGTGGGTTGAACGACCAGGGGCGCTGAAGCGCGGCGACAAGATGCAATTGTTTGTGCCGGATCAGCCACTTTGGCAACCATAGGTTCAATCCGTTTCCGATTTGCTCACTACGATTTCCTGCAACGCCGTTTCGCGGCAAGAAAATGTCGGAATCCTTAGCCTTCTGATTTGTGTACCTCAGTATATGTTGCGCAGCGCCGACGCCTGAGCGTCGGTTTTGCACGGAATTCAATCAGGGACCCTGCCCAATGAGCTACAAATCCGACATTGAGATTGCCCGCGAGGCAAACAAGAAGCCGATCCAGGAAATTGGTGCCAAGCTGGGCATCTCCAGCGATGATTTGCTGCCTTATGGCCATGACAAGGCGAAGGTCAGCCAGGACTTCATCAACTCGGTTCAGGATCGTGAAGACGGCAAGCTGATCCTTGTGACCGCGATCAACCCGACCCCTGCGGGCGAAGGCAAGACCACCACAACCGTGGGTCTGGGCGACGGTCTGAACCGCATCGGCAAGAACGCGATGATTTGCATCCGCGAAGCCTCGCTTGGCCCGAACTTCGGCATGAAGGGCGGCGCTGCGGGCGGTGGTTACGCTCAGGTTGTGCCGATGGAAGAGATGAACCTGCACTTCACCGGTGACTTCCACGCCATCACCTCGGCCCACTCGCTGCTGTCGGCGATGATCGACAACCACATCTATTGGGGCAACGAGCAGGAAATCGATACCCGCCGCGTTGCATGGCGCCGTGTGGTCGACATGAACGACCGTGCCCTGCGTCAGATCACTGCGTCGCTGGGCGGCGTGTCGAACGGCTTCCCGCGTGAAGCTGGTTTTGACATCACCGTGGCCTCAGAAGTGATGGCGATTCTGTGTCTGGCGAACGACCTAAAAGACCTTGAAAAGCGTCTGGGCGACATCATCGTGGCCTACCGCCGCGACAAGACCCCGGTCTACTGCCGTGACATCAAGGCCGAAGGTGCAATGACCGTTCTGTTGAAAGACGCGATGCAGCCGAACCTGGTGCAGACGCTGGAAAACAACCCGGCCTTTGTCCATGGCGGACCCTTCGCGAACATCGCACATGGCTGTAACTCGGTCATCGCGACAAAGACCGCGCTGAAAGTGGCTGACTATGTCGTTACCGAGGCGGGCTTTGGCGCGGATCTGGGTGCCGAGAAGTTCATGAACATCAAATGCCGCAAGGCGGGTATTGCTCCGTCGGCCGTGGTGCTGGTCGCCACCGTGCGCGCTATGAAGATGAATGGCGGCGTGGCCAAGGCAGATCTAGGTGCCGAGAACGTCGACGCTGTGAAGTCTGGTTGTGCCAACCTGGGACGTCATATCGAGAACGTCAAATCGTTCGGCGTCCCAGTTGTCGTAGCGATCAACCACTTCGTTACCGACACTGATGACGAAGTAGAGGCAGTCAAGAGCTACTGTGCCGAACACGGTGTCGAAGCGATTCTGTCACGTCACTGGGAACTGGGTTCGGATGGCTCTGCGCCTCTGGCCGAAAAAGTGGTCGAGATCGTCGAAAATGGCGCTGCGAACTTCTCGCCGATCTATCCGGATGACATGCCGCTGTTCGAGAAGATCGAGACCATCGCCAAGCGCATCTACCGCGCCGACGAGGTGCTGGCCGACAACAAGATCCGCAACCAACTGCGCGAGTGGGAAGAAGCGGGCTATGGCAACCTGCCAGTCTGCATGGCGAAAACGCAGTACTCGTTCTCGACTGACCCGACCCTGCGCGGCGCCCCCACTGGCCACTCGGTCCCTGTGCGCGAGGTTCGCCTGTCCGCGGGTGCCGGTTTCATCGTGGTTGTCTGCGGTGAGATCATGACGATGCCAGGCCTGCCGCGCAAACCTGCGGCTGAAACCATCTGCCTTAACGACGCAGGTGAGATCGAGGGCTTGTTCTAAGCCGCCGAATAAGACATCTCGTGGTCCGGGGAACCCCCGGGCCATGAGGAGAAGAACATGCCCATTCTGACACCTCCACAAGACTGCCAATCGATGCAGGAATTGCGTGTTCAGATCGACAAGTTGGATCGCCAACTGATCGAGATGCTGGTCGCGCGCGCAGGTTATATCGACCGCGCGTCCGAGTTGAAACCAAGCGAGGGCCTGCCTGCCCGCATCCCGGACCGGGTCGAAGAGGTGGTGCAGAAAGTACGCGCCGGATCGAGCGAGGTAGGGATGGACCCGGAATTGGCCGAGCGGTTGTGGCGTATTCTGATTGACTGGTCGATTGCGCGTGAGGAACGTGTGCTCGGCGACGACTGATAATCGGGCGCATTTGCGCCCTTTTGGCTTTGAAAGAAGGGATCATAGAATGGTAGCGCAGGTTATCGACGGGAAGGCCTTTGCCGCCAAAGTGCGCGCGCAGGTGGCCGACCAGGTTGCAAAGCTGAAAGAAGAGAACGGGATCACTCCGGGTTTGGCTGTGGTGCTCGTCGGTGAGGATCCGGCAAGCCAGGTCTATGTCCGCTCGAAAGGCAAGATGACCGTCGAAGTTGGCATGAACTCGTATGAACACAAGCTGGATGCGGATACGTCCGAAGAGGATCTGTTGGCGCTGATCGATAAGCTGAACAATGATCCTGCGGTGCACGGCATTCTGGTTCAACTCCCTCTGCCCAAGCACCTGAACGAAGATCTTGTGATCAATTCGATTGATCCCGCCAAGGACGTAGACGGCTTCCACATTTCGAACGTGGGTCTGTTGGGGACTGGCCAAAAATCGATGGTGCCCTGCACTCCGCTGGGCTGCCTAATGATGCTGCGCGATCACCATGGTTCGCTGTCCGGCATGGATGCGGTTGTGATCGGTCGGTCGAACATCGTGGGCAAGCCGATGGCGCAGTTGCTACTGGGTGACAGCTGCACGGTCACCATCGCGCATAGTCGCACCAAGGATCTGCCCGATGTGGTCCGCCGTGCCGATATCGTTGTTGCCGCCGTTGGCCGCCCCGAGATGGTTCCGGGCGACTGGATCAAAGAAGGCGCGACCGTTATTGACGTGGGCATCAACCGGATTGAACGCGACGGTAAGAACAAACTGGTCGGCGATGTTGATTATGCTTCTGCCTCTGAACGCGCCGGTGCGATCACCCCGGTTCCTGGCGGTGTCGGTCCAATGACGATTGCCTGCCTTCTTGCAAATACGCTCACTGCGGCGTGCCGCGCAAATGGTCTGCCGGAGCCCGAAGGGCTGACCGCATAATCACTTCACGCAGACATTATTGGGCATAAGCACAGACTATTGTAGCAGCCGGAGAGTGCAAAAAGCTCTCCGGCCTACTTGCTTCAAAAGAAAGAGAAATTTATCCAGCGCTATCTATTCTTGACCCAGCGTCAACCAATGGTAAGCCTTCAGTTCCAGATAATTTTGGGTTTAGAATACCTTCCGATCTGGGGATTGTTGGTTTTACGTTTGGGGAGGTACGTTAGCCGGTATGATATCCAATCTGAGTCCGATCATCTCGTTTCTTAGCCTACAAAGGGTGGTGGCGGGTGTCGTTTTCATTCCACTTCTGGCATATTCCTTTGCCCCGTTTCGGGACATGACGCTGCCATTCTCTCAAAGATTGCTATTTTGGACAGGTGTCTTGCTGCTCGCGCTCGCGGCGACTTGGTCGGCTGGGAAATTGGTTCGTGAACGGTTTTGCGTTTCCGGTGTGCTGGTGCGGGATGTTGCCTTTACCATCCTGATCCTGACGCTGTTTGCTCCGTCTTTGTGGTTTTTGACCTGGATTGTATTCACTCTGAATGGCCTGTCCGCGCCTGGCTTGCTCAAAGTAGCACCGTACGGCGTTCTGTTTGCTACCGGGTTGTTGCTGGTGCATCAACGAAACGAGCCCACTGACTCCGAAGAAGCGCAAAGGCCGCGTATCTACAACCGTTTACCGGCCACTTTCCAAGGAACGATTTACCGACTGGCTGTTCGCGATCACAGTGTTGATGTGGTCACCTCAGAGGGCACATTCACCATCCGTTCGCGCTTTACCGATGCAATTGATGAGATGGAGCCTGTGCCCGGTCATTGCACACACCGATCGCACTGGGTCGTGGACTCGGCGATCGTCGGGGCCGACAAAGAAGGGGGGAAGTCTTTTCTTAACCTCAAGAACGGAGATCGGATTCCGGTCAGCAGAAAATACAAGCAGCAGCTTGTAGATGACGGGCTTTTCTAGACCTTAACGTGGCATAGGAATGAGTTGCGGCTGCGCTCCGGTCAAAATCGCGCGCGCGTCCGGTGCCATGATATCGGTCAGGGTTTGGTCTGAACTGCGCAATCCTCCGGTATAGGCACCGTACGCCGGAAGGATCAGCCTGGCCTCGTCAAACAGGAACGCAGGGCGTGAGATGGATCTTCCCCGGGCGACGAGCCTTACTTTGGGGTGATAGTGACCCGAAACCTCTCCTGCGCAGTCTGCATGCGCAATATGACGAAAGCTCAGGCCATGGCAGCCCCATTCGGACAGATGTGTCCCGCCCATCTCAACGGGGCCGGGGTCATGGTTTCCTTCAATCCAGATCCAACGGCGACCGGCTTGCAGGGTCATGATCTGCAGCTTGTCCTCAGCCGACAACGCACTTGATGCATCGATATCGTCAAAGCTGTCCCCTAAACATATCACCGTCGCGGCGCCCGTATGGGCCAGATCACTTGCCAAGCGGGTGAGCGTTTCGTGGCTATCATAGGGTGGCAGAGTTGGCCCACCCCTTCTGGCAATCCGTTCGGATTTACCCAGATGCAGATCTGAAACACAAAGCAAGCCCTGATCCGGCCACCATAACGCGCCCGAGCCCAATGCGGTCAGTTGCTGGCCATAAAATGAAAAGGTGATCTTGTTCATGATCCGTTCTTCGAACGATTTCGCGGGTCGTGCAAGAGGTTTATGCCGGTTGCAATCCAGCCGCCTGTAGCAACCGGGCGCTTTCCTCGGCCAGTAGGCGTTCTTCAGCCTCGCCTTTGACGGGAACTTTGCCAACTTCCAAGAATAGTGGGGCCGCCAGGGGTGAAACACGGTCCAATCGCAGAAGATCAATCCGATCACCGATTCGGGCAATCATGGCTTCGATCCGTCCGAAATCGACCAATCCGCGCATGGCCTCTTCGCGGGTAATTTGCATCAGAAGGTGGTCGGGATCGTATTTCAGCAACGTGTCATAAAGGATGTCAGAGGAAAATGTGGCCTGCCGGCCGTTCTTGCGCTGCCCGCCTGTATTGCGCTCGATCAGGCCGGCAATTGTAGCCGAAGCGCGAAATGTGCGTTTCATGACGGCATTGCCTGCAAGCCAAGTCTCTAACCCCTCGCGAAGAGCGTCCAGTTGAAACAGGGGGCGCGGATCGGTAACTGCATCCAATCCCCAGATCAGGGTTGCGTAGTCGGTGGCCACAAAACCCAACGGGGCAAGACCGGTCTCTTCCATACGTTTGGTGAGCAAAAGCCCAAGTGTCTGTTGCGCATTACGCCCAGCGAACCCGTAGACGCAGAGATGCTCGCGCCCTCTGTCGGGAAAGCTTTCGATCAGCAACCGGTCGCTTTGTGGCAAGCGCGACATCTCGCGCTGCAGGCAAAGCCATTCGGCTGTGTGATGGGGCAGCTGAGGCCAATCCGGCTGCGCGAACATTTTTAGTATCCGGTCACTTAGCTGCGTTGAAGTTGCGAATTTGGTGCCCGAAAAAGTAGCGATCTTGGGTTTGCGGTCGGCGCGGCGGCTTACCTCAACCACCATCTCTCGCAGGCCTTCATAGCGGACGATCTGACCACCGATCAGAAACGTATCACCGGGGGTCAGTGAGGCCGCAAACGCCTCTTCTACCTCGCCCAAGGGCTTGCCGCCGCGGCTGCGTTTGAGCCGAACCTTAAGCGTGTCGGTGTCCTGAATCGTGCCCAGATTCATACGGATGCGCTGCGCCGCCCTCGGATCACGCAATTGCCACTTCCCATCAGGTCGCTGCTGCAACCTCTGCCACCGGTCATAGGCACGCAGGGCATAACCACCGGTTGCGCAGAAATCCAAACAGGCGTCGAAGTCAGGGCGCGTGAGTTTTGCATAGGGTCCAGCTGCCGTAAGCTCCGCGTATAGCGCATCAGCCTCAAATGGCCCGGCAGCGGCGGCGATCAGAATGTGCTGGCACAAAACGTCCCGAGGACCGGACCCGCGCGGATCGCCATCCAGATCATGCTCTTGCACGGCCTCAAGCGCGGCCACGCATTCAACCACTTCGAACCGATTGGCAGGCACGAGAATGGCCTTTGAGGGGGCGTTGTAGCGGTGATTGGCGCGTCCGATCCGCTGCACCAACCGTTTGACGTTTTTCGGGGCGCCGATCTGGATCACGAGGTCCACATCGCCCCAATCGATTCCCAGATCGAGGCTGCCCGTGCAGACAATCGCGCGCAGGTCCCCCCGAACCATCGCCGCCTCGACCCGCTCGCGCTGTTGCCGATCCAGACTACCGTGGTGGATGCCAATGGGCAGGGCGTCATCATTGGCGAGCCAGAGGTTGTGAAAGAAAATCTCGGCCTGCGCGCGGGTGTTGTGAAAAATCAGTGTCGTCTTGTGCCGCCTGATCTGTTCCATAACTGCAGAGATTGCATATGCCGCGCCACCACCCGACCACGGCGGCATCTCTTGCGTTTGCAGCATCGAGATATCGGGGTCTGGGCCGGGATCGGCCTGAATAATCTGGCAAGGATCAGGGTGACGGGCCAGAAAGCGCGCGATGCCTTCGGGGTCTTCGACGGTAGCCGAAAGGCCAACCCGGCGTAGATTGGGGCAGATGGTTTGTAACCGTGCCAGCGCCAGCATCAACTGATCCCCTCGTTTGCTTTCCGCCAACGCGTGGATTTCATCAACGATGATACGCTGAACTTCTTCAAACATACGGGGCGCATCCTCGTAAGAGGTCAACAGCGCAAGGCTTTCAGGTGTTGTCAGCAGAATATGGGGCGGGTCGGCACGCTGGCGTTTCTTTTGCGTGGCCGAAGTATCGCCGGTGCGGTCTTCAATCCGAATGGGCAAGCCGATCTCTTCCACCGGAACCCGCAAATTACGTCTGATATCCGCCGCCAATGCTTTGAGCGGTGATACATAGAGCGTGTGCAAGCCTTCTTGTTGACCTTCTGCCAATTCGGCCAGCGAAGGCAGAAACCCGGCCATGGTTTTACCACCACCGGTAGGCGCAATCAGCAACGTCGCCGGATCGGCAGCCCGCTCAAACATCTCGTGCTGATGTGGGTGGATCGACCAGCCTTTGTCTGAGAACCAGTTCTGAATTGCATGGGGAATCTGCGCCATCCAGCAAATCTAGCGCAGCCCCAAGGTCATGGAAACCATGGCCCTTAGATCAGTGAATGATCTTTTCTTCCTTAACGAACATGTTGGCCCATGCGCGGTCGATCAGATCGGGGCTCATCTGATAGGGGATGCCTTCAAATTCACAGATCGAGATCATCTGGTCGATCAGGAAGATCGGCTGATAGTTCGCATAGATATTGTTGATCGTCGGGTATTTGACCTTCAACAAATGTACCAGCGCGGCCTCGTCCAGCGGCATACCACGTTTGCGGGCCACCATGGCAAAGATCTTCAGGAAGTTCTCCTGGTTCGGCCCGTCAATCTTGATCTTGAAGAAGATCCGGCGCAGGGCCGCTTGGTCAAAGATTTCATTCGGGTGGAAGTTGGTCGAGAAAATGACAAGGGTATCGAAGGGCACTTCGAACTTTTCACCCGATTGCAAGCCTAGGATATCCTTGCTCTCTTCCAGTGGAACAATCCAGCGGTTGATCAGGGCCTGAGGGGGTTCGGCCTGACGCCCAAGGTCGTCCACAATGAAGATGCCACCGGTTGATTTCAACTGCAGCGGGGCCTGATAGGTCCGCGCCGTTGGGTTGTAGACAAGATCGAGCATGCTGAGCGACAGTTCACCACCGGTTACCACGGTGGGGCGTTCACATTGCACATAGCGCGTGTCGAACCGCTTGCGGCGGCGCAGGCTGTTGGGGTCATCAGCCTCCTGCTCGATCGCCGTATGTACGATCGGGTCGTAAACTGTGATCACCTGACCGGCATATTCAATGGCACGCGGAACATAGACATTGTCCCCCAGCGCATCGCGTATTCCGTTCGAGATCGAGGATTTACCGTTGCCCGGAGGGCCATACATCAGGATCGACCGGCCTGCACTGACCGCAGGGCCCAGATGGTCCAGAAGACTGTCGGGCAAAACCAGATGCCCCATCGCGCCTGTCAACTGGTCGCGCGTAACCTGAATGTTCCGGATCGACTGTCGCTTGACCTGCTCGCGATACACATCCAGCGGCACCGGCATTGCGCCGAAATATTCAGACTGGCTCAGCGCGTCCAGCGCGCGGGCTTTGCCGGCATCTGTTAACTGATAGCCCATTTCATTGCCGGAGTTGGCGTTCAACGTACCGGTTGCTTCCAGCAGTTTCTGTTCGCGGGCGATGTCCACAATCTCTTGAGTGACGGAACCCGGCAGGCAGACGGCCTCGGCGATTTCGCTGACGGTGTCCACGTTTTTGCGAAAAACCGTTTTCAGCAGGATGTCCCGCATCATCACCAGCGGAAGTTGCATTTCGCCCAAACCCTTTGGGGCAGGGGGGGCAATCACAGAGGAGGTCTGCATATTCATGAGCGGGGCTCGTCCATACAAAAATCACGCCAAAGGCCCGTTAAGGACCGCTTTTTTCAGAATTTGGCGCGGATTTGTGGCAGGACAAAGGCGCAGGCGAGGCGCGCTGATGATTGTTTACGATCCGTGGATTATGCCCAGAATCAAATAGACAGCGAGGCTGCCTGCCAACGTCAGACCCATTGGGAATTGTTTTCCGCGATCCCAGCTTTCCCAATGCGGCGCGATCTGGCGTAGCCGCGTGTATTTCGCGAGCCGATGGGCACAGAACGCCCCCAGTAGAGTTGCGGTCAGTATCACTAAGACCAGCATCAGGTCTCCGACCCAAACAAATGCGGCTGCGGCGGCGCAGAATTTGGCGTCTCCGGCGCCCATCACACCGGCAGCATTCAGTACGATACCGATGATGAGAACGACGACCATGTGAAATAACTGCCACCCGTAGACCGGTAAAGTCAGGCTTAACGGGCCCAAATTGCCTGGAACCCACGGCCCAGACCATGGTGGCAGGGCGATGAGGCCGACGACTATGAAAACCACGGCCAGCGCCACGACCGCATGGTTCTTGATCCGCATCTCACGCATATCCGTGTAGGCAACGTAGAAACAGATCGGCAGAACAAAGGGCAGAAACCACGCTGCTGCGGCCGCTGGTATGGTCATGGATCAGGCGTCCTCAAGCGCCCGAAGCGAGCGGACCGCCTCGTCATAGTGCTGGGGATGCGTGGCAATCGCCTCACGATACAGGTTTTTCGCAAGGTTGATATCACCTTGTTTCACCGCCGAAATGGCCATCGTATTCAGCAGCCGCGCTCGTTCGGTCTGTGTCATTGGCACAACCGGGACGCTATAGTTGCCTTGCGCGCTGCGCGCCAAAACCAGATTGTTCTTGGCGGTAAACAAAGAGTTGTCCTGCTGGATCGCTTCGGTAAACAGACGCTCGGCTTCGGCATACTGGCCGCGCGACAGCTTGGAATAACCCCAGTTATTCATGACACCCGCCGGGCGCGTCGTCAGGCCAACAGCGGTTTCGTAGTAGTGGTCAGAGCGCTTCCAATCCTTCCGAGAATCCGCCACTAGCGCCTCAAGCCGATAGCGCTTGAAGGTCTCGTAGGTCGGTGGGATCCGATCCAGCGTCTCCTTTGCACCGTCCCAGTTTCCACCACGTATCTGAGCATCCGCATATTCGACACGGTCGGCGTTATTGGCGCCCTTCATGCTGAGCACGCGTTTCCACGCAGCGGCAGCTTCGGTGCTGCGCTTGGCGCGGGTTAGGGTGATTGCCAGACCGCGTTGCAAATCAATACGATCCGGATTTTTAGCGGCTGCACCCTGGAAATAGGTCACCGCCTCATTGGGATCGGCCGCGTTTAGCATAACATCATTCAGGTTGGTCTCGTCGATGACGTTCACTTCCTGAAATGTACGCTCGACCTTTTCCTCTTCGGTTTCTTTCGCGCAGGCGGATAAAACCAGCCCGCACGCAACCATCGTCGGAATCAAGAAGGGTTGGCGCATTTTTTGCGTCCTTTTACTGCTCTGCCTCTATTGCCGGGTTTTGCGCAGAACGAATTCTCCGTCGCCGCGCTGCTCCAGCTCAAATTCTTGTTCTTGTGGAGTATTATTAACAGGATTTTCTATTTTTGCGAGTGCTAACCGCAGATTGTCACGGATTGCGTCACTTTCGCCATTGTCCAATGCGTAGGCTCTGCGGAACACTTGGGCTGCTTCGGCAAATTCACCTGTTTCGACAAGGAACACGCCCAGATTATTCCATGCGACGGGCCAGTCGGGGTCATCCTCGACCGCACGGCGAAGGAGCGGTTCAGCTTGGCCAATCCGGCTTAGACCCAGATTGGCCGTTCCAAGCGATGTCAGAATTTCCGGAGTCATGCCTTGTTGCAACGCAGCACGAGTAAAGGATTCAAGCGCAAGCTCATATTCGCCCGCTGCCATCAACCGGTTTCCGACGGCAACCTCATCTACCGTAGGCCCTTTAGGGTCGACGCCCGGTGCAAACGGATCGTCCGTCGCAGTTGTTTCAGTGCAAGAAGCCACCATGGCGAAAACCATGGCGGCCTGAAAAATCCTGCTAAGGTACCAATAAGTCAGATTGGCGCTCCCGCGCAAAAGAAGATTCTTTTCTTCATCTTCCAAACTCCATGATAGCTTTCGCCGAAGGACCAACAAGAATGACCAGCAGTGGGGGAACGGTCAGCATCATTGTCGCAAGCGTCATTTTCGTTGGCAACTTATTCGCGGCCTCTTCGGCGCGCATCACGCGCTTGTCACGCATTTCATCGGCGTAAACCCGCAAGGCTTCAGCAATTGATGTCCCGAAAGTCGCCGACTGGATCATCACGGTTACGAATGCGCTTACGTCCTGAACTCCGCATCTTGTCGCAAAATCACGCAGAACGGTATCCTTCTCCTTACCGGCCTTCATTTCGTAGGCGACAACCTCAAACTCAAGCGCAATGTCCGGATAAGATGCCTTCATTTCGGATGCGACCCGAACGATCGCCTGATCCAATGACTGACCAGCTTCGACGCAGACTAGCATCAGATCGAGCGTGTCAGGGAAGCCGTTTACAATTGCCTCCTTGCGCTCTTCGACGCGTCGCGTGATCCAGTACTTGGGTACGAAATATCCAGCAATGCCAGGTCCCAGAACGCGGATCAGCAGTTGGGTCGTATCAAACTCCTGATCCCCTGCGAATACCGTAACCAGTGTGACCCCGACTAAAATTCCGACTATGCCCAATGCAAACTGAGCAAAGTGAAAGAACCGAACGGCGTCTTTCGACTGATAGCCGGCTTGCCGCAGTTTAAGTTGAACTGCCGAATATTCTTTTTCGTCCTTTGGTTCGAGAAAATTGGCAAACTTCTCAAGCTGCTCGTTTCGGCTGGCAGTTCTGAGGCGCTCTTTCTTTTCTTTCTTGCTAGTCTTTGGCGCAGAATTCGACCGTTGCAGTTTCTTGAGCGGATCTTCCGGCTGGTTCAGCATCAAAGGCACTGTGACCAGGATCATGAACAATCCCAAGACGCCGACAACGATCAGCGGGCCGAATTCGCCAAGGTTCTCTTTTAGCAGCTCGTTGATCTGGTTCAAAAATTCCATCTTTGGGCCTCTTAAACCTTAATGTCGGTCAGGATACGCATGACGATCAGGTTCAGCGTTAGCGTGATGCCAACAAAGAAACATGCGGGAATGAATAGCGGGTCGTCGATCACGGCGTCATAGTAGTTCGGATCTTTGACCAAGATGAACAGAAGACACGCGACCGGAAAACCCGATAGAAACTTCCCTGACCATTTAGCTTCAGCAGTGATGGCATTCACACGGCGGAACAATCGGAATCGAGCGCGGATCACTTTTGCAAGACCGGCCAGAATGTCGGCCAGGTTACCACCTGATTGCTGCTGGATCGACACTGCGACGGCGAGGAACCGCAAATCCTGCATATCCAACCGCTCGGCCATATCCTTGAGCGCTTCGCCTACATCGCGACCATAGGCAGATTCATCCGAGATAACGCCAAATTCGGTGGCGATAGGATCCTCGACCTCGTTTGCAACAATCTGGATTGAGGACACAAACGGGTTACCCACGCGCAGCGATCGCACCATGAGTTCTACCGCATCCGGCAGCTGCTCTTCGATTAATGCCATGCGTTTTTTGGCTTTGTTGTTTACCCAAGCATAAACCGCGCCAACGCCAATGGCGACGGAAAGCGCTGAACGAAGCGCGACTTCGGTAGCAGTGGCAATACTCAGGACCATGAAAGCCAATCCGGAAACCAGCGCCATGATCATAATCAACTGTCGTGGGGAAAAGGCGATCGCAGCTTTCTGCGCTTTGTCGGCCAATAGTGAATAGAGCGGAATGCTCTGCGACTTCATGTGCTGCTGCATTTCCTTGCGCAGCTGCTCCAGAACCTGTTCACGACCGACACCTTTGTCGATCATGTCCAGCCTTCGGTTGACGCGGCTGTTCAGGCTGATCGATTTTCCGAAGGCGACCAGATAGATACCTTCGACAAGGGCAAAGACCCCGACGAAGATCACGATATAGATGAGCGCCTCAATAGGCAGTTGCATATCTTGGTTCTCCTACATCGTGGTCGGATCATAGATCGAGGCGGGCAAGTCAAAGCCCCAAAGGCGGAAGCGCTCGGAATAGTGGCTGCGCACGCCGGTTGCCGTGAAATGACCAATGATCTTGTTGTCTGGCGTCAGTCCAACACGTTGAAATCTAAAGATCTCCTGCATCGAAATGACATCGCCTTCCATGCCGGTAATTTCGGTGATCGACGTCATCCGGCGCGAGCCGTCCTGCAGACGGCTGGCCTGAACGATCAGGTTCACAGCTGATGAGATCTGGCTGCGAACGGCCTTGATCGGCATTTCTATCCCGGCCATGGCAATCATGTTTTCCAGACGCGAGATACCATCGCGGGCCGAGTTGGCGTGGATCGTGGTCATCGAACCATCGTGGCCTGTGTTCATGGCCTGAAGCATGTCGATCACCTCGGCGCCACGCGTCTCACCAACGATGATGCGGTCGGGGCGCATACGCAGGGCGTTCTTCAAACAATCGCGCGGGCTGACCTCACCTTTGCCTTCGACGTTGGGTGGGCGGCTTTCCATCCGGCCCACATGGGTCTGTTGCAGCTGAAGTTCCGCCGTATCCTCAATGGTCAGAATCCGCTCGGCATCATCAATAAAACTGGACAGAGCGTTCAGCGTCGTCGTTTTACCGGAACCTGTACCGCCCGAAACGATGATGTTCAAACGCGTCGAAACTGCGGCCTGCAAATAGGCCGCCATTTCTTCGGTAAACGCACCGAAGTTCACCAGATCGTCGATGCCCAGTTTGTCTTTTTTGAACTTACGAATGGAAACTAGCGAACCATCCACCGCAATCGGCGGCACCATTGCGTTGAAACGCGAGCCATCCGCCAGACGGGCGTCAACATAGGGGTTAGATTCATCGACGCGACGACCAACGGCAGAGACAATCTTGTCGATGATCCGCATCAGGTGCTTTTCGTCTTTGAACGTGATGTCGCTAAGCTCAAGCTTACCGGCACGTTCAACGAAAATCTGCTGAGGGCCATTGACCAGAATATCGTTGACTGAATCGTCCTGCAGCAGTGTTTCCAGAGGACCAAGGCCGGTTACTTCGTCATAAAGCTCTTTATTCAGCTGGCTGCGATCTTCACGATTCAGAACGATGTTACGCGCTTCCAGCACTTCGCTGGCAATTGCGCTGATCTCGTTGCGCAGCTCGACCTCTTCGGCCTTTTCCAGTGCTGCGAGATTCAGGTTTTCAAGCAGTTCGCGGTGGAGCTCTAGCTTGATCTCCCCCAATCTCTCCTTGCGCTTGCGTTCCTTGTCGTTTCCAACAACTTCTGCTGCCTTTTTCTTGACCGGCCGCCGCGCGACTGCGTTCGCAGCAGGTGCTGCTGCAGGTTCTGCCGGCGCTTCTGGCTTGGGCGCCTGGGCTTCAACCGGCTGCGCCGAAGGCTGTTTTTTGTATCTTGAGAACACGGCAGCTCCCCTTTGTGTTATGCGGCTTCGGCGTCGCTACTGCCCAAGCTATGAAGCGATTGGGCCAGTTTGGCGATTTCGCGGCGCAGCGGATTTTTGGCTGCCGAACTGGCGAGTGGTAAACCATGATCACCGGCTTGCATCACGGGTTTCCCCCCATCTGGCAACAGCAGATCAATAGAGATGCCAAGGCTTTCGCCCATGCGTTTGACCCGGCTTTTGCCGTTGAGATCCGTAAACTTCGGTGCTTTGTTCATCGCGAACCGCAGCTTATTGAACGGTAGTTCTTCGGCCTGCAGGGCACGTTTCAGGCGCAGAGCGTTCTGAGCCGAACGCATATCCAGTTCGATCAGTGCAAAGTACACATGTGCAGCTTGCAGGACTGTTTCTGACCAGTGGACGAGCGTTTTCGGCATGTCGACGATCACGTAATCGAAGTTAGCTCGAGCAGTGTCGATTACACGCTGGATGTCCTCGGGATTGATAATATCCAGCGGTACCATGTCGGAAGGAGCGGTAAGCACCTGCAGCTTCTCGTCAAATGTTTGCAATGCCTGGCTGAAAGAATCATCATCCATTGAATCGGTGTCAGAAAGCATCTCGAACACAGCTTCATGGCGCGGCAAATCCAAATAAGTCGAAACCGTGCCGTATTGCAGATCCAGATCGATCAGGCACACTTTGGGCGCTTCCTTGGCGGATACCGTTGCAAGCTCCCAAGCTAGATTGACCGCCATGGTCGTTGAACCGACACCGCCTGCGAGACCCTGAACAACAAATAGCGCCCCTTCTTTCGAAGCGCCGCCAGTTGGGGTTGGAGTAGCTTGAGGCGCGACAACCGGATCAGGTTTGTTCATCCGATCAATCGCTTCCTGTAGCTCATTTTCCGGAAGCGGGTAGGGGACGAACTCATCCGCGCCCTTGCGCAGTAGCTGATGCAGCGCGGCTGGGGTTACGTCTTCGGCAATCAGTACGACCTTGATGCCCTTTTCCTTGGCTTGCGTGATGATCTCACTCATCAGGGTCAGGTTATCTTCGTCATCACCGTCCAGTGCCAGGGCAACAAATTGAAGCGTTTGGGCTTCGGGTTGACTGAAGAACGCAAGCGCTTCGGCGAATCCAAGGTCACCCCAGCGCTCACCCAGCGCGGCTTCCATGTCTTCGATCAGAAGATCAAAGTTCTGGACATCCCGGCTGATGGTGCAGGCCAGAATAGCATTGTTATCGTCTTGCGGCGTCGCGCTGGTCATTAACACAATCCTCGTCGAGAGGGCTGAGCAAACCGTTAGAACGCTTGAAGGGTCAGTTCTGGTATGCTGTCGCCCGATGCGGTCAATTTTGGCCGCAGGTCACCCAATTGTTCACAAGGTCGCTCGAAAGTTGGGCGAGAATTGGGCGCAAAAGAACCAATTGTAGGGAAATGGGCGACAATGCCGCCCATGCCCTGGTTATTATTCTCCGGTGCCTCCAGCATCTTCCTGACGCTGGATATAGCTTTGTGGGATCGCACTTGAGATATATTCGCGATAGATCACGTCAGCGTATTTTCCATCCAGCACATTTGGATGCCGATCAACAAAGCCGGAAACTTCAGTCACCGTGCGACGGTTGCGCCGGTCGCGATCCTGGGTTGCAACCAGTGGTCTGGATTTTCCAAAAGAAACAACAGCTTCAAGTCGCGACCGGGAAATCCCCTGTCGCGTCAGGAAGGCGACGGCGGCATTTGCACGACGCTGTCCCAAACGCTTGTTGTATGACTCAGATCCAACGGCGTCAGTATGTCCGTAGACACGGAATCGCGCTTCGGGGAACTGTTTGATCCAGGCCGCTTGCTGCAGCAGAATACGTTGCGCTGATGCGTCCAGCTGGGCGCTATCAAAGGCAAAGTTGATCTGCGAAGGCACCTCAGCGGCAAAACGCCTCGCGAGAATTTGACCATAGGTCAGCTCGCCATTCATGACCTGAATGTTGTTGAGGGTGGCGTTACCGAAAGTTCCCTGATCGATTTCGTACCCGGCCTCACGTGTACAGCCGGCGACAGCAACCGAAAGACCCAGTGTTATGATCCACTTATCCATTGGTCTATCCTCTCTATCAATCCAGGACATAGCCGTAAGAGGTGCCAAAATCTTGTCTGGCGACTTCTGAGGCTGCGCCGTTGCCGGCGCGTTCGGTCCGAGCGACCTTACCATTGACGAACAGATCAAACTCGCTGGGAGGCTTGACCCGATCTGTCGGCAAGGCGAGTGCTTCGCCGCGCGTTGGTGAAACCAGATGCGCAGTGATGATGATGATCAATTCGCTCTGATCTCGTTGATATTGGGCACTTCTGAACAGGGCTCCAAGCACCGGTACATCACCGAGCCAGGGGACCTGGCTGTTCAGATCCGTGAAGTCGTCTTGGATCAGTCCAGCGATCGCAAAGCTCTCACCATCCCTCAACTCAATCGTCGTCCGGGTCTGGCGTGTAATAAAGCTGGGTACATTGTCGCCATTGATCGTGAAGCTTTGGCTTTGGTCGATGCTAGATACCGAGGCGCCAAGTTCCAGGTTGATCAGGTCTCCATCGACGACGCGCGGGACAAACAGAAGTTGTACACCAAACTGACGATATTCGATCGCAACCACACCGTCACCTTGCGGGACGGGAATCGGCACTTCACCGCCAGCGAGGAACTCAGCTTCTTGACCAGATAAGGCTGAAAGATTTGGTTCCGCGAGGCTGCGCACAAGCCCTTTGGTTTCAAGGGCTTCCAACAACAGTCGAACTTGTGTTGAACCCGCGCCAAAACCGAAAAGGATAGCGCCCGAATTTGTTTGAACAAACGGGATGTTGTTCCCCAAGGCGTTGTTTAGAGCACCTTGGTTGTTCAGCGTATTGAAACCAGCGGTGGTGTCACCACCGCCAAACCCCAGAGATGCTGACAGGTTCTTTGCAACGGAGCGGTTCATTTCCGCAAAGCGTACCTTTAGCATGACCTGTTGCACACCACCGACATTCATCAGATTTGATACGCGCTCAGGTGCATACCGTTCAGCCAGTTCAAGAGCGCGTGCAAGCTTGGCACTGCTGGAAACTGTACCAGACAAAACGATACCATCGTTAGCGGTCCGAACCTCTATTCGCTCATTTGGAAGAATCTGGCGCAGCCGCTCTTTGAATTCCGTGACATCCGGCGAAACCCGCACACGAACATTGGTAATCAGATTACCTGCGCCGTCGAACAGGGTCAGTGTCGTCATCCCCGGTGCTCGACCGAGAACATAAATTGTGCGGTCCGACAAAGTCGAAATATCCGCGATGCCTGCGTTGGCAATGCTGATGTCAGCAAACGGTTGTTCGCTTTCCACCACGATTGCGCGGTTCACGGGAACATCCAGCGATTCTGCCGTACCCTTTTTCACCACGCGAAGATTTTCTGCCCAAGCGGCGTCGCCGATTGGGCTCACAACTAGCGACAACCCCAGCAGGGTTGCGCTGATCCAGGAACGTATTGTCATGTGACCTGCCTCTCCGATCACCACTCGATTTTATTTGGGTCTTATGCCCTATGGTTGGAAACCCTGCGCCAAAACCAGATTTATTGCAATAATCAATGGTTTCCGGAATTTTCCTTATGTGGGTTATTCGCAACAACACAAAGAGACAGACCGCGCGATTTGCACGGTCTTTAACTGGTAAATGTCTGAATTGACGCTAGTTTGTGCAGGGAATTGGGGTTTCGACCGTTTCGCCACCCCGACGTGTCCGAATTGTGCAAACTTTCTTCTCGGCGACAACAGGTGCCGGGGCCTGTTCTTCGATTCCCAGCAGGGATTGTTGATCAACCTCGACAACCTCTGCCACCTTGTCGTCTTGTGCGCCGACCAATGCCAGTGACATACGACCAGTGTTCTGGGCTTGAGCCAAGGCCGCAATTTGTTGTGGGGTTGCAGCAACCGTAACAGTGCGGGCGATGGTAGTACCAGTCACGTCCGCGCCTGCCGTCTGGTCAACGGCGACCAACTCGATGTTGGTGAGTACGAGGCGCGTGATTTCACCGCGGCCAGTATCATTGGTTCCGCGCAAGGAACCAGTCCAGTACACATCAACAGTGTCGCCTGGACGCAAGAATCCCGATACACCCGAGGCGACGTCGACGCTGATCGCGAAAGCGCGCATCCCTTTGGATAACTGCGACCTCAGGCCAGCCGTTTCGCCCGGATTGGTGACTTTAACTTCCATAATGGCTTCGTCTTTCTCCATCGCACGGAGGACGAATCGTTCATTATTTTTAATCTCTGGGAATAAGGTTGCCATCTCTAGGAAAGCGCCCTCAGGAATCGCATTTTCTGGCCATTGAACAATCCGAATGTCTTCTTGGTTCAGGCGCTCACCGTATTTGAGCGATCGGTTTGAAACCAAAACACCGACAGTCGGGACAATTCCTGCCTTCGCGTTCGCCAGCGCCTCTTCGCGCAGCTTTCGTTCCTGCGCCAGTTTGGCCTGGTTATCCGTTATGTATTCGCGTGCCATATAGACAGCACCACCGGCCAGAGCGACCCCGATGATAAGAACAAGTCCAAAAACAGCTCGCATTTGTTCCTCTTTTTCTTTTCCAGACCGTGACGCACGACGTCACAGTGATTCAGTCTTAAGGATATTTTCCAATTGTGTCGAAAAAGCGGACAATCCTGCTGTCATTTGATAAAAAAGACAAACTACAGACAGAACCAGGGTTACGATCCAATCCAAGCAAAGGTAGAGCTTCAATCGAAGTTTATTTCTTCAACTTCAACATTTGCTACTGGCTGACCAGCCGTCAGAAGCCCTTGGCTCAGTACAAAGTACATCAATGCCGCCAGGCCCGTCACCGCGGCGGTTAGAACCACCCAGTCCACCGTTATCGCGCCTGTCTCGTCGACCCCGAATCTCTTAAGTCTGTTCAACATCAGTTCACACCAGATCAATCTTACTTGAAAACAAAAGGGCCACGCCTTTGAACAAAGACATGGCCCCAAATGTCATGTTAGACCGATTAAGTCTTAGTTGGTGCTCGGAACTGTGATGGTAACCGAACCCAGAGCGTCGTCAATGTTACCAGCCAGGCTGCTCGCGCCGCTGTGGATCTGGTTGTATGCAACGGCTGCAAGGCCAACAACGGCTGCGGTCAGAACGACCCAGTCTACAGTTACGGCGCCGTCTTCGTCTTTGCGGAAGTTCTTGATGAACTTGATCATGTTACGTCCCTCCTAAAGGATCAAAAAGTAATTAACCTCGGCGTCTTTCAGAGCTTTCTCTCTCAGTCCGCTCCCGATCGTCTCGGTATGGATATATGTTTGACCTCTGTGCGTGGCAGGAATTGGGCCAAACCAATTTTTTTTGGCGCAAAGCTTAATTTTTTATTGGTAATTTTTATAACATACTGAAAATAAGCGAAAAAATATGTCACTTTTTCTTCGTTGCTATGATCGAGCGATGCAAAATAGCGGCAAATGAGGCGAAATTGCCCCAATTCGCTTGGTTTTTCTGGTGTTGTGAGCAGTTATGATGTTCAAAATACTTCAAAAGATAAGAAATCGAGGCAGGCAAATGCATTTCCGGGACGCAATCCTTTGCGCCGGTGCGGTGGTGTTTCTATTTGCGGGTGTGATTCCTGTATCCGCGACTGAGGCAGAGCCGCGCGGCGTCTATAAACGCATCAAAGCGCCCAAACCGGGCACGCGCCCAAGGGTGACGATTCAAATCACGCCCGAACAACACGCGGCATCGCCCTCGGCGCCCAGCACGGGTGCCAAGCTGGATGTGCCCGAGGTTACGGCGCCTACAAAAGTACCTGCACCGGTGCCCCCCAAGATCGCTGGGGCAACGAAGCCGGTGGGGACTTACAAGGCCTTTTGGAACAGAGTGTCACCTGATCTGGCGCAGGCAAGCGCAGGACGGCTCAGAGAAGCGGTTCAAGCACTGACCGCAACGGGGATAGCTGCGCCGCGTCTACAGGCGCTTCAGGACATCGCCGAGAAGCGTGGTGTGGATATTCTGCGTTCCACCGTGGGCACCAACGTCTCACCTGCGTTGGTGCTGGCCGTCATTTCAGTCGAGTCGGCCGGGCGCACCGAAGCGGTAAGCTCTGCCGGTGCACAAGGGTTGATGCAGCTGATGCCGGCAACGGCCGAGCGGTTCGGAGTTAAAGACAGCCTCAAACCCGAGCAGAATATCGAGGGAGGCGTTAAGTACCTGCATTGGCTGATGGAGGAATTCGACAACGACCCGATTCTCGTATTGGCGGGTTATAATGCAGGTGAGGGGGCGGTTCATAAACACAGCGGTGTGCCACCTTATGCCGAGACCAGAGATTATGTGCCCAAGGTACTTGCAGCATTTCAGGTCGCCAGCGCCTTGTGCACAACAACGCCCCAGTTTGTCTCGGATCCTTGCATCTTCCAGACATCGAACTGAAAAAGGCCCGCGTCACAGCGGGCCTTTTAACTCTTCAGATCCAACTTAATTGACGATCTTTGCCTCTGTTGCTGAACGAATTTCATCTTCGGTGACGCCTTCAGCGATCTCGACGATTTTCAAACCACCTTCTGCGACGTCCAGAACGCCCAGATTGGTAATAATGCGATTCACTACCTTTTTGCCGGTGAGCGGTAGGGTGCATTTCTTCAGCAGCTTGGACTTTCCATGCTTGTTTGTGTGATCCATCACCACGATCACGCGGCCCACGCCCGCAACAAGGTCCATCGCGCCGCCCATGCCCTTGACCAGCACGCCCGGGATCATCCAGTTGGCGAGATCACCTTCTTCGTCGACCTCCATCGCACCCAGAATTGCTGCAGCGATTTTACCGCCACGGATCATGCCAAAAGAGGTGGCGCTGTCGAAATAAGACGTACGAGACAACTCGGTGATCGTCTGCTTTCCAGCGTTGATCAGATCGGCATCCTCCTCGCCTTCGAACGGGAAGGGGCCCATGCCCAACATCCCGTTCTCAGACTGCAGCGTGATGTCCTTATCTCCCACATAGTTCGCCACCAGCGTCGGAATACCGATGCCGAGGTTCACATACATGCCGTCTTCCAGCTCTTGCGCCGCTCGAGCGGCCATTTGGTTCCTATCCCAAGGCATTATGCGTCCTCCTTCTTGCGGGTGGTGCGCTGTTCGATGCGCTTCTCGTGGCTGCCTTCTATGATGCGGTGCACATAGATGCCGGGCAGATGGATCGCATCCGGGTCCAGCGAGCCACGAGGAACGATTTCTTCCACCTCAGCCACACAGATTTTACCGCAAGTCGCAGCGGGCACGTTGAAATTGCGGGCGGTCTTGCGGAACACGAGGTTCCCGGTGTCATCCGCTTTCCAGGCCTTCACAATCGCGAGGTCGGCGAAGATGCCTTCCTCCATGATATATGTCTCGCCGTTGAAGTCTTTGTGCTCTTTGCCTTCCGCGATGACCGTGCCCACTCCGGTTTTGGTGTAGAAGCCGGGAATGCCAGCACCGCCTGCGCGCATCCGTTCAGCCAGAGTGCCTTGCGGATTGAATTCCAGCTCAAGCTCACCGCTCAGATACTGCCGCATGAATTCGGCGTTCTCGCCGACATATGAGCTGATCATCTTTTTTACCTGCTTGGTCTGCAGCAGGATGCCGATGCCGAAATCATCAACACCCGCGTTGTTCGAGGCAAAGGTCAGGTTCTGAGCGCCCGATGCCTTGATCGCCTCAAGCAGCAATTCGGGAATACCGCACAGGCCAAAGCCGCCAGCGGCAATCAACATGCCATCCGAGATCACTCCATCGAGCGCCTCTTCGGCATTGGCATAGATTTTCTTCATGGAAAACTCCCCCAATGACATGGTGTTGGGCCGAGTTGTGCCGCCACGTCACGGGGAAGTCAACGAATCCAAGGAGCAGGTGGTATTTCTACCTAACCCGCCTTTTTAGTGGTTTTCTTGGCGGCGGCTTTCTTCTTAGGGGCTGCCTTTTTCTTTGTGCCTTTCTTGGCGGCACGTTCGTTGACCAGTTCAATGGCCATTTCCTGCGTCACGTCCTCGGGCTTGATATCCTTGGGGATGGTAGCGTTTACCTTCTCCCATTTGACATAGGGCCCATAGCGCCCGTCCAGGACTTGCATAGCGCCGCCATCGGGATGCTCACCCAGCTCTTTGAGCGGTTTTGCTGCCGCGCGCCGTCCGCGCCCCGGATTGGCGCGTTTTTCGGCCAGCAGTTCGACGGCACGGTTCATGCCGATTTCAAACACATCGTTCGGGTCTTTGAGATTGGCATAGACCGGTTTGGCCTCGTCAGCCAATTGATGCATCAGATATGGACCAAAGCGACCAAAGTTCGATGTGATCATACCGCCCTCAGGATGCTCTCCGATCTGGCGGGGCAAGGACAGCAGCGTCAATGCCTTGTCCAGATCCATGTCATCCTTGCTCCAGCCGCGTGGTAAGGATGCGCGCGGGGGTTTCTTGTTCTCAGGCGTCGGCTCGCCCCGCTGAACATAAGGACCAAAGCGGCCGGATTTTAGCCAGATCTCATCGCCCGCATCTTCGCCCAATAGGCGTTCATCACCTTCCGCGCCTTCGCCCGCGATGGGCCGGGTATAAGTGCATTCTGGATAGTTGCCGCAGCCCACGAATCCACCCGTGCGCGAGGTTTTCAGATGCAACTGACCCACCCCACATTTCGGGCAGACCCGCGGATCTGACCCATCCTCACGCGGGGGATAGAGTTGAGGCGCCAACGCCTCGTCCAGCTTGTCCAGCACTTCCGAGATGCGCAGTTCGGACGTTTCGCCAATCGCCGCCGAGAAATCGCGCCAGAACTTGCCCAGCAAATCTTTATAGTCACGATCACCGGCGCTGACATCGTCAAGCTCTTCTTCCAGATTGGCGGTGAACTCATAGCCCACATACTGGCGGAAGAAATTCAGCAGAAATATCGTGACGATCCGGCCTTTCTCTTCGGGGATCAGCCGGTTCTTGTCTTTGCGCACATATTCACGATCCTGTATCGTGGTGACGATCGAGGCATAGGTCGAGGGTCGACCGATACCCAACTCCTCCATCCGTTTGACCAAAGTCGCCTCGGTATAGCGCGGCGGCGGTTGAGTGTGATGCTGCAGCGCCAGAACGGATTCGTTGTCAGACAGGATCGCTGCCTTGTCCGAGTCACCGGTGGCCTTCGCGTACTGATCGCGCAGCGATGTTTTGGCAAAGCGTGCCGGGTCGCCCTGCATGATCTGGGGCAAACGCTTGTCATCATCGTCAACCACGTCATCGCGGCCTTCTTCGTAGACGCGCATGAAGCCATCGAACAACACCACCTGACCCGTGGCGCGCAGGCCGACCTGACCGTCTGTGCTTGTGATATCAACCGTCGTCCGCTCGAGCCGCGCGGCGGCCATCTGACAGGCAATGGTGCGTTTCCAGATCAGATCATAGAGCTTGCGCTGATCTTCATCCGTGACCTTCAACGCCTTGGCATCGCGGTTCATTTCCGTCGGGCGGATACATTCATGCGCTTCCTGCGCGTTCTTGGCCTTGTTCTTATAGATACGAGGGCTGTCAGGCACATATTCGGCGCCATATCGGTCGGTGATGGCATCCCGTGCAGCGGCCACCGCTTCGGGCGCCATATCGATCCCGTCTGTCCGCATATAGGTGATGTAGCCGGCCTCATAGAGCCGTTGGGCCACCTGCATCGCATGGCGTGCACCCATGCCAAATTTGCGACTGGCTTCTTGCTGAAGGGTCGAGGTCATGAATGGCGCGCTGGGATTGCGTGCAGCGGGTTTGGCCTCGACCGATGTCACACTCAAATCACGGCTGGTGATCGCCTGAACCGCCAGTTCCGCCTGCGTCGCATTGGCCAGATCGTGCTTGTCCAGTTTCTGACCGGCCAGAGTGACCAGACGCGCCTCATAGGTTTGACCGCGCGGTGTTTCAAACACCGCCTTGACCGACCAGTACTCTACTGGTTTGAACGCTTCGATCTCCATCTCGCGCTCAACGATCAGGCGCAGGCAGACCGATTGCACACGACCTGCGGACTTGGCACCCGGCAGTTTTCGCCACAGAACTGGCGACAGGTTGAACCCCACCAGATAGTCCAATGCGCGGCGGGCCAGGTACGCTTCGACCAGAGGCATGTCGACCTCACGCGGGTTCTGCATCGCCTCGGTTACCGCATCCTTGGTGATCGCATTGAAGGTCACACGGCTGACCGGCGTGTCTTTCTTGATCGAGCGGCGCTTAGTAAGCGCCTCCTGGAGGTGCCAGCTGATTGCTTCACCTTCGCGATCGGGGTCGGTTGCCAGGATCAGTGCGTTGTCCTCTTTGAGAGCGTCGGCAATGGCTTTGACATGCTTGCGGCTGTCATTCCCGACCTCCCATTTCATCGAAAATTCATGCTCGGGATCGACTGAACCATCCTTCGGCGGCAGGTCACGCACGTGGCCATATGAGGCCAAAACAGTGTAGTCGGAGCCAAGATACTTATTGATCGTTTTTGCTTTGGCCGGAGATTCTACAACAACTACGGGCATTTAAGAGGAATCCTCGCTCGACGGATTTTGCGCTTTGTATGACCGTGCAAAATGTGTGGGGCAAGATCGAATTGTCAATGCGTTCCTTTTTGCAACGTAAAATGTGCTGACTTCAGGCCGGATACGATCCAATTTACCGAAAGATCGGATACCGGAATGTAGGTGCAAACTATCGGTATGTCAGGCGCATAGCGACAATAGCCCGCCTGGTTGTCGCTGGATTTTTCCGTCGAGTTCCAGATCAACCAGCACAGGACCGATTTCGCCAGCGGAGGCTGCGATATCCCTGATCAACTGATCTTCGGCGATCGGAGATGGGCCCAGACGCGTCAGAATCGCCTCATGCAATGCCTGTGGCGTTGGCCCGGCTGATTCTTTGGCGGGTTCAAGGGTCAGAGCGTCTTGGGCGACAAACACTGGTTGCTGCATTGGCAATGCGGCCATCACGTCTTCTGCATTTCGAACAAGTGTTGCCCCGTCCCGGATCAGCAAGTTGCACCCCGCCGCACGCGCGTCGAAAGGATGGCCTGGCACGGCCAGAACCTCGCGCCCTTGATCCAAGGCGTCTCGCGCGGTGATCAGGCTGCCGGATTTTGCTGCGGCTTCGACAACCACCACAGCCTGCGCCAGGCCCGAGATAATGCGATTGCGGCGCGGGAAATGCCGTGCTTGTGGTGTCGTATCCATTGGCTGCTCGGACAGGCGAAGGCCGGTTTCGGCAATATTGCGCGCCAGATCGGTATTTTCGGCCGGATAGATAACGTCAACCCCACCTGCCATCACTGCAACCGTTCCCGTCGCCAGCGCGGCCAGATGCGCTGACGTGTCGATGCCACGCGCAAGCCCTGAGACTACAACAAACTCCTGCTTGCCCAGATCGCTGGCCAGTGACCGTGCCATGCGCGCGCCCAGCGAAGAGCAGTTGCGCGCCCCGACCATGGCAATCATCCGGCGCTTCAAAATGGTTGGATCTCCGATCGCCCAAAGCATCGGGGGGGCATCTGAAAGGTCATATAGTGCCTCGGGATAGTCAGCGGCCCCAAGATACAAAAGCCGCGCTTTGGCGGCTTTTGCGGCCTTGAGCTCCGCCTCTATCACACCAGGAGGACAGGTTTCATACCCTTCGATCCCGGCAGCGCGCGCCATTTCAGGCAGCGCAGCCAGCGCGTTCTGCGCCGAGCCATGCTCGCGCAGCAGGCGCCGAAACGTCGCCGGGCCAACCTTGCGCGAGCGCAACAGACGGAGCCACGAAAACCGGTCCTCTTCCGTGGTGGGTGGGAGTGGGGGGTGATAGGAAGAAAGCTGCTCTTCGGTCATCCGATGCTCCGCCTGATTGCAAAACTGGTTTACGGTGCAGCGGGTTAACAGCCTGTGAATCTCAGAAAATTAGATGTGTATTTGTCCTGCCCTTGTTGCAGATGAGAGGTTATGCCTCAGAAAAATAACGAGAAAATCCGTATGAATTTTCTTGGCCTGCATTTCCAAAGTCGAGCAATCGGCACCACCTGAAGGGTGCATTGTTAACTCCGTGCGTCTGGTTTTTCCTAGCGGGGCGACTCAAGTGGCAGAACCACCAACAGTTAGCCCATCCATCAAAACGGTAGGTTGACCTACGCCTACTGGCACCCACTGACCGTCCTTGCCGCAAGTGCCCATGCCTGGGTCCAGAGCCATGTCATTGCCCAACCCCCGGATGCGCTTCAACGCCGAAGGGCCATCGCCAATCAATGTCGCGCCTTTGACCGGAGCGCCGATCTTGCCGTTTTCAACCCGGTAGGCCTCGGTGCAGGAGAACACGAACTTGCCGTTGGTGATATCGACTTGACCACCGCCGAACCCTACAGCCCAGATCCCGTCTTTGATATCGGCGACCAACGAAGCCGGATCGGCCTCACCCCCCAGCATGATCGTATTGGTCATGCGCGGCATCGGCTTATGGGCATAGCTCTGCCTGCGTCCGTTCCCGGTAGGGGCAACGCCCATCAGACGTGCATTCTGACGGTCCTGCATATAGCCGGTGAGGACACCATCCTCGATCAAAACGGTGCGCGAACTGGGGGTTCCTTCGTCATCTACCGAAATCGAGCCGCGACGATCTACAATCGTACCGTCATCCACAACCGTCACGCCTTTCGAGGCGATCTGCTGCCCCATCAGCCCCGCAAATGCCGAGCTTCCTTTGCGGTTGAAATCCCCCTCAAGTCCGTGGCCAATGGCCTCGTGCAACAGAATTCCTGGCCATCCCGGACCTAGTGCAACTTCCATCACGCCCGCAGGGGCAGGGATGGCATCCAGATTGACCAGTGCGATCCGTAGCGCTTCGCGTGCTTTGTCCTGCCAATCGGCGGGGTCTATCAACCCGTCCAGCCCCACGCGGCCTCCACCCCCGGCTGATCCGCTTTCGCGTCGCCCGTTCTGCTCGACGATGACCGAAATATTCAGGCGCGTCATCGGGCGCACATCGCGCACCTGCACGCCATCGGGGCGCAGAATTTCGACCTCTTGTACGGCTGCGGCGATTGTGGCGCTGACCTGCACAACCCGAGGGTCGAGGTCACGGGCAAAGGCATCTATCTCGCGCAGGGTCTCAATCTTGACCGGGAAACTGGCGGATTCGATCGGGTCTTCATCCGTATATAGCCGCGTGTTGGTGGCCTGCGGTGGCCCGGCCAGCGTCCCGCCGCCATCCCCAACCGCCAGCCGCGCAGTTTCAGCGGCACGTTTCAGCGAGGGAATTGAGACATCCGTTGAATGGGCATACCCGGCCACTTCACCCTGGACCGCGCGCAAGCCGAATCCCTCGGAGGCATCGTAAGAAGCCGTGCGCAAACGCCCATCATCGAATACCAGTGACTCGGATTTTCGCCGCTCGACAAACAGCTCTCCGTCCTCGGCGCCATTGGTTGCAGCCTGCAGCACGGCAAGCGCTTCGTCCTTGGGAAGAACGCTTTCAAAGGGGCGAAACGGGGCCTGAGTCATAGGTCGTGACCTTTCGGGTTTGATCCAGATCAAAAATAGCGTCTGTTTGACGCAAGCATTTTGCTTTATCTACCCGACGGAATATGGTTTTTAACGCGGCCAAAGACAACGGGAGAGGTGCGACCGATTCACACCTTTTCGCCAGAGACGCAAAGATCAAACGATCAGGACAGAAAATGAAGAATGCTTTGATGCTTTCCGGGCTTGCTACGGCCCTCTCCAGCCTTCCCGCCATGGCTCAGGAGCTTGAGATTATTGGCAAGCCTGTTGACGGGGGCATGGGTTTTCAGCCTGCCGCCACAAGCCTTGCTGAGGGGATTCAGCGACTGGACAATATGATTCTGGTCATCATCACGGTGATCTGCCTGTTTGTTGCGGGCCTGCTGGTCTATTGCATCGTGCGCTACAACCAGCGCGCGAACCCCAAGCCCGCAGGATTTTCGCACTATACACCGGTTGAGATCGCGTGGACCTTAGGCCCGATCCTGATTCTGGTCTTCATCGGGGCCTTCTCGCTGCCAGTGCTGTTCAATCAGCAGGAAATTCCCGAAGGCGATATCACCATCAAAGTTGTCGGCAACCAGTGGTACTGGACATACGAATATGTCGATCACGACTTTGCCTTTGACAGCTATCTGCTAGGCCACCCCGCCACTTTGGACGAGGGCGCGCGCCCGGCTGATGCCGATGTCACGCCGTTTGTTCTGGACGATGCGATGCGCGCAAAGTTGGCCGACGCGGGCTATGGTGAAGACGAATGGCTGCTGGCAACCGACACCGCCGTTGTTGTTCCGGTTGGCAAGGTGATCGTGATGCAGGTTACCGCGTCTGACGTGATCCACTCCTGGACCATTCCTTCGTTCGGCGTGAAGCAGGACGGCGTGCCCGGTCGTTTGGCCGAGCTGTGGTTCGAAGCCGAAAAGGAAGGCGTCTATTTCGGCCAGTGCTCGGAACTGTGTGGCAAGGACCACGCTTATATGCCGATCACCGTCAAAGTGGTCAGCGAAGAAGCCTATGAACAATGGCTGCAAGGCGCTCTGGAAGAATATGCAGGTCAGCCTGCATCTTATCAGGTGGCCTCGAACTAAGCCTTTACCGGCCTAGGTAAACACATGCGGGCTGCGCGGGTATCGCGCAGCTTTTGCCCCGAAAAGGACCAAAGATGAGCGACGCAAGCTTCAATGCCAGCACCGTTTCCGCGCAGACCCGCGCGGACGAGGCCAGCTTTGGCGATTACTTCGCCCTGCTAAAGCCGCGCGTGATGTCGCTGGTCGTTTTCACAGCTTTGGTTGGCTTGCTTGCAGCTCCTGTCCCCGTACATCCCTTTGTCGGCTTCTGCGCCATCCTGTTCATTGCAATCGGCGGTGGGGCATCCGGTGCACTGAATATGTGGTGGGATGCGGATATCGACCGTGTGATGAAGCGTACCAAGGGGCGTCCGATCCCGTCCGGCAAGGTTGAAGAGGGTGAGGCACTGGCATTGGGGCTGGCGCTGTCCGGTCTGTCGGTGATCATGCTTGGGCTTGCCACCAATTGGTTCGCCGGAGCGTTTCTGGCCTTCACCATATTTTTCTATGTCGTTGTCTACACGATGTGGCTGAAGCGCTCGACGCCGCAGAACATCGTGATTGGCGGGGCTGCCGGAGCATTTCCTCCTGTCATCGGCTGGGTTGCGGCGACGGGGACGATGTCGATCGAGCCATGGCTGATGTTCGCGCTGACCTTCATGTGGACCCCACCTCATTTCTGGGCGCTGGCTCTGTTCATGCGCTCGGACTACGACGATGCGGGCGTGCCGATGCTGACTGTAACACACGGTCGTCGGGCAACGCGCTGGCATATTCTGGTTTATACTGCACTGCTGGCTCTGCTGGCCGTGGGTACTGCATTCTCGGATATTGGCGGTCCGATCTATCTGGTTGTTGCGCTGGTTCTGAACGGATTGTTCCTGCGGGGCGCGTGGAAGATTTCACGCCGGACCGAAGCCGATTCTGAAGCTGACAATTTCAAGGCCGAGCGGAGCTTTTTCAAGCTGTCGCTCCTGTATCTCTTCCTGCATTTCGGCGCGATTCTGGCCGAGGCTCTGCTGAAACCCTATGGTTTGGGAGGCTGGTCATGAGCCTGCGCAAAAGCCATGAACTGCATCAACGCCGCTTCAGCCGCAACCTTGGTGTCGGCCTTACTCTGGCTGCGTTCATCGTAATCATTTTCGGCCTGACCATCGTCAAAGTATCGGGAACCGATTTCAACATGGCGACGCAAGAGGTGCAGAACTGATGGCGCTTACGGGTCCTCAGAAAACGGTCGTCCAGACCGTGGGCGTTGTCATTTTGATGGGCAGCCTCGCATGGGCGGCTGTGCCGTTTTATGACTGGTTCTGCCGGGTCACGGGATTTGGCGGCACAACTGGCGTGGCCGAAGCCGCCCCCGACCAGATTCTAAATCGGACCATCACAGTGCGCTTTGACGCCTCCAAAGCCAAAGGCATGGGGTGGGAGTTCAAGCCGGTCGAGCGCGAGATGGAAGTTCGCATCGGTGAGACCGGTCTGGCCTTCTATGAAGCATATAATCCAACCGATCGCCCGATTGCAGGACAAGCGTCCTATAACGTGGCGCCGTATTCGGCTGGTGGATATTTCCAGAAAATCGCCTGTTTCTGCTTTGAAGAGCAGGTACTGCAGCCCGGTGAGCGGGTTGAGATGCCGGTGACGTTCTTCGTTGACCCGGAGTTGGTCGAAGATCTGGAAGCCAAGTATGTGCATACGATCACTCTGTCGTATACATTCTATGAAATTGACCTGCCCGAGGGCTATGCCGCCCTGGACGTGCAGGCAGAAACAAACAAGAACTAACGCCTGTAGGTGAGGGACGCTGATGGCACACGCAAAAGACCATGATTATCACATTCTGAACCCGTCGATCTGGCCACTGGTCGGCGCGGTCTCTGGCTTTGTGATGCTGTTTGGGGCCGTTCTCTGGATGCACGGGGTCACCCCGTGGATCTTCTGGATGGGGATGGTCGGTGTTCTGTACACCATGTTCGCCTGGTGGTCCGAAGTTGTGGTTGAAAGCCGTCAGGGCGATCATACGCCAGTCGTGCGTATTGGCCTGCGCTATGGCTTTATCCTGTTCGTTATGTCCGAGGTGATGTTCTTCTTCGCCTGGTTCTGGTCGTTCTTCAAACATCGCATGTATCCGATGTACGACTATGCCGGCACCGAGTACATCCAGCCGGATATTCACGCGGTTGACCCGTTCCACCTGCCGCTGATCAACACGCTGGTGCTGCTGCTGTCTGGCTGTGCGATCACTTGGGCGCACCATGCCCTGGTGCATGACAATGACCGCAAGGCGCTGATCAACGGTTTGGCCATCGGCATCGTTCTTGGCATCGCCTTTACCGCGCTGCAGGCGTTCGAATATTACGAACTGCTGGCGCATGAGGGCTGGGAATTCGGTGGCGACCAGTTCTACTCGAATTTCTTCATGGCAACCGGTTTCCACGGTGCGCATGTGATCATCGGTACGATCTTCTTGTCGGTCTGCCTGATCCGAGCGCTCAAAGGGGATTTCACACCCGAGAAACACGTGGGCTTTGAGGCTGCAGCCTGGTACTGGCACTTCGTCGACGTTGTCTGGCTGTTCCTGTTCTTTGCCGTTTACATCTGGGGCCAAGCTCCACTGTTCTGAGGCAGATCGTGATCCAATTGCAAAAGCCGCCCCATGGGGCGGCTTTTTCTCTATCAGGGGCGCAAGATTGCGCCCCGTACAATTGCGTGGTTGCATTTCGGTGCACGCGCCCCTTAACAAGACGCCGATTTCCGCAATTAGGTTTGATCCCGCCATGCGCCGCATTTTGTTTCTGCTGATCTTCGGCCTCGCCGGTCTGGGCGTGCTGCTGTCGCTTGGCATCTGGCAGGTGCAGCGACTGGGGTGGAAGCAGGATGTGCTTGCCGAGATCGAAGACCGCATCTCAGCAGCCCCGATTTCCTTGCCGCAGCAAGTTTCCGAAGTCGAAGACAAATACCTGCCGGTGACAATCTCGGGTGAGATGGCGCCGAACGAGGTCCACGTACTGGTCTCGGTCAAGCAGGTCGGGGCTGGGTATCGGATCATCCAGCCGTTTAGCACTGAAGATCGTACCATTCTGGTGGATCGGGGATTTGTGCCTACGACCGCGAAGCAGGCCGAGCGCCAGAAAGGCCCAATGGAAATCACCGGCAACTTGCACTGGCCGGATGAGATAGACAGTTACACGCCGGAGCCCGATATCGACGCCAACATTTGGTTCGCACGGGATGTTCCTGAACTGGCGGCGGCACTGGGGGCCGAGCCCGTGTTACTGATTGCCCGGTCCGAAACCGATCCGAATGTGACGCCCTTGCCTGTAGACACGGCGGGCATTCCCAATGATCACCTGCAATACGCAATCACCTGGTTTGGTCTGGCTCTGGTCTGGGCCGCGATGACCGGGTACTTCCTGTGGCGCAATCGCGCCCCTTCTGAGAGAGAAGAGCAATGAAATACATCTCGACCCGTGGCCAAGCGCCGGAACTGAGTTTTGAAGAGGCGATGCTGACCGGGCTGGCCCGTGACGGTGGCCTGTACCTACCGGCAGAAATCCCCGTGATGTCGCAGGACGAGATCGCGGCATTGGCTGGCTTGCCATATGAGGAAATCGCCTTCCGCGTCATGTGGCCCTATGTCAGCGGATCGTTTGCCGAGGATGAGTTCAAGGCGATCATTGCACGCGCCTATGAAG
Source organism: Ruegeria sp. CE9 (assembly GCF_056537425.1). Lineage (NCBI taxonomy): Bacteria > Pseudomonadati > Pseudomonadota > Alphaproteobacteria > Rhodobacterales > Roseobacteraceae > Ruegeria > Ruegeria sp. CE9. Next base: position 108,228 of record NZ_JBQFRO010000006.1, on the reverse strand, counting down.
GGTTCGGTCATGACGCCCGCGCCCCGCTGAAACAGCTGAACGAGAACCACTTCCTGCTTGAACTGTTCCACGGGCCGACGCTGGCGTTTAAGGATTTCGCCATGCAGTTGATCGGCCAACTGTTTCAGGTGGCTCTGAAACGGCGCGATGATCGTGTGACCATTGTTGGCGCGACCAGTGGCGATACAGGCTCGGCCGCGATCGAGGCGTTCCGGGGGCTAGACGCAGTCGATGTGTTCATCCTGTTTCCGCATGGCCGCGTGTCCGAGGTTCAGCGCCGCCAGATGACGACGCCAGCGGACAACAACGTTCACGCGTTGGCAGTCGACGGGGATTTCGATGACTGTCAGGCCGCGTTGAAGGACATGTTCAACGATTTCGCCTTCCGCGACGGCGTGAAACTGGCCGGTGTGAACTCGATCAACTTCGCGCGCGTTCTGGCGCAGATCGTCTATTACTTCTCTGCCGCCGTTAGCCTTGGTGCACCCCATCGCAAGGTCAGCTTCACCGTGCCGACCGGAAATTTCGGCGACATCTTCGCGGGCTATCTGGCCAAGCGTATGGGGCTGCCGATTGACCGGCTGGTTGTGGCGACCAACCAGAACGATATCCTGCACCGCTGCCTGTCGGGCGAGGGGTATTTCAAAGGCGACACCGTCCCCTCGATCAGCCCGTCGATGGATATTCAGGTCAGCTCAAACTTTGAACGCGCGCTGTACTATGCCTATGGCGAGGACGGCAGCGCCGTCGCGCAACTGATGGATGAGTTGAAGACCGGCGGTTTCAACGTCAGCCAAGGCGCGATGGAGGCGCTGCGGGAAAGCTTCGACTCGGGTCGTGTGTCCGAGGAAGAAACGCTAGAGACGATCAAGCAAACGCTGGCCCATAGTGGCGAACTGGTTTGTCCGCACACTGCCGTTGGTATCAAGGTCGCCGAAGAGCATCGCACCGCTGACGTTCCGATGATCACTCTGGCCACCGCACAGCCGGCGAAATTCCCTGCGGCGGTTGAGAAGGCAAGCGGCGAACATCCGCCTCTTCCATCCCGCATGTCTGATCTGTATGAACGTCCGGAACGGGTGACCCGCATCGCCAATGATCTGGGTGCCCTTGAGGATCATATCAGAAGGCATATCGCTGAGTGACTGTCAGACAAGACCAACTGAAGAACGGATTTCGTATCGTCAGTGAAAATATGCCGGGGCTGCAATCAGCCTCGATAGGCATCTGGGTAACCGCCGGTGGGCGGCATGAACGGATCGAACAGAACGGCATTGCGCATTTCCTAGAGCATATGGCGTTCAAGGGGACCGAGCGCCGATCCGCGCTGCAAATCGCTGAGGCGATCGAGGATGTGGGTGGCTATATCAATGCATATACGTCGCGCGAGGTGACGGCCTACTATGCGCGAGTGCTGAAAGACGATGTGGCGCTGGCGATGGATGTCATTGGCGATATCGTTCTGAACCCGGTATTTGATCCGCGCGAGATCGAGGTCGAGCGTGGCGTGATCCTGCAGGAAATCGGCCAGGCCTATGATACGCCCGACGATGTGATCTTTGATTGGCTGCAAGAGCAGAGCTATCACGATCAACCCTTGGGCCGGACCATTCTGGGGCCGTCCGAACGGGTCAGCGCGTTCTCGCGCGAGGACTTGTCGGGCTTTGTCGCCGAGCATTACGGGCCGGAGCAGATGATTCTGTCTGCCGCAGGAGCCGTAGACCATGACGCGCTGATGAAACTGGCCGAAAAGATGTTCGGCCACCTGAAACCGCGCACGGGACTGATCCCTGAGGCGGCGCGGTTCACCGGCGGAGAGGCGCGGCAGGAGAAAGAGCTGGAGCAAGCGCATTTCGCACTGGCGTTGGAAAGCCCCGGTTATCGCGATGATGCGATTTATACGGCGCAGATTTATTCCACCGCTTTGGGCGGCGGCATGTCCTCGCGCCTGTTTCAGGAGGTCCGCGAGACGCGTGGGCTCTGCTATACGATCTTTGCCCAGACCGGCGCTTATGCGGATACAGGTACAACCACGATCTATGCCGGAACTTCCGCCGATCAGGTCGCGGAACTGGCAGGTATCACGATCGATGAGATGAAGCGCGCGGCTGATGACATGAGCGCCGAAGAGGTCGCGCGTGCGCGCGCCCAGATGAAGGCCGGGATGCTGATGGGGCTGGAAAGCCCGTCGAACCGGGCCGAACGTTTGGCGCGGCTGGTGCAGATTTGGGGCCGGGTGCCCTCACTTGAAGATACCGTTGCCAAGATTGATGCGGTCAGCACCGAGGATGTCCGAGCCTTTGCCGAGGATATGGCGGTGAAAGCCCCGGCCGCGCTGGCGCTTTATGGCCCGGTCTCGGGTGCACCGTCACTGGCTGACTTGCAGGAGAGGCGTGCGGCTTGATGCTGTTAGGCAGACGCAAGCTGAAACTCGAAACCGAGCGCCTGAGCCTGCGCCCGCCGATCCATTCTGACTTTAACGACTGGGCAGCCCTGCGGCGCGCCTCAAAAGAATACCTGACCCCATGGGAGCCGATTTGGGCCAAGGATCACCTGAGCCGCAAGTCCTTCACCAACCGCGTGTACTGGGCGCAGCGCTCAGTCGCGAGCGGTACGGCAATACCGCTCTTTCTGTTTCGCCGCACGGATAATGTGCTGCTGGGGGCGATCACGCTGGACAACATACGCCGTGGCCCGGCTCAAGCAGGAACGCTGGGCTATTGGACGGGCCAGGCCTATGCCCGTCAGGGTTTCATGCGCGAAGCAATTGGGGCAGTGGTGCATCACGCCTTCACCCGACTGGATCTAAGCCGGATCGAGGCTGCCTGTTTGCCAGAAAACAAAGCCTCGCGCGGGTTGCTCGAAAGTTCGGGCTTCAAGTACGAAGGCGTGGCGCAGTCCTATCTTCAGATTAACGGGCGCTGGCGGACGCATGTTCTCTATGCAAGCTTAAGATCGGATCGACGCGGCAAGACCGACGCGGGCTAGGGGGCTCTGCCCCCGCCGCGGCAAGCCGCGACTCCCCCGGGATATTTCTGGCCAGATGAACAAGGGGCATGACTTGTTGGCGTTCTGCGCTACACTCCCCTCATGCGGTGGATTGTTGCGGGACTGATTTTGATCTCAAGCGGGGCGGTGGCGCAAGAGCGGCGGCCAAGTCATTGCATCGCGATTGCGGATGCAGCGCCGGGGATCGAGTATTTACACAAGGCGGCGTGGCAGGATCCGGTTCCTGAATTTTCGGTTCGGATAAGCTATGTCGCACATGCTTCGTTTCTGATTCAGACACAGGGTGGCTTGAACGCGGTGACTGATTTCACCGGTTTCATCGGCGGTGCCGATCTGATCCCTGATGTGGTCACGATGAACCATGCCCACAGCACCCATTGGACCGCCCATCCCGATCCTGCCATCCCATATGTGCTGCCGGGGTGGGGCGAGTTTGGCCAAGGCATCGATCATCATCTCGATCTTGGCGAGATGCTGGTGCGCAATGTGTCGACGGATATTCGATCGATCTACGGTGGCGTCGAGGAACGCGGAAACTCGATCTTTGTTTTTGAGATTGAGGGCTTGTGTATCGGCCACCTCGGGCATCTGCATCATATCCCATCGGATGAACAGTTTGCGGCCCTTGGGCGGCTTGATGTGGTTATGGCGGCGGTCGATGGGGGCACGACAATGCCCCTGCCCGAGATGATCGAGGTTTTGAAACGGCTGAAAAGCTCGGTCATCATCCCGATGCACTGGTTCTCGGATTTCTCGCTGCAGAGGTTTCTGGTGGACATCCGCGATGAATTTCCGGTGGAGCGGCAGGGTGTTTCCGAAATCGTCGTCTCGCTGCGCACGCTGCCTGATCGACCGACGGTTGTCGTGTTGGAGCCTCAGTACCTGATTGAGCAGGAATAGGGCTTGCCGCAGCCAGCCGCCTTTGGCAGGGAAGAGCCATGAGATTGAACCCTGCCGATGACCGCCTTGTCGAAGCTATCCACGCCCAGTTGGGTAAGGATGTCTTGCGCCCGATTGCAGACCGTTATCTTGAAGAGCCCCGTCAGCGGTATGTGGGACAAGCTGGGGTGTTGGCTTTGCCTCGGACCGTGGAAGAGGTTGCCACGCTTGTACGGCTGGCTGATCAAGCGAGTGTGCCCGTCATCCCCTATGGCGGCGGCACGGGGCTGGTCGGCGGTCAGGTCTCCCCGGATGGTCCGACACCGCTGATCCTATCGCTGGAGCGAATGACGGCGATCCGCGCGATTTATCCGACCGAGAATATTCTGGTGGCTGAGGCCGGTGCCATTCTGGCTGACGTACAGGCCGCAGCCGAAGAGGCCGATCGTCTGTTTCCCTTGTCGCTGGCGGCGCAGGGGTCCTGCCGGATCGGGGGCAATCTGGCCACCAATGCAGGTGGCGTGAATGTGCTGCGATACGGCAACGCGCGCGATCTGTGCCTGGGGCTTGAGGTGGTTCTGCCGAACGGTGAGATATGGCACGGGCTCAGCCGGTTGCGAAAGGACAATACCGGTTATGACCTACGCAATCTGATGATCGGGTCCGAAGGGACTCTGGGGATCATTACGGCAGCTGCGTTGAAGCTGTTTCCAAGGCCCAAAGGGGTTGGGACCGCGATGTTGGAAGTTACCTCACCCGAGGCAGCCATCGATCTCTTGTCGCTGGCGCGGGATCAGGTGGGCGAGGCGGTCAGCACATTTGAGCTGATCCATCGGCAAGGTCTTGAGTTCCTGACTGAAGTATTGCCCGATATCCGGCAACCCTTTGCGACGCAGCCGGAATGGAGCGTTTTGATTGAATTGGGTCTGTCTGCTGGGCAAGACCCTTCGGATATGCTCGAGGCGATCTATGTTGCTGCTGATGAACTTGGTTTGGTAAGTGACGCAGTCATTGCCCAGAGCGAAGCCCAAAGGGCCGAGCTTTGGGCCGTGCGCGAACAGATCCCCGAGGCGAACCGGCTGGTTGGATCCGTTTCAAGCCATGATATCTCGGTCCCGATCTCGTGCATTCCTGAATTCATTCAGCGCGGAGCGGATGTGGTGGCGGAACAAGGGCCATTCAGGATCAACTGTTTTGGGCACCTTGGGGACGGCAATCTGCACTATAACGTGTTCCCCCCCGCCGGACACGACAAAGCAGAGTTTGTTGCGCAACGCATCGCGGTTCAGAGTGCTGTGCATGATCTGGTGAACGAGTTTGACGGCTCAGTCAGCGCGGAGCATGGTATCGGAAGGCTTAAGACGGACGATCTTGAACATTACGGTGACCCGGTCAGGCTGCATGCAATGCGCTCCATCAAGGCTGCACTTGATCCAAACGGGATCATGAATCCAGGCGCTGTTTTGAAGGCATAGGCGCGACCCGCTCAATCGCGGGTCGCGTTACAGATTTATGAAGCAGGCAGAATGACCTTGTCGATTACGTGGATCACACCGTTTTCGGCTTCGATATCGGCTTGTACGACATTTGCGTCATTCACCATGACGCCATTGTCCAGATCGATCGTGATATCTCCGCCCTGCACGGTCGCGGCGGTCATGTCGTCGGACAGATCACCTGACATCACCTTGCCCGGTACAACGTGATAGGTCAGCACGGCAACCAGCTGGTCTTTATTCTCGGGTTTCAGCAGGTTCTCGACTGTGCCTTCCGGCAGCGCTGCAAACGCCTCGTCTGTCGGAGCGAACACAGTGAACGGGCCTTCACCCTTCAGAGTGTCAACCAACTCGGCGGCCTGCACCGCGGCAACAAGTGTCTCAAAGCTTCCTGCATTTACGGCGGTGTCGACGATATCCTTCGAATGACCGTCCGCGAAGGCGGCGGTGGACAACAAAATGCTTGCTACTCCGGCAACAGCGACTTTGCGCAACATGATAAGGTTCCCTTGTTGAGAATGCCCTAAGCGGCATCATCCCGGTTACGCACTCGTTTGGGCAAGGGATCACAGTTATTATGGGTTTCTGTTACTGGACATCTGGAAGCCCGGCGCTAAGCCAGTGCCTTGAGCGATTTCCAATCACAAGTTTGTGAAATACGTGTCACTCAGAGCCCTTCAAACTCGCACAGCACGTGCACATCCATGCCCATATCTTCCAGCGCCTTGCGACCACCCAGCTCTGGCAGATCGATGATGAAGGCGCAGGAAATGATCTCGCCGCCCAACCGTTCGATCAGCTTGATGCCAGCGGCTGCTGTTCCGCCGGTCGCCAGCAGATCATCAACCACCAGAATCTTCTCGCCCGGCTGTATCGCATCATCATGGATCTCAACGATGGCCTCGCCATATTCCAGCTTATAGTCTTGGCTGATCGTGGTACCGGGCAGTTTGCCTTTCTTGCGGATCGGTACGAAACCAACGCTCAGTTGGTGGGCAATGGCGCCGCCTAGGATGAAGCCGCGCGCCTCAAGTCCCACGACCTTGTCGATTTGTTCACCCGCATAGGGGTGCAGCATTTGGTCAATTGCCATACGAAAGCCGCGCGGGTCGGCAAACAACGTGGTGACATCGCGGAACATGATCCCCTCATGCGGGAAATCGACGATGGTCCGAATGTAATCCTTGACCGTTTTGTTTCTGGACATGGGCCACCCCTTTGGCATCAAACACGCGGGGGTGTTTGGCCCATCAAGGTCGGTCATGCAAGAAAACTCTGGCCCTTGCGGCTATTTGCGGCGACGGCTGATGGCGTTGGGCAGGCCATAGTAACGATACAAAGCGTTCGGCAACCACGAAAGGTGCGGTTTACGCCAATTGCGTTGATCCCGAAGTAAAAAGGCCTGCGCGACATGAAGGTTCATTGCTTTAATTTCTCTTTTGTTGTTATGTGCCCGATATCTACATCTTATATCCTATGTATATACAATGCATCGCGATATGAATCAAGATTGAATGGGGTCAGGGCGCGTGGCTAAGAAAGACGTGAAGAAATCCACAAAGAAAAACAGTCAGTTGGTGCTGCGCCTCGACAAGGATGAACGCGATGCGTTTGTCGAGCTGTGCAAGGAACTGGACACGTCCGCCGCGCGAGAAATCCGCCGGTTCATCCGGGGTTTCATGAAAGAAAATGCCGAAAGCTGACCTTAGGCCGGGCGGCGCAAGATCGCAGTGGCAACGCCCATTCCAATGAGGGTTAGCCCGCCAAACCGCGTTATGGCTGTAATGACGCTTGCGCGTCCGATCATGCGGCGCAGCCTGTCCGCGAGCAGCGCATAGGCCAACGCGTTCAGACCGGCGAGGCCAACGAAAGTGGCAATCAGGATCACGAATTGCGGACCCAGCGGTTCTGCCGGGCGTATGAACTGCGGTACGAAGGCGATGAAGAACGCGATGGATTTCGGGTTCAGCGCCGTGACCGCAGCAGCATGGGCAAAGACGCTGCGAGCTGTGACATTTCGTTCGGTCTCAATCGCTTGCAAACCACCCGAGGGGGCGCTGCGCAGCAGTTTGATACCCAGCCACACCAAATACACTGCGCCCACCCATTTCAGTACCGTGAACAATGTCGCTGAGGCCAGCACCAGTGCGCCCAAACCCAGCAGCGATGCGGTCATCGCCACCAGATCCCCCAAAGCAACTCCGGTGGCCGAGGCGACCGCCACACTGCGCCCTTTCGACAGCGCATAGCTCAGCACCAGCAGCACGGTTGGGCCGGGGATCAGCAGCAGAGCGGTCGATGCGGCCACAAAGGCCAGCCAGAGTTCAAGCGACATGGGAATTCCTATTGATGCGTTTCCCACACCAAGCCTCGCAAAAACGGCGAGGTCAAGCCTATGTGCGTTCCGTCACGCGGCGCATCACGTACTCTAACGGTCCGCGCTTGAATTTGCGGAACCAAAGCAGGGCGAATACGGAAGACAGCGCGCAGAACAACAGCGCGTACAGAACAATCTGTGGCGCGCTCAGCGACCCATTCAGCAACCCAAGCTCTTCCAAAAGCCCCATGCCAATCAGGATATGCGCCATGTAGAGCGTCAGGCTCTGACGTCCTGGCGCGGTCAGAACCGGCGCGATCCTGCTGCGCTCAATCGTGGGCCAGAGTTTCAGCAACAAGCCGATCACCACACATGCCGTACCTGTCCCGGCCATAATGTAAAACGGCCCCGGCGGGATCGACTCGGTTCCCAGATAAGCCACCAACTCCGGATCCGAGGTCATCATGTGCGGAAACAGCGCCAGCACTGCCGCGCCAAATCCCCACATGATCAGACGGTGCTGAACGCAAAGTGTGTGAAGCTCAGATCGTCCGATTGCCATACCGATCAGCAGGAAAGCCGCCCAGGGCAGGACCGGATGCCAACCGTTGAACAGCGTATTGCGTAGAAATCCGGGGAGGGTCCAGAGATCGGTGTAAACCAGCGCATCCCAATCCCAGCCTTGATCATAATTGAAAAACAAATGGGCGATCACCGAGAGGATCAGAATACCAAGGGCACCCAACCACAATCCGCGCGCCGGGGTTGTCAGAAACGCGGACCCAACCACGAAGTAAAGCGCGTAGAAATGCAGTATATCGGCGTCAAATATGGTCATGTTGATCAGGCCGATCACAAACAGAAATGCAGCCCGGCGCAGCAGCAATCCGGCTGAGCTGCGTGACAATCCGATACCAATACCGGCCAAAACAACAAACAAAGCCGCCGCGCGCCCTTCCAGCGCATCAACCAGGACTGTGGCCCAATCCGTACCTGGCGCAACCTCGGCCGCGATGCGGAAATTAACCAGAACCATGCCGCAAAAGGCCAAAAAGCGGGCAGCGTCCAGCGCGTCCAATCGTTTCATTGGGCCTCTCATCCGAATTGCAAACGGGCTAAGGTGTTGCGTCGCCGCTGTTAATCAGCGCCAACATGGCAAGGTATTGGGGCTTTTCAACCATCTGTGGGCCAGAATGCTGCGCGATCTGGCATTGCGGTAACAGGCTAAAGATTGAATGAAGCTTGGCTTATGTGTCTTGAATCACGGCCAAGACTTCCCACACTCGCAATGTGACAACGGGAGGGCGCAATGGTTCAGACCCAACACGCAAGTGCGAATGCAGATATCGGCCGTTCTGGTGTCGAACGCGTAAAAAGCATCCTGGTCGGTCTCCTACTGGCCGGGGCGACCATATATGCAGGCATCGTCGGTTACATGTTCATCAACCAGCAATCCCTGCTGTATAAACCCGAGGGCGAACTGCCCGATCCGGCCAGCGTAGGGCTGGCAGATGTTGATGCACTGCAAATACCGATGACTGACGGTACAGTCCTGACGGTCTGGGCCGCGCCCGCCGCGACACCGGATGCGCCGACGGTGCTGTTCTTTCATGGACAAAGTGGTAATCTGGGTGACCGCGCGGACCGGTTGCGCGAAATCCTCAACTCCGGTCACGGCCTGCTGGCCCCCAGCTATCGCGGTTTTCCGGGCAGCGAAGGTGAGCCATCGGAACTGGCGCTTATCTCGGATGGGGTGCAACTCTTTGACAGACTGGCGGGCGATGGGCAGCCTGTGGTTCTGCACGGCCAGAGCCTCGGCACCGGCATCGCCGCTGCCGTGGCCGCCGAACGCCCCAGCGCGGAACTTCTGGTGCTAGAGGCCCCCTTTACAGCAACTGTCGATGTCGCGGCCGAACGTTATCCGTTTCTGCCCGTCTCAGCCCTTATGAAAGACCAGTTTGCGACCCGTGACCTGATCAAACAAATCACGGTGCCGACGTTGATTTTTCACGGAACCGAAGATGAAACTATCCCTCTGCACCATGGGCAGGCTTTGGCCGAGATGTCTGAGACTGCACAGCTTTATGTGATCCCGGATGGCACCCATAACGATCTGTGGTCGCATGGTCTGTGGGACCAGGTGCAAAAGAACTTGTCGCAGAACTGAGGTTAAAGCACCCGCCCAGCCACCGCATCCAGCTTGGCCAACAAGGCCGGGTCGCGCTTTTCAGGCGCGGTCAGAATGGCATATTCTAGTGCGCGGTCGCAGCCATGCGGGCAGGGCGCCCGCTCAGGCCCCAGCAAAGCAGGCAGACCCTTGACGAGCGCACGGCCCTTTTCGGCGTTTCCGGTGAGGGTGGCGATGATGGCGGTCACGTCGACCTCACCATGATCCGGGTGCCAGCTGTCATAATCGGTGACCATGGCGATGGAGGCGTAACAAAGCTCTGCCTCGCGGGCGAGTTTCGCCTCGGGCATGTTGGTCATTCCGATCACGTCGCAGCCCCATTGCTCGCGATACATCTTCGACTCCGCCAGCGATGAAAACTGCGGCCCTTCCATCGCAAGATAGGTGCCGCCGCGGTGGATATTGATCCCTGCGGCCTTGCCAGCAGTCTCACAAGCGTCCGACAGGCGCGGACAGGTCGGATGCGCCGCACTGACATGGGCAACGCATCCGGTGCCGAAAAAGCTTTTCTCGCGGGCAAAAGTCCGGTCGATGAACTGATCCACGATTACGAAATCACCCGGTGCCATATGTTCGCGGAACGATCCGCAGGCCGAAACCGAGATCACATCCGTCGCCTTCAGCCGCTTGAGCGCATCGATATTGGCGCGATAGGGGACGTCGGTTGGTGAATGCACGTGGCCGCGCCCGTGACGTGGTAGAAACGCCATTTCAATCCCGTCCAGCGATCCGGTCAGAATTTGATCCGATGGCGCACCCCATGGTGTCTCCACCGTGACCCACTCGGCATTTTCCAGACCTTCGATGTCATAAATGCCCGATCCTCCGATGACGGCGATTTTTGTTTGGGTCACGAGTGCTCTCCGTTGAAATTTCCTGCTCACTGAGTTCTGCGGGCCACGGCCCCATTTGACAAGTGGGTTCAACGGTTTGTGTGCATCTGCGTCCAGCTATGCGCAAGGCGCATATCAGGGTCCCACCTGGCGCGGTATCTCAGCCCGCCTTTGACCGCTAGAAGGCCCCTTTCGCGCAAACAAAACCGACCAACAGGACCGATCCATGCCCCGAGCCATGCTGGCAAGCTTTGCCAATCGTATAGCCAAACCCGATTTGCGCTGGGTCCCGGACGAGGGGTTGACCTTTTCCCGCATGCGGATCGAGCTTTTGTCTGGCCTCACCGTTGCCTTGGCTCTGGTCCCCGAAGCTGTGGCCTTTGCCTTTGTTGCTGGGGTGCACCCTCTGGTCGGGCTGTATGCCGCGTTTTTGGTTGGTCTGATCACAGCGCTGATTGGCGGTCGCCCTGGCATGATCTCAGGCGCTACCGGTGCGTTGGCTGTGGTCATGGTCGCTCTGGTCGCGCAGCACGGGGTTGAATATCTGTTCGCAACCGTCGTGCTGATGGGGATATTACAGATCATCGCAGGGGCTATGCATTGGGGCCGTTTCATCCGCCTTGTGCCGCACCCGGTTATGCTGGGTTTTGTCAACGGGCTGGCGATTGTGATCTTTCTGGCGCAGATGGGCCAGTTCAAAGTGCCCGGCACCATGGAAAACACAGGCCACGGCATGAGCGGCGGTGAGTGGCTGTCAGGCCTAGAACTCTATACGATGCTGGCTCTGGTCGCGCTGACAATGGCGGTGATATGGGTCATGCCTCGCATCACGCGTGTCATTCCTGCGCCACTGGCCGGGATTGTGGTTGTGGCCGCGCTGGTGATCGGTGTTGGTCTGGATGTGCCCCGTGTCGGCGATCTGGCCTCGATCGAGGGCGGTTTGCCCAGCTTCCACATTCCGATGGTGCCGCTGACGTGGGAGACCTTTGAGATCATCCTGCCCTACGCCCTGATCCTTGCCGCAATTGGTCTGATCGAATCCCTGCTCACACTGAACCTTGTAGGTGAGATCACCGGCAAACGCGGTGGTGCTTCGCAGGAATGCATCGCACAAGGTACCGCCAATGTCGTCACCGGCTTTTTCGGCGGCATGGGTGGCTGTGCCATGATTGGTCAGTCGATGATCAACGTAAAATCCGGCGGACGGACGCGTATCGCAGGTATCGCCGCCGCACTGTTCCTGTTGTTCTTCATCCTTGTGGGCTCGCCCCTGATCGAGCAGATCCCGTTGGCGGCGCTGGTGGGTGTGATGTTCATGGTGGTGATCGGAACCTTTGCCTGGAACTCGCTGAAGATCATGCGCAAGGTGCCTTTGATGGACGCCTTCGTCATTGTTCTGGTGACCGTCGTGACCGTGATGGAAGACCTTGCGGTGGCCGTTGTGGTTGGTGTGATCGTATCGGCACTGGCTTACGCCTGGAACAACGCCAAACGCATCCACGCGGTCACACGCGACTCGGAAACCGAAGAAGGTGCAAAGGTCTATGAGATCCAAGGCCCACTGTTTTTTGGCTCGTCCGAGGGTTTTGTGGAATTGTTCGACGTGCCAAACGATCCCGAGACTGTGATTATCGATTTTGCTGCCAGCCGTGTGGTTGACCAATCCGCGCTACAGGCCATCGAAAACATCGCCGCCAAATACGAAGCGGCTGGCAAACGCGTCATGCTGCGGCACCTGAGCCGCGACTGCCATACGCTGTTGAACAAGGCGGGCCATCTGATGGTCGATAGCGATGACGACCCGGATTACGAATTGGCCGTCGATTATTCGGTCCGCACCGGTATTTTGGGCGGTCACTGAGTATTTTGCGAGGCTCTGCCTCGCGCTCCGGGATAATTAAGGCCAGATGAAGAGCGGATCTCGTGCTTCACCTGGCTAAAAATATCTCGGGGGAGTCGCCCGAAGGGCGGCGGGGGCTGGCCCCCATTGCCAATGCTTCAGTCGTCGGGACGGTTGAGCGAGAACAACTCGGTCACCACAGAATAATCCCGATATCCCAACCGCGCGAGCGGGTTGAAAGAGGTCACGTCAAATTTGCCGTCGCGGATGTGGTCGTCATGGAGGTGCACGCCGGTAACCTCACCAAAAACAACTCGGTTGGCCTCACCAGGTAGGGTCACAATCTGCGTCAGTTTGCATTCCAGCGCTGCGGGTGCGCCTGCGACCCGCGAGCAGGCGATCGTATCGCATTCAATCGGGGTCAGCCCGGCATGGGCAAACTCGTCGATGTGCTTATCCAAACCCTCTGAGCTTGCATTCATCGCATCGCGATGCGCATGCGCAACGACGTTCACGCAGAACACCCCGGTGGCTTCGATATTGGCGATGCTGTCCTTGCCGCCATCCTGATCGTGCTTTGTGCCGGTCGTGGCGAACATCACCTGGGGCGGTGTGTAAGCGACGCCGTTGAAGAAGGAATAGGGGGCCAGGTTGTTGATCCCCTCTGCATCGCGCGAGGAGATCCAGCCGATGGGGCGCGGCGTGATGATGGCGTTGAACGGGTTGTGCGGCAGGCCGTGGCCGTCTTCGGGGCGATAGAACATATGGACTCCAAGCGTTTGCCCAAGGCCTATCGAAGTGCTAGGGCGATTTCCAGCAAGGATAAGAGGGCGCGCGTGCAGCAATTCAAGATCAGGCCGGAAGAGGCGGAGGACTGGTGGGAGGTCGAAGCGCTCTATGACCTGTGCTTTGCACCAGGCCGCGAGGCGTTATCGTCCTATCGGCTGCGCGATGATGTGCCGCCGGTTGCCGGGCTGTCGCTGGTCGCGCGTGACGGGCTGGATATTCTGGCGGGCGCGATCCGGTTCTGGCCTGTACATGTGGGCGATCACGACGCGCTGTTGCTGGGTCCTGTTGCCGTACATCCAACCCATCAGGGTGAGGGGCTGGGTGGCTATTTGATCCATCAGGGCGTTGAAGCCGGGCGCGCCAAAGGGTGGGATCGGATCATGCTGGTGGGCGATGCGCCCTATTATGCACGATTTGGTTTCAATCGACTTTCCGGTGTTGAAATGCCTCCGCCGACTAACCCGGATCGTGTGCTTGGGTTAGAACTGACACCCGGAGTTTGGTCCGGAATCCAAGGGGTTGTCACCCGTTGGACACGTTGACCTATTGAAAACCCGCTGCAAAGTGCCGATGTTTTCAAGTCAGGAGGGCACAGATGCAGGACGTCGTTCTTGTTGAAAAACTCGACCCCGAGGCCGAGCTTGACCGGCTGGCGCAACTCTACGGGTCAGCAGGTGGGGCAGGTGTCAATCTGCTGAACAAGCTGGGCGGGTCTGCGGAATCTTTGTTGGATCAGCTCCCAAAACCGGTGCGCGAAGGCCTGACCGAAGCCACCGAACAGGCGCTCTGGGTTGCCATGCATGCCGCCGAAGGTTCACGCCGAGCAGTCCCGGATCAGAAACCCTGGGTCAACACTGCGCTGACCACCGCCATGGGTGCAGCCGGAGGTCTGGGTGGCGTCTCTACCGCGTTGGTAGAACTGCCCGCCACAACAGCGATGATGCTGCGCGCCATACAAGGCGCGGCAGCGCGCGAAGGGTTCGATCCAAAGGCCGAAAACGTGAAGTTCGACTCGATCCGCGTGCTGTCCGCCGCAGGCCCGTTGGCCGAAGATGACGGGGCAGATCTGGGCTTTTTCTCAATGCGTCTGACGCTGACCGGGCCAACCATGCAGCGCCTTATCGCACTGGTAGCTCCCCGCTTGTCGGTCGTGCTGGGCCAAAAGCTGGCAGCGCAGTCTGTGCCACTGCTTGGGGCGCTTGCCGGGGGTGGTACGAATTTCGTCTATACTCGGTATTATCAGCAAATCGCGCGGGTGCATTTCGGGCTGCGCAGGCTAGCGATTGATGCAGATATTCCCCATGACGAGTTGGTGCGCCGTTTGTCAGGGCGAATGGCCCTCAACAAAGGCGCTTTCTCGTAAAGCTTGGCAGACTCCGCAGGATATGGTAAATATCACTTTATAAACCGCAACATAAGCGGAGCGAGCAGTGGGTATGAACCGTGTTTGACGGGCGCAGTATTGGTGCGAGTGCCGGACTTTCGGCCGAAAACCTCTCCCTTTCCGGGGCGCTGCCCGTTTATACGCAATCTGCGGCTCTTTGCTATCGCATCACAGATAGCCAGCCAGAGATTTTGCTGATCACATCGCGCCGGTCTCGGCGCTGGATCATTCCCAAGGGCTGGTTGATCAATGGGCTGACCCCGTCAGAAACAGCCGCCCGTGAGGCTTGGGAAGAGGCCGGAGCTCTTGGGCTTTGCGGCACCGATAGTCTTGGTCGGTTTGCCTATGTCAAAAACAGGCCTGGTAAGGATTCTGCACTGTGTTTGGTGGATGTCTTTCCGCTGCATGTACGGCGCTTGGAGGCAAATTTTCCCGAGGCGAGTCAACGCAGGCGCAAATGGGTATCGCCCAAAAAGGCATCGCTAAAGGTAGCCTCGCCTGATCTCGCCGCGCTTTTGCGAGGATTCGGGCTTAAACGGCAGTAGCGAGCCAATATCAAGACTTGATATTGCCATGTTGGTCGGTATCTATTCGCAAACCGGATTTTGGACGTGACATGATTCAATACGCATTGAAATGCAGCAATGGTCACAGCTTTGACAGTTGGTTTCAGTCCGCAGCCGCGTTTGACAAGTTGTCGGCGGCCGGAATGGTTACCTGCGCGGTCTGCGGTTGTGACAATGTGGAAAAGGCGGTGATGACTCCGCGAGTTCGGCCTGCGCGCAATGCGGTTGTCGAGGCCGCTCCGGCGCAGCCACCGGCGGATGAGATCAGCATGGCCACTCCTTCGGCTGAGATCGCAGAGGTTCTGAGCGAACTGCGTCGCAAGGTCGAAGAAAACTCCGACTATGTCGGCAAGGATTTTGCCAAGGAAGCGCGGAAAATCCATCTCGGCGATGCGCCCGAGCGAGCGATTTATGGCGAGGCCCAGCCGGAAGAGGCGAAGTCTCTGATCGAAGACGGCGTGCCTGTCGCACCTTTGCCGTTTGTTCCCAGCCGCAAGACCAACTGATCCATGCATATTGTCATTACGGGTGCGAACCGAGGGATCGGAAAAACGCTTGCGGATCAGTACCGTGCTGCAGGCCATTCGGTGACCGGAACGGCCCGTGACGGCAGCGCGGACATGGTGCTGGATGTCACCGACCCAACCCAGCACGCCGCCATGGCCGAGCAGTTGCAGAACCAGCCCATTGATTTGCTGATCTGCAATGCGGGCGTGTATCTGGACAAAGGTCACGATATCGACGGCTATCCGGTCGAGATGTGGGCCCAAAGCTTTGCCACCAATGTGACAGGCGTGTTCCTGACAGTTCAATCTCTGTTGCCGAACTTGCGTGCGGGGCAGGGCCGCATTGCGATCCTCTCATCTCAGATGGCGTCACATACGCGCGCGCCAGGTGGCAGTTATATCTACCGGGCCTCTAAAGCTGCGGTGCTGAACTTGGGGCGCAATCTGGCGACTGACCTGCAGGCCGATGGCATCGCAGTTGGAATCTATCATCCGGGCTGGGTGCAGACCGATATGGGCGGGACCGCCGCAGACATCACTGTGGATCAGGCGGCAGAGGGCTTGATGCAGCGATTTGACTCACTATCACTCGAAAGTACGGGCTGTTTCGAAACCTGGGATGGTCGCACGCACGCTTACTGAAGGGCTGCCTTTGGGATTTCGTAGACCTCGCCGGGATCGATGAAAATCACCATTATGTCGCCGCGTGTCTCGTAGGTCAGCCTCGATGTCGAGCTGCTGGAATCTGGCACGCCTTTGGTGAAGTAGATCCGCCGCACCTCGCCTGTGTTCAACTGCACCGCCAGTGTGGCTGTCCCATCCTCGCGCTTGCGCAACTCGGCTGGGCAACTGGCCAGCGTATCACCCGCCAAAGCGGCACAAGGGACAGTGCCCAAGGAATTCTGGCCATCAGTCCCTGACAAGGTGGCGACCTGAGCCTGCGCGGCGGTTGAGATCAGGGTCAGAGCAAGGGCAAAGCGGAGCATGGAAATCCTCGTGGTCAAAAGCGTTTACAGCACGCTTACACCACGCGAGACCAAAGTAAAGCACCGCTGCAGCGCCTTTGCGCCCTTGCCCTTGCGTCCCCCCTCGCATAAGAGGCTCGGGATCAGAAATCCCTGGCGCGGAGACTTTTGCCCCCATGCCCGTACTCGTGATGAAATTCGGCGGCACTTCGGTCGCCAACCTTGACCGGATCCGCCGCGCGGCAAAGCGTGTGGGCGTTGAGGTTGCCAAAGGGTATGACGTCATCGTCATCGTCTCGGCCATGTCAGGCAAGACCAACGAGCTGGTGGGCTGGGTCGATGAGATTTCGCCGCTCTATGACGCGCGTGAATATGATGCGGTCGTGTCTTCGGGTGAAAATGTCACTGCAGGTCTGATGGCGCTGACGCTACAGGAAATGGATATCCCTGCGCGCAGCTGGCAGGGCTGGCAGGTCCCGCTGATCACCAACGGTGCGCATTCCGCCGCCCGAATCGAAGAAATCCCGCCAGAAAACATCACTCAGAAATTCGGCGAAGGCATGCGCGTTGCAGTCGTCGCAGGCTTTCAGGGCATCAGTCCCGAAGGGCGCATCACCACGCTGGGCCGGGGTGGGTCTGACACCACCGCCGTGGCCTTTGCCGCCGCGTTCGAGGCCGAGCGCTGCGATATCTATACTGACGTTGATGGCGTCTATACCACTGACCCGCGCATCTGCGAGAAAGCGCGCAAGCTGGATCGGATTTCGTTCGAGGAAATGCTCGAACTGGCCTCATTGGGGGCCAAGGTGCTGCAAACCCGCTCGGTCGAGCTGGCGATGCGTTACAAAGTGAAACTGCGCGTTCTTTCAAGCTTTGAGGAACAATCCGACGAGGCCGGTACACTGGTCTGCGACGAGGAGGATATCATGGAATCCAATGTTGTGGCCGGTGTGGCCTATTCCCGCGACGAAGCCAAGATGACAGTCGTTTCCGTGGCGGACCGGCCCGGTATCGCTTCGATCATCTTCACCGCGCTCAGCGAAGAAGGCGTCAATGTTGATATGATCGTCCAGAACATCTCGGACGAAGGGCGCACCGACATGACCTTCTCATGCCCTACCAATCAGGTCACCCGCGCCGAAAAAGCGCTGTTGGCGATTAAAGAGCAGGGCGAGCTGAACTATGCCGAACTGGTAGCCGACGAAGACGTTTGCAAGGTCTCGGTCGTGGGGATCGGCATGCGGTCGCAATCCGGTGTAGCGGCCAAGATGTTCAAGATTCTCTCGGATGAGGGGATCAACATTAAGGTCATTACAACCTCTGAGATAAAAATTTCCGTCCTGATCGACAGGAAATACATGGAACTTGCGGTTCAGGCACTGCATGATGCCTTTGAACTGGACAAGGCGGCCTGAGCTTTCAGCCAAGTGTCCCGTCTGAAACCGTAACGTGGGTGGGCCATGGCGGAAGGCACGGAAACAGAATCCCGTAAGCTGCTGGGACGGCTGCGCGAGGAAATGGCCAGCGAGGCCGCTGGTCAAGAGCGTCTTGATCGGATTACGCACCTAATTGCAGACAGCACCGCGCGCGAAGTCTGTTCGATTTACCTGTTCCGGGATGAGGATACGCTGGAACTTTGCGCAACCGAAGGTCTGTCGCCCGAAGCGGTGCACCAGACCCGGATGCGCATGGGCGAGGGGCTGGTTGGTCGCGTCGCCAAATCCGGCAAGGTGGTGAACACCGCTGATGCGCCCTCGGCCAAAGGCTTTCGGTATATGCCGGAAACCGGCGAGGAACGTTATTCCTCGTTCCTTGGTGTGCCGGTTCAACGCCTGGGCCAAAAGCTCGGCGTCCTGGTGGTACAGTCACGGGAAGCGCGCGAGTTTTCCGCGGATGAGGTCTATGCGCTGGAAGTTGTCGCAATGGTTCTGGCCGAAATGGCCGAACTGGGTGCGTTCGTTGGCGAAGGTGCCGCCCTTTCGCCGCTACACCAACAATCTGTTCAGCTGACCGGGGGCACGGCGCAAGAAGGTTCTGCCGAAGGCCATGTTTGGCTGCATGAACCCCGGGTTGTCGTCACCAACCCGATTGCAGAAGACCCGCATCGCGAGCGTGAGCGGCTATCCGAGGCTGTCGAAGAACTCCGCGTTGGCGTCGACAAGATGCTCGAAATTTCCCAAGGCGGGGATAAAGAGCAACTGCAGGTACTGGAAGCCTACCGGATGTTTGCCAACTCCAAAGGTTGGATGCGCCGGATGGAGGAAGACATCGCTCTGGGCCTCAGCGCCGAAGCTGCGGTGGAAAAAGAGCAATCGCAGGCTCGGGCCCGCATGGGGCAGGTCACCGACCCGTATCTGCGCGAACGGTTGGCGGATCTGGACGATCTCAGCAACCGACTGTTGCGGATTTTGACCGGGCAGGGCAACGGCAATGCTGCCGATCTGCCGCCCGATCCAATTTTGATCGCCCGCAACATAGGCCCCGGCGATTTGCTGGAATATGGCCGCTCGCTCAAAGGTATTGTGCTGGAGGAAGGCTCGGTCGGCAGCCATGCCACCATCGTCGCCCGCGCATTGGCAATCCCGCTGGTTGTGCATGTTGGCCGCATCACGACCGAAGCCCTGAACGGTGACCACATTCTGGTCGATGGCGATAGCGGCGTCGTTCATCTGCGCCCCGAAGATACGGTTGTCAGCGCGTTTCGCGATAAGATCGCGATGGAGGCCAAAGCGCAGGAGCGCTATGCCTCGATCCGAGAAACCCCAACGGTGACGAAAGATGGCGCGCGCATCAATATGGTGATGAACGCTGGGCTGATGGCCGATTTGCCTTCGTTGGGTAACTCGGGCGCCGAAGGGGTGGGCCTGTTCCGGACCGAGTTGCAATTCCTGATCCGCAACCAGATGCCGAAGCGGTCCGAGCTGGTGACACAATACAAGCGCGTCTTGGATGCTGCGGGTGACAAACGCGTTGTATTCCGTACGCTTGATATCGGGTCTGACAAGGTTCTGCCCTACATGAAACATGTGGAAGAGCCAAACCCGGCGCTGGGTTGGCGCGCGATCCGTGTTGGGCTCGACAAACGCGGCGTGATGCGGATGCAGTTGCAGGCGCTGATCCGTGCGGCTGAGGGCCGTCCGCTGACAGTCATGTTCCCCTTTGTGGCGCAGGCGGATGAGTTTCGCGAGGCAAGGTGGGAGGTAAAGAAAACCATAGAACGCGAGCGGCGATTGGGTCACGTCCTGCCGGAGACGCTCGAAGTGGGTGCGATGCTCGAGACACCTTCGCTGGGGTTCGCACCGCAGAAGTTCTTTGACGAAGTGGGCTTCATCTCGATTGGGGGCAACGATCTGAAACAGTTCTTCTTCGCCGCCGACCGTGAAAATGAACTGGTGCGGAGACGCTATGATACGTTGAATGTGAGCTTTCTAAGCTTCATCGAACGTATCGTGGAACGCTGCGCGATATCGGATACACCGCTCAGCTTCTGTGGCGAAGATGCCGGCCGCCCTGTCGAAGCTCTGTGTCTTGCGGCAATGGGCATTCGTACCCTGTCGATGCGTCCGGCCTCGATCGGGCCGGTCAAAAGCTTGCTGCTGCGGTCGAACCTGCAGGATGTGCGCAAGATCATCGCCGACGCCCGTCATCGCGGTGAACAATCCGTGCGTCCAGCCGTGATGGATTGGCTGCGGACACAGTCCTGACCGCTGGTACCTGAAACTTTCAAAGTTTCAGGCTCGGTTTCTTTTCAAGAAACCGGTACGCCGGTTCAAAGCGCAGGGTTGGATATTCGGGCGCGGGAACATGGCCAGATCATTCAGTCGAAATCGCGCGAGGGTCAGTGTGAGTGCCGATTTATTTGCTCATTCACGATTCCAGACTTGATTTTTAACGCCGGGTTTCTTATCCACCCGATAAATGTTAGCGATAACATGACCTGTGACACATCAGTGTCTCCGTCCCGCGTCGATGCCTTGCCCAGACGGGCGGGGAACTCAGAAGGAGCCTTGCAATGGTCTCACGCGTTATTCCGGTAGATCCGTTCGACCTGGTGTTGTTCGGCGCGACAGGTGATCTGGCGCAGCGCAAGATCCTTCCTGGCCTCTATCACCGGTTCGAAGTCGGCCAGATGCCGGAAGATGCGCGCATCATTGGAACTGCGCGTTCCGACATGGACAGCGACGGGTTTCGAAATCAACTGCGTGCATCGATGAAGGAATTCGCACCCAAGTTCGACAAGGAGACGCTCGAGCGTTTCCTGTCCCGCGTCGAATATGCTCCGGTTGATGCCGTGGGCGATGCGGGTTGGACTGAACTGGCCAAATTGCTGCGCGCAGATGTGGTGCGTGCTTTCTACCTGTCGGTCGGCCCCAGCCTGTTCTCGGGGATTGCGCAACGTCTGAACGATAATGGTCTTGCCACACCCGACAGTCGCATTGTGGTCGAAAAGCCCTTTGGTCATGACCTGGCCTCGGCCAAGGCCCTGAACGCGGGCTTGCGCGCTTGTTTCGAAGAACAGCAGATCTATCGGATCGATCATTATCTGGGCAAGGAAACTGTTCAGAACCTGATGGCCTTGCGCTTTGCCAACTCGCTTTTTGAGCCACTCTGGAACGCCACGCATGTTGATAACGTCCAGATCACTGTGGCCGAAACCGTGGGCGTCGAAGGGCGCGGCGCCTACTATGATCAGTCCGGCGCGATGCGGGACATGATCCAGAACCATCTGGTGCAGTTGCTGTGCCTGACCGCGATGGAGCCGCCCTCGAAATTCTCGCCTAACGCGGTACGCGATGAGAAAGTTAAGGTGATCGAAGCGCTCGAACCGGTCGAACCAAAGGATATCGCCCGAGGACAATATCGCACCGAAAAAGGCGGAGACGGCTATCTCGATCACGTCGGAGATCCGGCCAGCCGCACCGAAAGTTTCATCGCACTTAAGGCGCATATCGGCAACTGGCGCTGGGCCGGGGTGCCGTTTTATCTGCGGACCGGCAAGCGCCTGCGCTCGCGCGAGTCTGAAATTGCCGTGTTCTTCCGCGACCCGCCGCACACGATTTTCCCGAATGTCGGCCCGCTGCACGGGAATGTACTGGTGATCCGCTTGCAACCGGACGAAGGCATCACGTTGCGCACCACCATCAAGGAACCGGGGCAGGGCGGGTTCCGCCTGTCAGATGTCGCGCTCGATATGAGTTTTGCCGACGCGCTGGGCGATGATGGGCAATCTCCCGACGCCTATGAACGCCTGATCATGGATGTGATCCGTGGTGATCAGACCCTGTTCATGCGTGGAGATGAAGCCGAGGCCGCCTGGGCCTGGGTTGACCCCATCATTCACGGCTGGGAAGAGCGTGGCGATAAGCCCGCGAAATACGATCAGGGCAGCTCGGGCCCCGAAGAAGCATTGATGCTGATGCATCGCGATGGGCGCCGCTGGCGTCAGATCGGAGGGTAATCATGGTCAACTCAGTTATATCCGACGTCACCAAACGCATCATCGACCGCAGCGCCGATCTGCGTGGCCCGCATCTTGAACGGATGGAGCAGGCCAAATCCAAAGGCCCGGCGCGCGCGCATCTGTCCTGCAGTGGTCAGGCCCATGCCTATGCCGGAGCGGGTGAAGACCAGAACTCGATGGCCACCGGCACCGCCGGAAATCTGGGTATCGTCACGGCCTATAACGACATGCTCTCAGCCCACCAGCCGTTTGAACGCTATCCCGGCCTGATCCGCGA
This sequence comes from Ruegeria sp. CE9, assembly GCF_056537425.1. Taxonomy (NCBI): domain Bacteria; kingdom Pseudomonadati; phylum Pseudomonadota; class Alphaproteobacteria; order Rhodobacterales; family Roseobacteraceae; genus Ruegeria; species Ruegeria sp. CE9. Next base: position 85,718 of record NZ_JBQFRO010000006.1, on the reverse strand, counting down.
TGCGATCCGTGCAGCGGGCGGCACCGCGCAGGTTGCGGGCGGGGTTCCGGCAATGTGTGATGGCGTGACACAAGGTGAAGCAGGGATGGAATTGTCTCTGTTCTCGCGCGATGTGATCGCGTTGGCAACGGGTGTGGCGCTGAGCCACAACACATACGATGCGGCGGTGTTCCTTGGCGTCTGCGACAAGATCGTACCCGGCCTAATCATCGGCGCGCAGGCTTTCGGGCATCTGCCTGCCGTCTTCCTGCCCGCCGGACCCATGACCAGCGGTTTGCCGAACGATGAAAAGGCCAAGGTTCGACAGAAATTCGCCGCCGGTGAAGTCGGCCGCGACGAACTCATGAAGGCCGAGATGGCCGCTTATCATGGCCCTGGCACCTGCACCTTCTACGGCACCGCCAACACCAATCAGATGCTGATGGAGTTCATGGGTCTGCACTTGCCGGGCTCCAGCTTCGTTAACCCCAATACGCCTCTACGCGATGCTCTGACCGAGGAAGGCGCGCGCCGCGCCCTGTCGCTCAGCGCGTTGGGCAATCACTACACTCCGGTCTGCCAGATCCTTGACGAGCGCGCTTTCGTCAACGGCATTGTTGGTCTGATGGCCACTGGCGGCTCCACCAACCTGCTGATCCACCTGATCGCCATGGCGCGCGCGGGCGGGATCGTGCTGGATTGGGAGGACTTTTCTGACATCTCCGGCGTTGTCCCGCTGGTCGCACGGGTCTATCCCAACGGTTTGGCCGACGTGAACCACTTCCACGCCGCTGGCGGGTTGGGCTTTGCCATCGGTACATTGCTGGATGATGGCTTGCTTCACCCCGATACGCTCACCGTTGCCGGGCAGGGGCTTCACAACTACACCAAGGAACCGAAACTGAAAGACGGCGAGTTGGTCTGGGAAGACGGCGCGGGCCACAGCCTGAACGAAAAAATCGTCCGCCCTGCCAACGATCCGTTCCAGCCAACCGGCGGCCTGTCGCGTCTGACGGGCAACCTGGGTACCGGGGTGATGAAGGTCTCGGCCGTCGCGCCGGAACACCAAGTGGTCGAAGCGCCCGTGCGGGTATTCCACGACCAGAATGCCGTCAAGGCGGCCTATAAAGCTGGCGAATTCACCGGTGACGTCATCGTCGTCGTTCGCTTCCAAGGCCCAAAGGCCAACGGCATGCCTGAGCTGCACTCGCTGACCCCGATTCTGTCAATCCTGCAGGGCAGGGGGCAGAAAGTGGCGCTGGTCACCGATGGCCGCATGTCGGGCGCGTCAGGCAAAGTCCCCGCTGCGATCCATGTCTGCCCCGAGGCGCTGGATGGCGGCCCAATTGCCTATCTGCAGGATGGAGACCTCCTGCGTGTCGATGCTGTGAAAGGTGAGCTTGAAATCCTCACCCCCGGCGTTCTAGACCGTGCCCCAGCCACCGCAGACCTCACTGCAAATCAACACGGCGTTGGCCGAGATCTTTTCGGCGCATTCCGCCAGAATGTCGGCTCGGCCGATACAGGCGCCAGCATTTTCGGAGTTTAATCCCATGTCCAAAACCCAACGCACCCGCGAGATTTGCGCTCTGGCCCCGATCGTCCCCGTTTTGGTGGTCGATGACGCGGCCCATGCTCGCCCGCTTGCCGAAGCTCTGGTCGCAGGTGGCCTTCCCGCGCTCGAAGTGACGTTGCGCACACCCGCCGCGCTGGATGCCATCCGTGCCATGGCTGACGTCCCCGGCGGTGTGGTCGGTGCAGGCACGCTGATCACCCCCGAAGATGTCCGCGCCGCCAAAGAGGCCGGTGCGCAGTTTGGCGTCTCACCCGGTGCAACCGACACACTGATCGCGGCCTGCGAAGCCGAAGGTCTGCCCCTTCTGCCCGGCGCGGCAACAGCCAGCGAAGCCATGGCCCTGCTGGAAAAGGGCTATGACATGCTGAAATTCTTCCCCGCCGAGGCCTCAGGCGGCGCGCCTGCCCTGAAAGCTATCGGCGCACCCCTGCCGCAGATCACCTTCTGCCCCACGGGTGGCGTGTCGCCGTCAAATGCCCTCGACTACCTGTCGCTTTCCAATGTGGTTTGCGCTGGCGGCAGCTGGGTCGCACCCAAGCAGATGGTTCAGAGCGGCGACTGGTCCGGGATCGAGGCACTTGCGCGTGAGGCCGCCGGCCTCTTGGATTGACGTCGCAAGGCAAGACGCTAGGGTAGGCCTCAATTCAAACAGGTTGCCCTCATGACAAACCAAATCTCCCTCGCGCAGGGGCGCGAGTATCTGGCCATTCCCGGCCCTTCGGTCATGCCCGACGCGGTGCTGCAGGCTATGCACCGCCCGTCGCCCAATATCTATGATGGCGAATTGATCGAGATGATGCCCGCGCTCACCCGCGACCTGAAGCGGGTGGCCCGAACCCAGCACAACGTCGCCATCTACATCGCCAATGGCCACGGCACTTGGGAGGCCGCGCTGTCAAATGTGATCGTCCCGGGCGAAACCGTGCTGGCCCCTGCCTCAGGTCGCTTCACACATGGCTGGGCCGAGATGGCCGAGGGACTCGGTGCCAAAGCTGAACTGATCGATTTCGGCATGTCCTCACCCTGGGATCTCGAGCGCGTCGCCGAAGTACTGCGCGCCGACTCCAGCCACAAAATCAAGGCCGTGCTTGCCGTTCACGTCGATACCTCCACATCGATCCGCAACGATATTCCAACCCTGCGCGCCTTGCTCGACGACCTCGACCACCCAGCTTTGCTGATGGCCGACTGCATTGCATCCATGGGCTGCGACCGGTTCGAGATGGATGCCTGGGGCGTTGATGTCACCGTCACCGCCTGCCAGAAGGGGTTGATGACCCCGGCAGGCACCGGATTTGTTTTCTTCAACGACAAAGCGCAAGCCAAACGCGCCACAATGCCCCGCGTCTCGAAATATTGGGACTGGCAGCCGCGCGCCAACCCCGAATTGTTCTACCAGTATTTCGACGGTACCGCGCCAACCCACCATCTCTACGGCCTGCGCGCCGCACTGGATCTGATCCATGGCGAAGGCATCGAACAGGTCTGGACCCGTCATGAACATCTCGCCAAAGCCATCTGGGCCGCATGTGATGTCTGGGCTGAAGGCGGCGCGCTCCAACTCAACGTCATTGACCCGGCTCATCGCAGCCACGCCGTCACCACACTGCGCCTGACCGAAGGGCGCGGCACTCCGCTGCGCGCCTATACCGAAACGCAGCTGGGTCTGACATTGGGCATCGGCCTGGGGATGGAGGATTGGGACGGTTGCTTCCGCCTGGGACATATGGGGCACGTGAACGCGCAGATGGTCATGGCCATGTTGGGTGGCGTGGAAACCGCTATGGCCGCGCTTGATATCCCGCGTGGCCGGGGCGCGCTCGAAGCCGCTGCCGCAACGTTAGCCAGCTAAGCCCGATCCGTCGTTTCATCTGGCCAGAAATATCCTCGGGGGGAATCGCGCCTCGGCGCGATGGGGGGCAGACAGCTCCCCTACACGGCCCGAGCCATTGCCAAAGCCTGGGGCAAAGCGGCCTCAAACGCCGCCATCTCAGCGTCACCTCCGCAACTCACCCGAATGCACCGGTTCTGAGGGGCCGCGAACGGCATCCGCACGAACACACCTTGTTCGACCAACGCATCCAAAACGGCCTTGGCAAATGCGCCATCTTGCCCGCAGTCAATCGCGACGAAGTTCGTGGCCGAAGGTACCGGCTCAAGTCCATTCGATCGCGCAATCTGCTCGATCCGCGCGCGCGATGCCGCGATTTTCGCCTGAACTTCCGCCAGCCATGCCTGATCTCGTAGCGCTGCCAAGGCACCGGCTTGCGCCGCCCGGTTCATGCCAAAATGGTTGCGCACCTTGCTGAAGGCAGAGATCAACCCCGGCGCACCGATCGCATAGCCTACCCGCGCCCCGGCCATGCCGTAAACCTTGGAAAAGGTCCGCATTCGTATCACGCGCGGATCATCCACAGATACCTGCGCAGCCGTCCCTTCGGGCGCGCATTCCACATAAGCCTCATCCAGAACCAGCACACAGCCCTCAGGCATCGCTTCCAACGCGGCTGCGACATCCGCACCCGAATGCCAGGTCCCCATCGGGTTGTCAGGGTTGGCCAGATAGACCAGCTTTGCACCCACCTCTGCCGCTTTGGCAAACAGCGCCGCTGGGTACTCATGATCGCTCCGATAGGGGACTTTGTGCAAAACCCCGCCAAACCCGGCCACGTGATAATTGAAGGTGGGATAAGCCCCGTCCGAGGTCACAACCGGATCGCCTGGCCCAACCAGTAGCCGAACCAGATAGCCCAGCAGCCCGTCTATGCCTTCGCCAACAACGATATTCTCGGGCGCGACACCATGGTGCGCCGCCAGCGCATGGCGCAGATCGTAATTCTCAGGATCGCCATACATCCAAATCTCGCCCGCCGCCTGCTGCATGGCCTCAATGGCGCGTGGGGATGGGCCAAATATGCTTTCATTCGCACCGATCCGGGCAACAAAGGGCGCACCGCGCTGGCGCTCCTGCGTTTCGGGGCCAACAAAGGGCACGGTTGCAGGTAGAGATTGCGCAAGCGGGGTATAGCGAGGACCAGTCATGGCCGCAGATAAGCGCAACCTCTCAAGCGGGGCAAGCCTTGCATGATAGCGTTGTTCGGATCGGCCACCACTCTGCCCTGACGTCGCAGTAGCGCTGCACGGCGGTTGCTGGCATGGTTGGCGCAACACGAAAAAAGCACCGGAGGCCCCATGTCCCGCGTATCCGTCGAATACAAAGACCACATCGCCCATGTCGCGCTGACCCGCGGCGACAAGATGAACGCGCTGGACGATGCGATGATCAAGGCGATCCTCGCGGCGGGTCAAGAGGTTGCTGCGGCGGATATCCGAGCCGTCGTGCTATCGGGCGAGGGCAAAAGCTTCTGCGCCGGTCTCGATATGGCCAGCTTTGCCAGCATGGCGCACACGGACCCGACCGAATGGCTTATGACCCGCAGCCACGAGGATGCCAACGAGATGCAGGAGCTTGCTCTGATCTGGCGGCGCGTCCCGGTCCCGGTGATCTGCGCTATTCAAGGCGTCGCTTATGGTGGCGGGCTGCAGATCGCGCTGGGTGCAGATATTCGCATCGCTCATCCCGAAGCCAAACTGGCGGTGATGGAGATGAAATGGGGCATCATCCCCGATATGGGCGGGATGGTTCTGTTGCCCGAGCTTGTCCGCTCGGACGTGCTACGCCTCCTGACCTACACCGCCCGCCCCATCGGCGCGCCACAAGCGGCGGAGTGGGGGCTTGTGACCAAGTTGTCGGACGATCCGCTGACCGAGGCACTTGCGCTGGCCGAGGACATTGCGGGCAAAAGCCCCTCGGCCATGCGTGCCGCCAAACGGCTGATCGATGTGGCCGAAACCCGGGATCGCACCGATGTTCTGTTGGCTGAATCCTCAGAACAAGTCGATCTGATTGGCAAACCCGATCAGATGGAGGTTGTCATGGCGCAGATGCAGGGCCGCAAGCCCGAGTTCAAATGATCACCGCATAAATGCCCGGCGGGCGTCGCGGGCCATGTTATAGCGCATCTCCAGATCGGCGATCTTTGCCATCGCGTCCTGGCGAGCCTGTGCGTCGGTCAGCTTTGCATATTCCTTGCGCGCGGTATCCAGCTGTTTCTTGATATCAAACTCTTCGGGCAACACTCCGGCCTGAGCCATGATCCGGTGACCTGCGGCAATGGCCGGGTCGCTTTGTGCCTCGCCCGAGCGGTCAGGAAGGGGTTGGCCTTCACCCTCCAGCCCTTCTAGCTGCCCTTCGGCCTGTGCCTTTTTTATCTGGCTTTCCACCAGTTTTCCTAACGATCCCAGCATGGGGCAACCTTACGCTATCGGGGCGTGATACGAAAACGCTCAGCGCACCCGGTTACTGGCCAGATATACCAACCCGCCAACCGCCAGCCCCCAGACCGCAGCCCCCAGCCCAAAGGCGGTGATGCCCGAAGCCGTGATGGCAAAGGTCAACACGGCGGCTTCCCGCTCTGCCGGAACCTCCAGTGCCGCGAAGGTGGCATTGGCCATCACGCCGATCAGCGCGACACCTGCCAGAGTGCCCATCAACAGAGGGTCAGCATGGGCGGCAAAGCTGGTGATCGCAATGGCGAAGATACCGAACAGGCAGTAAAACACACCGCCCATTATTGCTGACCAATAGCGCAGCGCAGGATCGGGGTGGCTGTCCTCATTTGAACACATCGCAGCTGTGATTGCAGCCAGGCAAGTGGCCGGAGCGCCGAACGGGGCTGATAGCATACTGGCCCCGCCCACGGCTGAGAACAGCTTGCCCGGATTGGGTGTATAACCAAAGCTGCGCATTACGGCGATGCCGGGGATATTCTGCGTGGCCATTGTCACGATAAACAGCGGCAGGCCAATTCCGATGGCAGAGGCCAGCGAAAAGCCCGGTATGGTCCAGACCGGGGCCGCGATAAGGCGTTCGGGCCTGATCGAGCTGTCACCGGCATTCAGAATGACAACAATCGCCGCCGCGACAACCGCTGCAGGAACCGCCACCAGCCGGTTAATCCGGCCTGCGATGAACCACGTCAAGATAACGGGTAGAGCTTGCCAGGGGATGTCCACAGCGGCTTTGAACGGCACGATACACAGCGGCAGCAAAACACCCCCCAACATCGCCTGCGCCAAAGTAGTTGGGATCGCCGCAGCCAGCCGCCCCAGCGGACGCCACAGCCCGGCGATGACCGTCAGCGCCCCAGCGCAGAGGAATGCGCCGATTGCGCCCGAGAAACCTTCGGCGGGGGCAGCAGACACGGCGAGCAGCGCGACGCCCGGTGTCGACCACGCCACGCTGATCGGTTGCTTGTACCACAGGCTAAGCACAATCGCCGCCAGCCCCATCGCCACCGCTGCCATCATAAGGCCGGATGCGGATTCCGACGCCGAGGCCCCCATTGCGTTTAGCCCCTGCAGGACAATCGGAAATGAGCTGAAGAAGCCGACAATAGCCACAACCAGACCGGTTGAGATCGTCTGCATCGGAGGAAAAGCGCGTACCATCACAGCCTCGGGGTTGTTTTGTGAACTTGCTAGCAATCGCAAGCCGCTGCGAACAAGTGGAAAACCGTCAGCGCGAAATGAAAACCCGCCACACATGCGGCGGGTTTTTGGATTTGAGTATTTAGGAAAAGATGAAGATCAGGCGATTTCGGCCAATCGCGCCAGGGCTTCGTTCAGTTTCGCCTCTTCTTCCTCGCGAGCGGCGAGGTTGGCTTTGGCTTCCGCAACCACTTCCTCCGGGGCGGAGGCCACGAATTTGGGGTTGTTCAGACGGCCGCGCAGGCCGCCCAGCTCTTTGGCCAACTTGCCTTTGGCTTTCTCAAGACGTTCCTTTTCTGCACCGATATCGATGATATCGGCCAGCGGCAGGCCAAAGGAGGCACCGGGGGCAGCAATTGAGATTGTGCCCTTGGGCAGCTCATCCGCGTGGGTCAGGCTGTCGATCCGCGCCAAACGCTTGATCAGCGCTTCGTTGCGGTCCCATGCGGCTTTTCCGTCGGCGTCGATCTCAGTCACCAGCATCGGCACATAGAGGCCTGCAGGCACGCGCATCTGGGCACGGGCCGAGCGGGTGTTTTCGATCACCGAGATCACCCAGTTCATCTCGCGATCCGCATCCGCGTCGATCAGGTCAGCCGCCGCATAGGTTGGCCAGTCGGCGTGGACGACCATCTTCGTGCGGTTGCCGGTCAGGCCCCAGAGTTCTTCGGTGATAAAGGGCATGATCGGGTGCAGCAGGACCATGCACTGATCCAGAACCCAACGCATGGTGGCGCGGGTCTCAGACTGTGCCTCGGCATCGTCGCCTTGCAGCAAGGGTTTAGAGAGTTCCACGTACCAGTCGCAGACCTTGCCCCAGACAAAGGCGTAGAGCCCGTTGGCCGCGTCGTTGAAGCGATAGCTTTCCAGTGCTGCGTCAACCTCTTCCCGCACCCGAGCGGTTTCGCCGATGATCCAACGGTTCACGGCGGCTTTGGGTCTCAGGTCGGCCACATCAAGTTGCGGAACGGCATCGGTGAAGACCTCGTTCATCTCGGCAAAGCGGACGGCGTTCCACAGTTTGGTGCCAAAGTTGCGATAGCCGGTAATACGCTCGCGCGATAGTTTCAGCACCCCACCAATCGCCGCCATCGACGCGTTGGTAAAGCGCAGCGCATCGGCGCCGAACTCGTCAACGATTTCAAGCGGGTCGATGACGTTGCCGGTGGTCTTGGACATCTTCTTGCCCTTCTCGTCGCGGACGAGCTGGTGCAGGTAGACCGTGTGGAACGGGATCTGATCGACTACGGCCAGTTGCATCATCATCATCCGGGCGACCCAGAAAAACAGGATGTCAAAACCAGTGATCAGAACGTCCGTAGGGAAGTAGCGCTTTAGCTCCTCGGTCTGCTCGGGCCAGCCCAGCGTGCCGATGGGCCAGAGGCCGGACGAGAACCATGTGTCGAGGACGTCGGGGTCGCGCCACATCGGGCAGGCACCATTTGGGGCTTCTGGGAAATTCATTGCCCAAGAACCCGGGTCTCCCTCTGTGTCGAAGAAACTCGGAGGGGTGTATCCAGCACGATCCATCCAAACCTTTGAAATTTGGGCCTGCGCCTCCTCGATAGAAGCGGCACAAAAATCTTTTACCAGTAAGCCTCCGCGGCTCCGGTAGCCGGCCTCTGGGTCATCTTTGGGAGCGTTTTCGCGCATGAAGTCAATGGCTCTGGAAAGTTCAATTCCGCCACCAACGTTAACGCTATGCGTCCCAACAGACCCGTCCAAATCCGGGACTTGAGCAGTCCAAACCGGAATCTGATGCCCCCACCACAGCTGGCGCGAGATGCACCAGGGCTCGATGTTTTCCAGCCAGTGGTAATAAGTCTTCTCACCCGACTCGGGGATGATCTTGACCGTGCCATCCTTGACCGCATCCAGCGCTGGGCCGACGACCTTCTCGGCATCCACGAACCATTGGTCGGTAAACATCGGCTCGATCACAACCTTCGAGCGGTCGCCGAAGGGCTGCATGATCGGTTTGCTCTCGACCAGCGGGACCAGCGCCGCCGGATCGTCATCCTCGCTCAGTTTGGTGCCCAAAACCGGATCGTCGGCGCGGGTCATCACGGCAAGGCCGTCAGCAGTGATCTCTTCTACGACCTTCGCGCGCGCCTCGAACCGATCAAGCCCACGCAGGTGATCGGGGACCAGGTTGATCGCGTCGATCTCGTTCTCAGTAAATTCACGACCACGCGCATATTCCTGCGCCAAAACAGCCGCCTCCGCATAAGGCGCGCCATCCGCGCGCATCGCGCCCTTGGTGTCCATCAGGCGGTACATCGGGATGCCACCACGCTTCGCAACCATGTTGTCGTTGAAGTCATGGGCACCAGTGATCTTCACCGCGCCCGAGCCGAAATCGGGATCAGGGTAGTCATCGGTGATGATCGGGATCTGACGGCGATGTTCCTTCGGACCAACCGGGATTTCGCAAAGCTTCCCGACGATGGGTGCATAGCGCTCATCCGATGGATGAACGGCAACCGCACCATCACCCAGCATGGTCTCGGGGCGGGTCGTGGCGATGGAAATATAATCCCGCTCCTCGCGGAAAATCACATTCCCGTCTTCATCTTTTTCCAAATACTCATATGTCTCACCGCCTGCCAAAGGGTACTTGAAATGCCACATTTGACCCGCGACTTCGATGTTCTCGACCTCAAGGTCCGAAATCGCGGTTTCGAAATGCGGGTCCCAGTTGACCAACCGCTTGCCGCGATAGATCAGGCGCTTCTCGTACATATCGACGAAGACCTTGATCACCGCGTCGTGAAAATTCGCAGAATTTTCGTGGCCCGTGCGCGGGTCGCGCGGCGCGCCTGCCATGGTGAAGGCGTTACGCGACCAGTCGCAGGACGAACCCAGCCGCTTTAGCTGCTCGATGATCGTACCGCCGTATTGGCCTTTCCACTCCCAGACCTTGTCCAGAAACGCCTCACGCCCCAGTTCGCGCCGACCAGGTTGCTGAGTGGCCGCCAGCATCTTTTCCACCTGCATCTGGGTGGCGATACCAGCGTGATCCTGGCCGGGCTGCCACAGCGTGTCGAACCCGCGCATCCGGTGCCAGCGGGTCAGAATATCCTGCAGCGTGTTGTTGAACGCGTGCCCCACATGCAGCGCCCCCGTCACGTTGGGCGGCGGGATCATGATGGTAAAGCTTTCATCGCGCGATTTATTCGCGCCTGCCTTGAAGGCTCCGGCCTGTTCCCAGGCCTCGTAGATGCGGGCCTCGGCCTCGGCCGCGTTGAATGTCTTTTCCATCGCCATGGGATGCGTCCTGCGTCGTCTATCTTGGGTCAGCGCCTGCAATAGCGAATGGACGCGGGAAGGGGAAGGCCCTGCGCGGCGGTCCTGCGCTGATCAGCCGGGATTTGACGGGGCGGGCGCGTAAAGATCGAGTTTTTCGCTGGCTCCTTGGCCCATCGCCTTGGCCTGATCGCTGCGGATCTGGGCGTGCAGGTCCAGCGCCTCGGGCGCAAACAGTGCGGTCGGCTCGGGGATATGGATGAAATTCCCAACCCGATCCTCACCGCGTGCCAGAATGGCATAGTCGCGATCCGCCACTTTCTGCTGCGCATTGGGGTTGAGATAGCGGATGGCGAGGCCAATCCGACGATCATCCGAAACGTTCGGCCCTGACCCGTGAATTGTCAGACCGTGATGCAGCGACATCTCGCCGGGCTGCAGCTCGATATGGGTTTTGTCTTCCCCTGCCACATCGACCGCCACCTCTTGCCCACGCGACAGCAGGTTGTTGTCGGAAAACGTATCATTATGCGGCAGGATCGGGTTCTTGTGGCTGGCCTTCACGAAATCCATGCAACCACTTTCGACCGTCGCGGGCGACAGGGCGATCCAGGCGGTCAACTGGTCCGAGGTTTCGCCCATGCCCCAATAGGTCAGGTCCTGATGCATGCCCACCACTTGCGTCGTGCGTGGTTCCTTGATGAACAGCTCGGCCGACCACAACAGCAGGTCTGGGCCCAACACGCCCTCAACCACGTCCAAAACGCGCGGGTCCAGCGCGATGCGCGTTGCGAACGGCATCACCACATGCGCGTTGATGCGTTTGTACATGTTCAGGGGCAGCGGCAGATCTGCCTCGCGCCAATTGGCCTCGACATCTTCCAACTCAGCTCGGAATCCGGCGGCTTCTGCGGCAGAGAACACAGGGATCGGAAAGATAAACCCATCGTCCCAATAGGCCTCGGCACTTTGGCTGTCCAATCGGCCATTCGTCAGCTTGATTTCTGTGGGCATAGGAACCTCCGCAAGACTGAATATGGGTTCAGCCTAGGCGCGGCCCAGATCGGCGCGCAACGCTGTTTCCAGACATGAATGTCGCTTTCAGACCGTGCGCAGGTAAATTTCTTGGCCTCTGGACAAGGCGCAGCTTCACGCTAGGGTCGCGCGTTCAGGCAGCCAGAGGATCACCCCATGGAAAAATTCGGCAAAAGCCAGCCCGTCAAACGGACCGAGGATCAACGGTTTCTAACCGGGCAGGGGCAGTACATGGACGATTCCGTTCCCGAGACTGCCCTGTTCGCGGCGTTCTTTCGCAGCTCGGTCGCACATGCCACAATCACGTCGCTGGACCTCGAAGACGCGCGCGCCGCGGATGGGGTGCGTTTGGTCATGACACTCGACGATCTGACCGATGCCGAAATCGATACGGTGATGAACGCCACCACAGTCGCCAACCGCGACGGCAGCCAAGGCGCCGCGTCCGAGCGGCACATGTTGGCCAAAGACCGCGTGCGTTTCGTCGGCGAACCAATTGCGGTTGTCATCGCTGACACCTTTCTGCAAGCCCGCGATGCAGCTGAACAGATCTGGATGGAAACCGAGGATCTGCCGGTCAAGATGGATGTCGCCGCAGGCGGGGAGCCGTTGCATCCACAGGCCCCCGACAATCGCGCCTTCGACTGGGGGCTGGGCGATGAACAGGCGACCAACGCGGCGTTTCAGGCGGCGGCCCACACGGTTGCGCTGAATGTGCATGATAATCGGGTCATCGCCAGCTCGATCGAACCGCGCGGCTGTCAGGCCGAGTGGTCGGGTGGTCGCCTGCATTTCTCCTACGGCGGGCAGGGCGTCTGGGGGATGAAGGCGCAATTGGCGCAAAAGCTGAAGCTAGAGCCAGAGGCGATCCGGGTCACCACGCCGGATGTCGGCGGCGGTTTTGGGATGAAGGCGATGCCGTATCCCGAATATTTCTCGGTTGCCGTGGCAGCGATGAAGCTGGGCCAGCCCGTGCATTGGATGTCTGACCGGTCCGAGGCGATGTTGTCGGATCACCATGGTCGAGATTTGACCTCGCTGGCGGAACTGGCTTTTGACACCGATCACAAGATTACCGCCTATCGGGTCCACAACAAAATCAACCTTGGCGCCTATAACAGCCACTTTGCACAGGCCATTCAGACCAGCCTGTTCAGCAAGGTCCTGATGGGTGTCTATGATGTGCAAACCACCTATCTGCGCGTCGAAGGGTTTTACACCAACACAACGCAGGTCGACGCCTATCGCGGTGCCGGTCGGCCCGAGGCGATCTATGTTTTGGAACGCGTCATGGACCGCGCCGCACGCGAACTGGGCGTTGACCCGTGGGAGCTGCGGCGCAAGAATTTCATCCGACCCGAAGCTTTCCCCTACAAGACCGCAACCGGTGAAACCTATGACGTCGGCGATTTCGCCATGGTCCTCAGCCGCGCCGCTGATCAGACCACCGGCTTTGAGGCTCGCAAGGAGGCAGATGCGGAAAACGGCCTGATCCGCGGGCAGGGGCTCTGTTACTATATCGAAAGTATTTTGGGAGACCCTTCCGAAGGCGCAAAGGTTGAGTTTTGCGAAGATGGAACGGTGAACCTCTATGTCGGCACACAGTCCAACGGGCAGGGGCATGAAACGGTCTACGCCCAGTTTCTGTCAGACCAGACGGGCATTCCGGCGCATCTCATCAATGTGGTTCAGGGCGACACGGACAGGCTGGCGCAGGGCGGCGGAACCGGCGGATCACGCTCGGTCACGACCCAAAGCAATGCCACGCTGGTCACAGTTGATACGATGATCGCCGCATTCACGCCCTATCTTGCCGATAAGATGGGGGTCGAGGAAAGCGATGTGACCTTCGACCATGAAACCTTCCGCGCACCCGGGTCCAACCTGACCCCCACGCTGACCGAAGCGGCCCAGATGGCGCGCGCAGACGGGCGCGTCGATCTGTTGCAGCACGAGGCGCGCGCCAAGCTCGAAGCTCGCAGCTATCCAAACGGCGCACATGTTGCCGAAGTCGTTATCGATTCTTTCACTGGTGAAACATGGGTCGATCGCTACACGGTGGTGGATGATTTCGGCAATCTTATCAACCCGATGCTGGCCGAGGGGCAGGTGCACGGCGGAGTCGTACAGGGCATTGGTCAGGCGCTGACCGAGCATGTAGTTCATGATGCCGAGGGGCAACTGCTCACGGCTTCGTTCATGGACTACGCCTTGCCCCGCGCTGCTGAGATACCCATGATAGAGTTTACCTCGGCGCCGGTTCCGTCAACCGCCAACCCGATGGGGATGAAAGGCTGTGGCGAGGCCGGCACCGTGGGCGCACTGGCCGCAGTGGCAAATGCGGTTCAGGATGCGCTCTGGGATCACGGGGTGCGGCAGGCGGATATGCCTTTCACACCTCACAAAGTTTGGGAATTGCTGACGCATGGTTCTGTCACGGCTGAGTAGAAAGGTACTGGGATGGCTCGGACGGCCCCTGCGGTCCGAGCACTCAGCCGAAGCGCGCCACCGCGAACCGATCAGCCATGTCATCATCCTCGACGGCACGATGTCGACGCTGGAACCGGGGCGGGAAACCCATGCCGGTCAGACCCTGCAGTTGTGTTGCGAAATGGGCAGCAAGGTCTCGGTGTTTTACGAGGCAGGCGTGCAGTGGGACAGTTGGAAATCCACCATGGACGTGATGATGGGCCGGGGCATCAATCGCCAGATTCGCCGTGCCTATGGCTACCTCGCCTCGCGCTACAAACCCGGCGACAAGATCTTTTTCATTGGCTATTCCCGTGGCGCTTACGGCGTGCGCAGCCTTGCGGGCGTGATCGATGCGATTGGCTTGCTCAAGGCCGAGCACGCCACCGTGCGCAACATCAAACAGGCCTACCGCCACTATGAATGTAACGCCAATGGCGAAGCAGCAGCAGTCTTTCGTCGGGAATTCTGTCACGAGGATGTGGCTATCGAGATGGTCGGTGTCTGGGATACGGTCAAAGCGCTGGGCCTGCGCCTGCCACTGCTGTGGCGCTGGGCCGAGGAACGCCACGCTTTCCACAACCACCAGCTTGGCCCTGCCACCCGCCACGGCTATCACGCCATGGCGCTGGACGAGACCCGCGAAGTGTTTGAGCCCGTGTTGTGGAAATGCACACCCGATTTCAAAGGCCATATCGAGCAGGTCTGGTTCCGCGGCACCCACGGTGACGTGGGGGGCCAGCTGAATGGTTTCGAAGAGGCCCGCCCGCTCAGTAACATTTCCCTGATCTGGATGCTGGACAAGGCCGAACTACACGGCCTGCCCTTGCCCGAAGGCTGGCGCGACCGCTATCCAACCGACCCGCACGCTCGTTCGGTCGGCACATGGCGCGGTTGGGGCAAGATTTTCCTGCTGCGCAAGCATCGCAAAGTGGGGCGTGACCGGTCAGAGAAGCTGCATGTCTCGGTCTCACCAGATGAACTGCCCCGCTGGGTGCCGATGCCGGATTTGCCCTCGCATCCGGCGCAGTGATAGGCTGATCACGTGCCAGCGGTTCCAAGATCACCGACACCTCAATGTCTGTTTTGAGACCAAAGCGGACGTTTGCATAAACGTATTATCCTAGTATTGCTGCGACAGGAACTGCCGGGCTTTTACCGCAACGACATCTGATCAGGTATATTTCAGTTCTCGGGCGTATACCAAATTGGCGAAGTGTACGCGCGTTCCTGCGTTGAAGTCGGAACCTCCGCGGGAAGTTCGTCTCCGAAGCGAACGGCGTCGTAAATAGTCCACCTCGGCGTGGGGATTTCCAAGACACGGGCATAGTAGAAAGCCCGCACTGAAGGATCGAACTCAGGGTCCGTCCAAACAGTGATCAGCTCTGGAGACCCGATCGAATTGGTAAACGTGCCCGTTGCAACATCCACGGTATTCCCCACCGCTGGTAGGTTGCCGTCCGCATCAGGTTCTCGGTCTCCTGACCAAGCCACGTCATAGACGCGCTCTTCAGTGTCGCCGTCGGCGTTTAACCAACCTTTCACAATCTGAATACGGTCGAGATTGCCGGAGAACGGATCTTTCAGCGCAGCAACCAAGAATGTTGGGGCATCCGCGCCTTCTGTCGCGTCTGCGAGGTCCCCACCCATCGGAACGCCTTTTTCATATCCGACGTCGGCGGGCAAACGAGATTTTGCATCAGCTTCCGTAAAATCCCAGCCACCAAAGAAGCGAACCGCAATGCGACTACCAGTCGTCCCATATACTTCTTTCCTTTCCATGGCGTCGAATATCGCTTCGCGCGTGTTATCTTCTGCCCAGACTGCAGCGTAACCTGAGGCTGCCATTTCCCACCCAAGAATTCTTGTCGTATCGAACTCACCAACGACATGCTGCCAACGACCGGGTTCCGGTTCGACGCCAGAGTGTTTGCCAAAGAAATTGTCTTCTTCCGCCGTCGCCAAAGCGGTATGGCTGTCTGTTGAACCTACCACCCCGAATTTGTATGGATTGGTACCTAGTTGAGCCTCAAGCTTCAGTCCGTTCTTCAGAGCCTCACGGGCATACTCGTATTGCAGCATCCAGTCTTCTTTGGGTGTCGGACCCAGATTGGACTTATCCCAGGTTTCATAGTCCGCGAACTCATCATTTGGGCTTAGAAACGGATGCGCTTCTCCGTCACCTTTGATTTGAGTGATCTCATACATCGGCTCCCACTTCGCACGCCGTTCTGCGTAGTCTGCTGTCAACGCTTCACCCGTTTCCGGGTTAGTCTCGACTGGGAACATCAGGCCGTTAGAGACGTTGCCGTTGTGAGCAAGGGCGAGTACTCGACCGCCAGTTTCCTGTTCATATGTTTCCATCCAGTCCCATAACCGTTCCGGATTAAAGGTTTCTGCGGTTGTGAAGGGCAGCATCTGCCGCGCGCGAATGGCATCATCCCGGTAGATCACATTGCGGTGGAGGTTGTTGCCAGCTTCGGTGGACGTCCATTCGTATCCAATGAACGCAGTGAATGTGCCCGGGGCGTTGTGATGATCTGCGGTTTGCGTGAACTCGTCCCAGACGGATTGTACAAACCTGCGATCTGAAACAGCCTCGGGAAGTGCCTCGCCGGTGATGCCAGCAAAGGTTTCAATGACTTCCATAGTGGCTCCAAGTGCAACGTCTCCACCCGCGTTAAGCCGTTCGCTCCAGTCTCGGAGCGTTGCATCGCGCATCAGCGAGGAGTTTCCTGCGATGATTTCATTCATTGCACCCATGGCATCAGAATGATCGGATACGACAAGCCAGTCGAGCGGACGTGACAGCTTCACGCGTAGGCCGTGTGATGTAGTGACTTCCTCACCACGTGCAAACCTATAGGCATCGTCGGGGCTCAGAATGACGCCAAATCCGCGGGCGTCGAGCGAGTTTGACGTGTGCAGGTGAGTGTCAACCCACAATGGGCGTGTAGGAAAATCTCGACCCGCATAAGGTGAGAAATCAGCAGGCGCGGGTTCACGCATATCGTCTACCGAAATTGTCATCTCTCCGACTTGCCCACCTTGTGCGGCCTCTTGAGCATTTGACGAACTTGCTATGAATGCTGCGGAAACTATTGCCGTCGATGTCGTCAGAAAAAACTTCATTTGAACCTCCCAGCCGAGCTGAATGCCAGTCCATGGCAACATCTGACGCGGCTGTTCGTCAAGGAAAACAAAGGTTTTTATTGAGCGATAGAGTTCGCGGGGGAGCTTTGACCAAAATCGGGCCCCCGCTTCGTCTGCAATTCTGACGCTCTACCGTTGTGAGAAAACACCGCAACGAGTGGACGTTCTTGACGACTGGCGGCTTCGTTCGACAGTCTTGATTACGTGAGCTTGAATGGAGTCGTTGCTATGAAATGGTTGTCCCGCACATTCCTACTGTCCTTTTCACTTCTATTTTCCACAGCTGCTTCAGCACATGACAAACCCAACATCGTATTCATATTTCTAGATAATTTTGGTTGGGGCGAGCCCGGGTTCAATGGAGGCGGCATAATCCGAGGTACTGCGACTCCCGAGATGGACGCCCTCGCTGCAGAGGGGCTACGACTCACAAACTTCAACGTGGAAAGCCAGTGCACGCCGTCCCGAGCAGCGACCATGACAGGACGATACGGTATCCGAAGCGGCAACCACACGGTCCCACTGGGCGGCGGCGTCTACGGCCTAACTCAGTGGGAAATCACAATGGCTGAGATGCTAAAGGATGAAGGATATAACACGGCCATGTACGGCAAGTGGCACCTTGGCTGGACCGAAGGACGCTATCCAACGAATCAAGGATTCGACGAATTTTACGGAGTTGAGACCGCTGACGTTACAGTCTGGCGCACGCTTCCGGGATTTGCCGAAGCCAACATGGAAGAGCCTGTTGTGATGCAGGGTATTGCAGGCGAGCCCGCAACCATCGCGCGGGATTACGATCTGGATTATCGCGGCGAGATTGATGGCGAACTGACGAAAAAGGCTATCGACTTTATCAAAGCAAAGAGTGCCGAAGACGCGCCGTTTTTTATCTATCTTGCATATACGCAGACCCACTATCCAAACATCGCGTCCGAGGAGTTTGATGGCGCCACCGGAAACGGCGTCTGGGCCGACATTCTGCTTCAAACAGATAGCTATATCGGACGCATCGTTGATGCGATTGAGGCTGCAGGCGTTTCCGACGACACCGTGGTGATATTTACTGCTGACAACGGCCCCGAAGCTCTTCCAATTGGAAATGCCAACGTCTCGCCGGTTCCTGCGGTACATGGTACTGCGGGGCCTTGGCGCGGCACTCTGTTCACAAGCCTCGAAGGAAGTATGCGCGTGCCCTTCGCCATCAAGTGGCCGGGGAAGATTCCCGCTGGTTCAGAAAGCAATGACGTTGTTCACTCGATGGATCTATTTCCAACACTGGCGGCATTCGCAGGCGGCAAAGTGCCAGAGGACAGGGCTTTTGATGGCATCGACCAATCCAAGTTCTTTCTGGGCGTCCAGCCGAGATCGAACCGAGAAGGCGTGATTGTCTACATGGGCGAGCAGATATTCGGCGTAAAATGGAAGGATTGGAAAGTTCTGTTCAAAGAGAACACAACGGCTTTTGGCGCTACGGAGTCTTTCGACACACCAAGGGTCTACAATCTTCTGAATGATCCGCATGAGCGCGAAAGCGTACTCTTCCCGCACACATGGGCCGCCGAAAAGGCGCTGCCTCAACTACAGGAGCACATTGCAACGTTCGAGGAATACCCTCCAATCCCACCGGGAACGCCTGATCCCTATGAACCACCCAAAAACTGAATGGTGGCTTTGTCCGTAAAGTGGTTGTTCGTTCAAACGAAACGTGGCGCGCAGCAGCGAACGGCGGCTTAGGTCCGAAAGCTGGCGCTCCGAACTAAAACACCCTCGCAGCATTCAGCGAGGGTGTATTCCTTGTAAGAGCTCGTTACGCCGTGCGTCGTTCTTGATTATGCAACGCTTCGGGTAAGAGGCGTGGCGAAACGCGTGCGCTCTTTTCCCGTTCCACAGTAATAATTTAGGTTCTGGCGCCCGCAACTACCGCCGACGATCCCGACGCGAGCTCATCGGCTGGAACGCCACGCCCACATGCGCCTCGCAATAGGGCTTGCCCGCCTCAACCGGCAGGCCGCAGAACCAGAAATCCTCGGTTGCGGGGTCGCCGACGGGCCATTTGCAGGTCTTCTCGGTCAGTTCCATCAAGGTCAGCTTTTTGGCCTTCTTCTCAACCTCGTTGACCTTGGCCAGCGCCTCGGGGCTTATTTCGTTGGCCGAAGGCTGCGGCGGCAGCGGTTGACCGGCGGGAATAATCTGACGGCGGGCCGGGGTGGCCGGTTTGGCCTCAGGCGCAGGCGCCGGGCGGGCCGGTTCGGTCTTGGGTGCCGGTTTGGGCTTGGCCTCGGCCTTGGGCGCGGGCGCCGGCTTTTCCTTGGGTTCGGCCTTGGCCGGGCTGGCGCTGGTGGCGCGGTTCGACAGGCCCAGACGGTGCACCTTGCCGATCACCGCGTTGCGGGTCACACCGCCCAGTTCCTTGGCGATCTGGCTGGCCGACTGGCCCTCGCCCCACATCTTTTTCAGCAGCTCTACACGCTCGTCAGTCCAGGACATCATTTGCCTTTCAAAAGCGGAAAGCGGCCCCGGATTCGGGCCGCCTTGGGAAATCGTCTCAGCCCCCTATTTTAATCACTGCTGCCCGAGTTACAAGCGCTCTTCGAATCAGTTATAGGGCAGGGCATGCAGAATCTCATGGATCACGACGCGCGCCGCTTTGGGGCGGTGAATTGGATGGGCCTCTTTACGCTGGCGCAACGCGAAACGCTGCGCTTTCTGGCGGTCTGGACGCAGACCCTGCTGGCCCCTCTGGTGACGGCGGGATTATTTCTGCTGATCTTCAACATCGCCATTGGACCCAGCCGATCGGATGTGATGGGCGTGCCCTTTCTGACCTTTCTAGCCCCTGGCATCATGATGATGACGGTGATCCAGAACGCCTTTGCTAATACGTCCTCGTCGATGGTGATTGCCAAAATTCAGGGCAATATCGTGGATACACTGATGCCGCCCTTGTCGCCGCTTGAGATTTTGCTGGGATATCTGGCCGGAGGTATCGCGCGCGGCGTCCTGATTGCGTTTGTAGTGGCCACTGCGCTGGCGCTGGTTCTGGGCATCCTGCCGCAGCATCCGCTGATCGCGCTGGGCTTTGTGATTCTCGGGGGCGCGTTCATGGGCGCGCTCGGCCTGTTGGCGGGGATTTTTGCCAACAAGTTTGATCAGATGGCGGCGATCACCAATTTCATCGTCACCCCTTTGGCCTTTCTGTCGGGCACTTTCTACTCGGTCCAGGCACTGCCTCCGGTATTGAACCGTCTCAGCCATGTGAACCCGGTCTTCTATCTGATCGACGGATTGCGGTATGGCATGATCGGCGTCTCTGACAGCTCTCCGTGGCTTGGAATGGTCGTTTGTGGTGCCGCAACACTGCTGGTTGGGGCCGCGACCTGGCAAATGCTGAGGACCGGCTACCGGCTCAAGGCCTGACGCTGCCGGGTTTCGCGCCAGACAAGGATCAGCCCGCCGGTCAGGATGATCGCTGATCCGATCAGGCTGACACTGTCCGGGATCACATCAAAGATCGCAAAATCGTAAAAGGCTGCAAAGATCAGCGTCGCATAGCTGATCGGTGCCACGAATGAGGCATCCGCCCGCGCCATCCCGTTGACGAAACAGGCCTGCGCGCAAGCCATCAGCACGCCGATCCCTGCCAGCGCGGCCCATTGCTGTGGCGTTGGCATCTGAAACACAAAACTCACGGCGACTGTGGCGATGGTCAGCCCCATGGAATTGTTGATCAGCAAAATCTGTATTGGAATTTCGCGGCCTGAGAGTTTCTTGATGAAAATCAGCTCCATCCCGATCACGGCGGCCGCAGTCAGGGCCAGCAAGGCGGCGGGTTGAAAGCTGGCGGGTGTTGGACGCAGCAGGATCAAGGCTCCGACCAGCGCAACCGCAGCAGCCAGCCAACGCCAGGGGCCAACGCCTTCTTTCAGCAGCGGGATCGCCAGCACCATGGCAAAGACCGGGTTCAGAAATGAAATCGCCGTTGCATCTGCAATGGGGATATAAGCGACTGAGGCAAACATCAGCGTGATACCCAGCCAGCCAAAACTCGTCCGCCCGATATGCAGCCCCCAATGAACGCGCCCCAAACGCGGACGCAGAACGCCCACAGCCGTGATGATCACCAGAAAGGCGAACAGAAACCGCCCATGGCTGATCTGCATCGGATGCAGCGCAGGGCCCAGAACATCCGTGCCCAATGCCTTGGCCAGCAACGTCGTGGCCGCCAAAAGCGCGCTTGCCGCGAGGATTAACAGGGCCGCAAGGGCAGGGTTCTGGCGTATCGGCGTCATCATTCACCCGTGCGCCAGCGCCGGGCAAATGGCAAGCGGCAAATCCTGATCTCAGAATGAATATTTTCTGAAAGACAAAAACAGGGTTTTCAGATCGGGTTGGCCCCGTTATACGACCCGCCATGATCAAAACCTCACATATCCTGCGACTCCGACGCCGACGCTTTTCCGCGTAACCGGCCCGTTTGATCTATTTGCGCTGTCCAAATCCGCGCAATCCCCACCAAATCAGTTGACGACCATGGCCCCAGTGTATCACTCACAGGGCTCAAGCTATTCGAAAAGGATGATCCGATGATCCCGTCCGTTCTGCCGACCTATAACCGTGCGCCCCTGACATTCGTAAAGGGCGAAGGCGCCTGGCTGACCGAGGCGGATGGCCGACGTTTTCTGGACCTCGGCGCGGGCATCGCGGTAAACGCGCTGGGCCATGCACATCCTGCGCTGGTCGCTGCTCTGACCGAACAGGCGCATGCTCTGTGGCATGTCTCGAACCTCTACAACATCCCGCAGCAGCAGGCGCTGGCTGACAAGCTGGTCGAGCACACCTTCGCCGATACGGTGTTCTTCACCAACTCGGGCACGGAATCCTGTGAGTTGGCCGTGAAAATGGCCCGCAAGTATTTCTATGACAAAGGCCAGCCCGAAAAGGTTGAGATCATTACGTTTGACGGCTCTTTCCATGGCCGGTCTTCGGCTGGCATCGCTGCAGCTGGGTCCGAGAAAATGACCAAAGGCTTTGGCCCCCTGCTGCCCGGCTTTGTGCATGTCATGTTCGGCGATCTCGATGGTGTCACCAACGCCATCTCCGACAAAACGGCGGCGATCCTGATCGAACCTGTCCAGGGCGAAGGCGGTATCCGCCCCGTTCCCGACGCAGAACTCAAGGCCCTGCGCCAGATCTGCGACGACAATGGGCTGCTTTTGATCCTTGACGAAGTGCAATGCGGCGTGGGCCGCACCGGCAAGCTCTTCGCCCATGAATGGGCCGGTATCACCCCCGATATCATGATGGTCGCCAAGGGCATCGGCGGTGGTTTCCCCTTGGGTGCGGTTCTTGCCACCGAAGAGGCCGCCAGCGGCATGACGGCAGGCACGCATGGGTCCACTTACGGCGGCAACCCGCTCGGCTGCGCCGTAGGCTGCGCGGTGATCGATCAGGTCGCCACGCCCGCATTCCTCGAAGGCGTCAACCGCAAGGCAGGCCTGCTGCGTCAAAAGCTCGAAGGCCTGATCGCCGACCATCCCGAGGTATTCGAAGAGGTGCGCGGTTCCGGCCTGATGCTCGGCCTGAAATGCAAACCAACCAATATCGACGTGGTGAATGCAGGCTATGATAACGAGGTCATAACGGTTCCCGCCGCCGACAACGTGATCCGCCTGCTGCCACCCCTGACCTTAACCGAGGACGACATCGCTCAAGCCATGATCCGCCTCGACAAGGTCGCAGCGCAAATCGAAGCCAGCCTGACCACAGCTTGATCTTCATCTTTTCCCAAATACTCCGGGGGTCCGGGGGCAGCGCCCCCGGTCTTCGACAGCCAAAAGCGATATGAAATGAACCATTTCCTCGATATCCACAAAACCGATGTACCCGCTCTGCGGGGTATGATCGATCAGGCCAGCGTCATGAAGCAGGCCCGCCTTGGCCGCCCCAAAGCCGCGCCAGATGATGAGCAGCCGCTAAAGGGTCGCATGGTGGCGCTGATCTTCGAAAAACCTTCAACCCGGACACGCGTGTCTTTCGACGTCGGCGTGCGCCAGATGGGCGGGCAAACCATGGTGCTCTCGGGCAAGGACATGCAACTGGGCCACGGTGAAACCATCGCCGATACCGCACGTGTGCTCTCGCGCTATGTCGACATGATCATGATCCGCACTTTTGACGAGACGATCCTGACCGAGATGGCGGAATATTCGGACGTACCGGTGATCAACGGCCTGACGGACCGCACCCATCCCTGCCAGATCATGGCTGACGTGCTGACCTTCGAGGAACATCGCGGCCCGATCAAAGGCAAAAAAGTCGTGTGGACTGGCGATGGCAATAATGTCTGCGCCTCTTTCCTGCATGCAGCCGGACAGTTTGGGTTCGATTTTACCTTCACCGGCCCGGCCCAGCTGGATCCTGAAGACGAGTTTATGGGGCTTGCCCGCCAGCAGGGCTCGAAGGTGGTGATCGAACGCGACCCGCATAAGGCAGTCCAAGGCGCCGATCTGGTGGTGGCCGACACTTGGGTGTCGATGCACGACAGCCAATCCGCCAAGGAACGCCGCCACAACATGTTGCGCCCCTATCAGGTGAACACCGAGCTGATGTCACATGCCAAGCCCGACGCGCTGTTCATGCACTGCCTGCCCGCCCACCGCGAAGAAGAGGTGACCTCTGAGGTTATGGATGGCCCAATCTCGGTTATTTTCGACGAGGCCGAAAACCGCTTGCATGCGCAAAAGGCGATCATGCGTTGGTGCCTTGGCGTCTAACGCCGCTTAATGTCCCAGATCCTCAATCGGGCGAGCGTTCGGACGCTCGCCATCAAGACCAGCGCGCACAGGGCGGTTTTCGTCATGATCTCCATCGTGCCTTCGATCAGCATCGCATGCACCACGCTGCCCAGGATGGTCACGCAGGCCAACCCCGCGTGACCCAGCCTCCAGACCCGGAACCGAAGGTTCAGACGGTGGCGAAAAACCCCGAACAGGGCCGCCGCAAACGCCGCCCACATGGCCACGACACCCCATGCGGAAAACGGTGTCGGCGACACGAACAGCAACGCGTCCACAACATCAGGCGGGCTGGTGATCCACAGCCCGCCGACATGGATTGCAATCGCCGCAACCAGAACCAGCCCAATCAATCGGTGAATATGTCGGCTTGCGACAGGGGATATCCCAGGCAAATCCCGCCCCGCCAAAAGTGGCTGCACCAGCAGCAGGCCCATGCTGATGATCCCGGCAAATCCGGCCACGATGTAAATCGGATCGCGCCACGCCAAGTATGGGCTGAACGCTGCCGCAATAACCGGACCCAAAACGGCAACGAATAACGCCGCCCAGATCGCCACGCGTTTCAGCACCTATCAGACAGGCTGCAGCACAAAATGCGCGGCAAGGGTTTTGTCCCGCGAACTCGACATCACGGGGCGCAGAAATACCGTTTCAAATTCACCGCTGTCATAAGCCAGATGCCCATGCGCCTGACCAAAGGCAGGCACGATCTGGGGCATCTCAAGCCGGAATTCTCCGTTGGCATCCGTCAGCGTCGCGCCATGGCTGCGCTGGTCGCGCTCATGCCCTTCGGTCGTATGCGCCCAGATCTGGATGCGCTGGTCGGGCAGGGGGGCTCCGTCGCCGGCGCGGCGCACGGTTCCGGTCATCCAAAACCCACCGCCGCCGATCCGGTCGACAATCGGCGCGCCCGGTCGGTAATTATTGGATCCGCCCCGCATCGAGCGTGTCGGCGCAAGACCCGCCGCGCGGGCCGGTGTAATAACGCCGGTCATGCCGGCGGCAACCGTGCCAAGCCCGGTCGCAACAAACCTGCGGCGATTGATTTTCAGTCGGGTCATTGCATCCACTCCAGTCGGTTGAACCCCATCGTTGACTGGCTTTCCTGAACCAGCCGCACCCGATCCCTAAGACTAGCACGATTACCCCCGATTCCGAGAGGCATGAGGGTGAGTAGCAAGTGATCCACTTCACGCCTCTGTGAATATCCAGCGTAAGTTGTCTCAGGCCGCTCGAACCATCGCACGGATATTGTGCGAAGATGCACTTTTCACGTGATGATTTAGCTATACATTTGCACAAGCGAACATGAGAGTGTCTCATGGAACCGAAAACAGGGAGATCAGGAATGAGTTGGAACCCCACCCATAACCCCGAATGCGCCTCCGAAAACGGTGCGCTCGAAACGTTGATCATCCCGCGCGCCCGCGATCTGGGCGGGTTCGAGGTGCGTCGCGCGCTTCCCTCGGTCGAGAGACAACTGGTCGGCCCGTTCATCTTCTTCGACCAGATGGGCCCGGCAGAATTCATCACTGAAGGCGGCATCGATGTCCGCCCGCATCCTCACATCGGACTGGGCACCGTGACCTACCTGTATCAGGGTGAGTTTGAACATCGTGACAGTATCGGCACCCATCAGATGATCTATCCAGGCGAGGTCAACTGGATGGTCGCAGGCCGCGGCGTCACCCATTCCGAACGCACCAGCGACGAAACCCGCGCCCGCCAGAACAAACTGTTCGGTATCCAGACCTGGCTGGCCCTGCCGGAATCGCATGAGGATATGGCCCCCGATTTCGAACACCACAAACAAGGCGCGTTGCCCTTTATTGAAGACACGGGCGTCAGCGCCCGGTTGATCCTGGGCTCGGCCTATGGCGAAACCAGCCCGGTCACTATGCTGTCCGAGACTTTCTATCTCGACGTCCAACTTACCCCCGGCGCCTCGTTCCCGCTGCCCGACAATCATGAGGATCGCGGTGTCTATGTCACCCAAGGCTCGGTCGAGGTCGCGGGTGATACCTTCGATGAAGGGCGCATGATGGTGTTCCGACCCGGTGACAAGCTGTCGGTCAAGGCGGGGGCCCTAGGGGCCCGGCTGATGCTTCTGGGCGGTGCGACGCTGAACGAAGATCGCTATATCTGGTGGAACTTCGTCTCGTCCTCCAAGGAAAAGATCGAAACCGCCACCCGCGAATGGAACACCGCTGACTGGGCCAACGGGGCCTTCCATCTGCCCCCCGGTGACGATCAGGAATTCATCCCGATCCCGGATGCACTGGAACGCACGCAGCCACGCCGCGCCCGCGTCTGACCTCACGTTACACTGGCCGCACTGAGCGATCCCGGCAATCATTGGCGCACAACGGAGGTGCACCATGAAGATCGTCATCGCAGGTGCGGGTAGCATCGGCTGCTTTTGCGGCGCATTACTGGCCGCCAAGGGCCATAACATGACGATGCTGGGCCGTGCCCGCGTGCTGGACGCGATCCGGGCTCGGGGTTTGACGGTGACAGATTTCTCGAACCTGCATCATCACATCCCCGCCGCGCAACTGACACTCAGCGAAGACCCGGACTGTCTTGTGGATACCGAACTGGTCATCGTGACGGTCAAAACCAGCGCAACTGCCGAGATGGCTGCACTGATCGCCGCGCATACACCGGAAACGGCCCCGATCCTGTCCTGGCAAAACGGTCTGGAGAACGCCCGAATATTGCACGCATCCCTCACCGGCCGCGACGTGCGCGCTGGAATGGTGCCCTTCAACGTGGTGCCGACTGATACGGCCACCTATCACCGTGCCACGTCCGGAGAGATTGTGATCGAGCACGGCCCCAGGGCGCTGGCCAATCAGATCAGCACCCCTGATTTGCCCGTCACAGAAAGCGACCGGATCGAAGCGGTGCAATGGGGCAAGCTGGTGATCAACCTCAACAACGCGCTTAACGCACTCTCGGGGCTGACCCTGCAAAACCAATTGCTCGACAGAAACTGGCGTCGCCTGATGGCCGACCAAATGGCCGAGGCGCTACGCGTGCTAAAAGCTGCTAACATCGATGCCGCCTCGACCACACCGCTGCCCGCATGGATGACCCCGCATATCCTGCGCTTGCCAACGCCAGTCTTTTCACGGATCGCGGCAAAGATGTTGACCATCGATCCTACTGCGCGCACCTCGATGGCATATGATCTGATGGCAGGTCGACCAACAGAAATCGACAGTCTGCAGGGCGAAATCATCAGGCTCGGCCAGCAACACGCGATCCCAACCCCGATCAACAGCCGGATCGCCGACCTGATCCAACAAGCCCCGTCGACACCGCTCACGGTGAATCAGATCAATCCCTGATCCGCCTCTTCATCTGGCCAAAAATATCCCGGAGCGCGAGGCAGAGCCTCGCAGAAAACCGATCATCCAAACGCCGTCAGAACCCAGAAGATTACCGCTGACATCACTGCTGCCGCCGGAACTGTAATCACCCAGGCCGCGACGATGGTCATGAAATGCGAACGCCGCACCAGCTTGCGCCGCCGATGCTCCTCGCGCGCCAAACGCAGCTCTGCGGGTCTCTGGCGGTTCGAGTATTTCCACCGCCGTTCTGCGTGCCACTCCCGATAGAAGCCAACACCAAAGACCGCTCCAACCGCGATATGGGTCGAACTCACCGGCAAACCCAACCAACTGGCGACGATCACCGTGATCGCTGCCGAAAGCGCCACGCAAAAGGCGCGCATCGGGTTCAGCTTGGTGATCTGGCTGCCCACCATCCGGATCAGCTTGGGGCCGAACAGGAACAGACCGAACGAAATGCCAAAGGCCCCGATCACCATCACCCATGTCGGGATCGACACTTTCGAGGCAAAGTCCCCAAATTCAGCCGCGTGCACAATCGCTGCAAGCGGACCCACCGCATTGGCCACGTCATTGGCCCCATGGGCAAAGCTCAGAAACGTGGCTGAAATCACCAACGGAAGGCCGAACAATGCTTTCAATGACCGGGTTCGGTTCTCCAGACCCTCGGACTTGCGCTTGACCCAAGGCACCGTCACAGCCCAAACCAGCCCGCCGAAGGCCAGCCCGATCAGGATCGCAATTTGCAGATCGATTTTCACGATCCGCTTCAGGCCCTTCACCGCCAAATAAGTGGCGAAGGCCCCGGCCATCACCGCAACCAATATGGGCACCCAGCGGCGCGCGGCGGCGAGCTTGTCGTCCTGATACTGAATCTTATGCTTGATCAGCGCCAGAAATGCGGCCGCAATCACCCCGCCCAGAACCGGCGAGATCACCCAACTGGCGGCAATCGCACTCATCGTGCCCCAGCTCACTGCGCTCAGGCCTGCGGCAGCAATACCTGCACCCATGACGCCACCCACAACGGAATGCGTGGTCGAGACCGGAGCGCCGACCCAGGTCGCCAGATTGACCCACAGCGCCGACGAGATCAGCGCCGCCATCATCGCCCAGATGAACACGTTGCTGTTCTGAACCGACATCGGATCGATGATGCCTTTTGAGATGGTTGAAACCACATCTCCGCCTGCCAGCAAAGCGCCCGCGCTTTCGGCAATGGCAGCGATCAGGATCGCGCCACCCATAGTCAGCGCGTTGGCCCCCACGGCCGGGCCCATATTGTTGGCCACATCATTGGCGCCAATGTTGATCGCCATATAGGCCCCGAACGCAGCTGCAGCGACAACGATCAGGCCGCCATCGACGCGTCCGAACAGAAGCGCTGCGACCAGTCCGGCCAGGGCAATAAAGGCCAGCGCAATACCGGGTGCCAGAAGCGGGCGCGCCACATGGGCATTGGCATGTTCAACGCGAGAGATACGCTGAAGATCACGATCCAGCGCGTGCCAGCGGGCTTTGGTAGGTTGATCCGACATCAGTCCACAGAAGCTGTTTGAGTTAACGCTCGGCGCTAACCCTTTCCGGCGCGCGCAGCAACCGGGATGTCATCAAAACTTCGTATAACTGTTACATTTGCAGCAGCAGATCACGCAATTCAGGCTCTTGCACCCGCTCAGCGGCCACTTTTCGCGAAACCCAGCAGCGTGTGCGCTGATCAGCCTCGGGATAGTCGTCGGCCAGATCAGACACCTCAACGTGATAGACGCTCGTGGTAACGGGTTGCGCCGTACCATCGCTCAATTTCTTGTCGTACGAGTAATAGCCGACCGGCGTCTGGCCAACCTCTGTCGCCCGAACGCCAGCCTCTTCCCAGGCTTCCTGCAGCGCCGTTTCAGGCCCGTTGAGCCCATCGATGGGCCAGCCCTTGGGGATGATCCAGCGTTTGGTATCTCGGCTGGTGATCAGCAGAACATCACCGTCCGGGCTTGTGTCGCGCGTGCACAATGCGGCAACCTGCACCCGGCTGGGGCGCTGGATCAAAGGTCGTGCGACCTCTTCCCAGATGTTGTGTATCCACTTTGTCATTTTCGGCCTGCTCAAACGTATTTTTGGACAATGCTACATTGGTCAGAAAACATTACTTAATTATGTACTGCAGATTAAACAATACTCTCCCACGCTAGTGGGCAGTTATGGCCGAATTATAGCGAGATATGTGTGTTTTTTGCCGTTTTCCTGTAGGAGGCGCCTGGCATGACGACCAAATTTCAGGTCTTCCGGCGTTTCGCGCGCAGCGTCGGATCGGCCTGTGTCGGGTCTTCGGGCCACGGGTGTTTGGGATATTGCGCGCGCATATCCTTTCGCACATCGGCATAAGACCCCGCCCAGAACCCGGGCAGATCGCGGGTGATCTGGATCGGCCGTTGCGCCGGTGACAGCAGGGTGATCTTCAAGGGCTCACCGCCAACCACCGGGTGTTGTGTGACGCCGAACACCTCTTGCAGACGGACTGAGATTTCGGGCACAGCACCCCCATAGTCGATCGGCAATTTCCGTCCCAGAGGGGTCACGAATGAGCCCGGCGCGCGCCGATCCAGCTCTTGCATCTGGTCCCAATCCAGCCTGGCGCGTAACGCTGGCAACAGATCGAACCGCTTCCAATCCTCGGCGTTGCGTACGCCCGAGAGCATGGGCAGCAGCCAGTCTTCCACCGAAGCCAGCAACCCCTGATCCGAGAAATCCGGCAAGTCAGCCCCTTCCGCGCGCACCAACTCGACCCGCGCAGCCAGTCGCGCCGCCGCGCCGTTCAACCGAATGCCCAGATCACGCACCCCATCCAACATGGCCAGCGCCACAGCGTCCTCGGGCACATCCTTCCAGATGCGATCATCCAGCGTAATCGCGCCAAACCGCTCCTGCCTGCGGGCCACCACCCGGCGCTCGCGTTTTGACCAGTTGCAGCTGTCGACCCAAGCGATCTGATCACTGAACAGCGCGCGGATTTCACTCTCGGAAATCTGCGCGGCCATACGAACGCGCGCCTCACGCGGGTTTCCATCCGTATCCGTCACCACCAGATAAGGCGCACCGGCCAGAGTATCGCCGTTGTCCAGCACAACGCCCTTGCCGCCAGACAGCACATAGCGTGGCGTATCGCCCTTGCGCCGCTGCCCGATCCGGTCCGGGTAGGCCAGCGCGGCCATCGCCGCCGGGCTCAGGCCATCTGTGCCTTTGGCCCGCGCGCGCAGCCGTTTGGATTCGCCGTTGATCCGATCCAGAGCACCCATATTGACCTGCCAGACCCGGTTGCGCTGAAACGCGCGCACGTCGCGCAGCGCTTCAAGCCGTAGCAATAGATCGACCGGAGCCCCCCGCAGCGGATCACGTTCTGCCATCAGCGCCGCCAAAGGCGCGGCATCAGACCCAGCGCGCACCAGCATATGCCCCAAACGCGGGTGCAGCGGCAGCGCTGCGAGCGCCCGACCGTGATCGGTGATCCGGCCTTTGGTGTCCAATGCACCCAGCATCGCCAGCAACGCCCGTGCCTCAGCCAGAGTCCCCTCGGGCGGAGGCGTCAGAAAGGCCAGATCTCCGGGTTCAGCGCCCCACAGCGCCAATTCCAACGCCAACCCTGTCAGATCAGCAGCCTCGATCTCGGCAGGCGGATAAGCCGACAGCGCACCTTCTTCGCCCTTTGACCACAGGCGATAGCACACGCCCTCAGCCACGCGACCCGCTCGACCTGCACGCTGGGTCGCTTCGGCCCGTGTCACGCGTTCGGTCACCAGCCGTGACATGCCTGATCCCGGATCGAACCGCGCCCGTCGCGCTTGCCCCATATCCACCACCACGCGGATGTCGGGGATGGTCAGCGAGGTTTCGGCAATGGACGTCGCCAGCACCACCTTGCGCCCCTGTTTCACCAGAGCAATCGCCGCGCGCTGGGCGGCAAAGGGCAGGGCTCCGAACAGGGGCCGCACGGCGCAAGTATCGGGCAGCCGGTTGTTCAGTGCGGCTTCGGCACGGCGGATTTCACCTTCGCCGGGCAAGAAGACCAGCATACCGCCCTGCGTCTCACGCTCAGCCCTCACCACCAGATCGATCAACGCATCCAGCCGCCGCACCTGCGCACCCAGCGGACGATCCAGCCAGCGGGTTTCGACCGGATAGCTGCGCCCCTCGGACGTCACCAGGGGCGCCTCCATCAGCTTACCCACCGGTTCGGCATCCAAAGTGGCAGACATGGCCAGCAGGATCAGGTCATCCCGCAACGCCCCGGTCACCTCAAGGCACAAGGCAAGCCCCAGATCCGCATTCAGGGACCTTTCGTGGAACTCATCGAAAATCACCGCGCCGACACCCGGCAGATCGGGCTCGGATTGCAGCATGCGGGTCAGAATGCCCTCGGTCACCACTTCGATCCGAGTTGCTTTTGACACCTTCGCATCGCCACGCACGCGGTACCCGACGGTCTGGCCCACAGGTTCGCCCAAGGTCTCGGCCATGCGCTCGGCAGCGGCGCGTGCGGCCAACCGCCGGGGCTCCAGCAGCACGATCCGACCTGCGCACAGGCCCGCCTGCAACATCTCAAGCGGTACGCGCGTGGTTTTACCAACCCCCGGAGGTGCCTGCAGCACCGCGCGCCCATGCGTTTGCAGGGCGCTCAGAAGGTCTGGAATGGCATCATCTATGGGCAACCGGGTCATATCGCCTTATCGCCAAAGCCCCGGCCAAGGTCCAGCACCCGCAAGACGCGTCAGACTAGGGGCTGGACAAACCCGTGCTTCCCGCCTCATCTAGGGCAAATTCCAGCCGGGGGCCCACCGATGAACACTGCCGAACTTGGCGACAGGATATTGAACGGAGATCGCAGAGCGCTGGCCCGTGCGATCACGCTGGTCGAAAGTGGGCGCGCCGATCATCGGGCGCAGGCAGCAGAATTGCTGGATCATCTGACCAAGGCCGGGCGACAGGCGCTGCGGATCGGCTTGTCGGGCACGCCCGGCGTCGGGAAATCCACTTTTATCGAAAGCTTCGGCATGATGCTGACGGGGCAGGGGCTGCGCGTGGCGGTTCTGGCGGTTGATCCCAGCTCGGCCCGCTCGGGGGGCTCGATCCTGGGCGACAAAACCCGGATGGAGCGTCTGAGCCGTGAGAAGAACGCCTTTATCCGGCCCTCTCCCAGCCAAAGCCACCTCGGTGGCGTCGCCCGCCGAACGCGCGAAGCCATCGCGCTGTGCGAAGCTGCTGGATTTGACGTTGTGCTGATTGAAACCGTGGGCGTCGGCCAATCGGAAACCGTGGTGGCCGAGATGTCTGATCTGTTCCTGCTGCTGCTCGCGCCTGCAGGGGGCGATGAATTGCAGGGCGTCAAGCGCGGCATCATGGAGATGGCTGACATGATCCTGATCAACAAGGCCGACGGAGACCTCAAGGCCACCGCCACCCGCACCTGCGCCGATTACGCGGGCGCACTGCGCCTGCTGCGCAAACGTCCGCAGGACCCCGAAGGGTTCCCCAAGGCCATGACCATCTCGGCGGTTGAAGAGCACGGGCTGGAACAGGCCTGGGACGAGATGCAGGACCTGACCAAAAAGCGGCGCGAGGCCGGGCATTGGGCGTCGAACCGCGCTGCGCAGGCCGAATACTGGTTCAAGCAAGAAGTGCGCCATGCCCTGCTCGCCCGTCTCGAAACGCCGCAAATGCGCGACCGCATGAGCGATCTGGGCGCACAGGTCAGCGCTGGCAGCCTCAGCCCGTCGGCGGCAGCCGAACAAATCCTTGATGGTCTTTCCGTCACGTAACTCTGAAACCACAATCTATGCGTGTGGCTAGTGTACCGGCCGCTAATGGTGTAATATCGATGCATAAATTGATATGTTCGAGTGTGATTTGCTGCGTTTGAACCGGTCTGGGTAAGGGCTTGATCGACGTGATCTGTCCGAACGCCCCGAGGAACGGGACACATATGAATGCCCAATATCAATGGCACCAATGGCGACGACAATATCG
This sequence comes from Ruegeria sp. CE9, assembly GCF_056537425.1. Lineage (NCBI taxonomy): Bacteria > Pseudomonadati > Pseudomonadota > Alphaproteobacteria > Rhodobacterales > Roseobacteraceae > Ruegeria > Ruegeria sp. CE9. The sequence continues at coordinate 52,539 of NZ_JBQFRO010000006.1, read as the reverse complement.
ATGTCACAAATGACAACGGTACGCTAAACGGCACGCCGCAGGGCTCGCCAATTGATAACATCCGCGGGCGCGGTGGTGATGACGATATCACCATTACGGACAGCACGATTTCTAACAATGTGCTGGGCAACGCAGGCACCGATACGATCATCGTCACCAACAGCACGGTTGGCGGGCGCGTTGCCAGTGGCTCTGATGCCGATACGGTGGATATCAGCGGATCGACCGTTGGCGATATCCGATTGGGTGGCGGCAATGACACGCTGAACTTTATCAGCACCTCGGTCTCGGGCGATGTTCGCGGCGGCAACGGCACTGACACGCTGAACCTGCCCGAAGGCACTGTGATCAACGACGATACCTTCGGAGAGATTACGGTTGAAGACGGGGTCGGATACTCGATCTCCAGCGGCACATTCACCCTGCCTTCCGGCATCGTTGTCACCTATTCCGCGTTCGAGAACGGTTCGGGCATGCCCTGTTTCACACGCGATACGCTGATCACGACCACACAAGGTTCAGCCCCGATCCAGTCTCTGCGCACAGGTGATCTGATCCCCACGATGGGGCAGGGTTTGCACCCGATCCGCTGGATCGGACGTCGCGCATTTGATCGCCCTCAGCTTGAAGCCAACCCCAAGCTCTGGCCCGTGCGCATCCTCGCGGGGGCACTGGGCGAGGGGTTACCGCATCGCGATTTGCTGGTCTCGCGCCAGCACCGGATGTTGGTACAATCGAAAATCGCTGAACGCATGTTCGGCACGACCGAGGTTCTGATACCCGCCATCAAACTCACCGCATTGCCGGGAATTTATGTCGATCAGGGCGTCGAGCGAATCGAGTATTTCCACCTGTTGTTCGACCAGCATCAGGTAATCTTTGCAGAAAACGCGCCAACCGAAAGCCTTTATACTGGTCCCGAGGCGCTGAAAGCGCTCAGTGTCGAAGCGCGCCGAGAGATATTTGAGATTTTTCCCGAGCTGGCCGATCTCGATTATCGTGCCGATCCGGCCCGCCTGATCCCGCGTGGACGTATGCAAGCACAGTTGATCACGCGGCATTTGAGGAATAACAAACCCCTGTTGGGCATGCCTCGGATCTGATGCTTCAGGGAATTCAACAGAGGTGTAAAGATTTCGGCGCAGCCGTCTTGACCCTCCGCGCGATTCCCACTAAACGCATCCAACCAGTTTTCGGGCGCGACTTCGGGTTGCGCCCCTTGTGATTTGGCCGCGGGTCTAGTGCCCGGCCTCCAGAAACAAAGGAAGAAACCATGTCGCGCCGTTGCGAACTGACCGGAAAAGGCCCGATGACTGGCAACAATGTCAGCCACGCCAAAAACAGAACTCGTCGTCGTTTTCTGCCGAACTTGAACGACGTTACCCTGCAGTCCGAAACCCTGGGCCGCGGCGTAAAGCTGCGCATCTCGGCGGCTGCCCTACGCTCGGTGGATCACCGCGGTGGTCTGGACGCATTCCTGGCCAAAGCCAAGGATGATGAGCTGTCCGCGAACGCACTGAAAGTGAAGAAAGAAATCGCCAAGGCGCAAGCTTCGGCCTGATCTCTTTTTCAGTCGAATTTCTAACCCCGCACTTTTCGGTGCGGGGTTTTTTCGTTTCAGATCACCCTTAGACTTAAGCCATGGGTATTCTCAAAATTTACCGAAACCGTGACCTTGTTCACATACAGGGCGCGCGTTTGCATTTATGGATGAGGCCAGAGTTGGGGGCTCAGTTATGTCGTTAAAGAGTTTTTATTTGTTCCTCGTGGTTGGGGCGCTGATCCGCAAGACGATCACCGCCTGTAACCGTATGCAGCGCTGGGTGAATCGCTCGCACACCAGCCTGACCAAAAGCCCGGTCAAACGACCGGGGCTTGACCACTAAAATCTGGCTTCAAGCGCGACGCTTTGGCGCTTGAAGCCCGCTTTTGCCCCGGCGTATACCCAAGCCGGAATGAGAGCTGTTCTGCGAAATACTCTGCCTTATGCCCTGTCCGTGCTGGTGATCCTTACCGGTATGGGCGTGGCCGAGGCGCGCGGAATAGATCAGGCCGTTGGTCAAATGGTACTTTGTACCGGCAATGGGCCGGTCATGGTCTATGTGGACGAAGACGGCCAGCCCACACGCGCCCCGCATTATTGCCCCGACTACGCGCTCAGTCTGCTGGGTGCGGTGCATCCCGATCAGGCTGATCTGCCGCAAGCACCCGCCAAAACGGTGCCCGAATTGCTGCGGCGCGCCAACAGCCTGATCGCCGCCCCGGTTCCGCAGCACCCCGCACGCGCGCCCCCTGCAACTGCCTGAACTAAACGTCCCGGAAAATCAGACAGTTATATTAGGAGAGGCGCAATGACCCTCAAGTCCACCCTGCTTGCAACCCTGACCACCTTGTCTCTGACTTCGGTCGCGTTTGCCGCTGATGTCATCGTTGTCGATGACGCATACGCCCGGTCTTCGGGCAAGTCAGCCAAGGCCGGTGCGGCCTTCATGATGATCGAAAACACTGGTGACTCTGACGACCGCCTGATCAGCGTCACGTCGGATGTCGCGGGCCGGGTTGAGCTGCACACCCACGAGATTGATGCAAACGGTGTCGCCAAAATGGTGCATGTCGAGGAAGGCTTTGCCATTCCTGCGGGCGAAACCCACATGCTGAAACGCGGCGGCGACCATGTCATGTTCATGGGTCTGACCGCTCCGTTCGAACATGGAGCAACCATTCCGGTGACGCTGGTGTTCGAAAACGCCGGAAAGGTCGAGATCGAAATCCCCGTCGATCTGGAGCGGCAGGACAAGCACGCGCATTAGGGGCCACGCCTGTCTTCAAGCCACCGTTCCGGTGGCCCTCATCCATGCGTCAGGCCGGGCGGTGCCCGGCCTGTTGCGCTAGTGATTGACCGTTTTCATCCCCACCCGGTCGCCGGCTTTCTTGAAACGCGCAGCGAGGAAGAACATCACCACAGCTGAGGTCAGTGCGAAGAAGGCAATCGCCCAACCCAGCGCCACCATCCCGCTGCCCGGCCAGAAGATCAGCACCAGCCCGATGATCAGCGCGAAAATGCCCGAGTTGCGCACCGTTGCCCGCTCGGGGTCCTGCGGATGTATCTGCGGCAGCGCCATGAACGAGCCAATGGCCACGAACAGCGCCATCGCCCCCATCAGGGTAAAGGCCAGCCAGGCCACGCCCTGAGGCCAGATCAGCAGGACCAGGCCGATCAGTGCGGCCCCGATCCCGAACCCTCCGATCAGCCCGCGCCGCCCGAAGCCCAGCCAAGTCAGTGCACCGTCGAGGATCAGCAACACGCCCACCAGCCGCAGCAGCAGTGAGATACTGCTGGTCGGCCAGAATAATGCGGCGATCCCGATCAAACCGGCCAGAACACCACGCAGCAAAAACGTCCACCACAGGCTCGCCAGATTGGCGCTTAACGTATCGCGCGCGTTGATGCTGCTGTCGTCAAGGATTTCTCCGTCTTTGGGCGGTAGGTCGGTCATGTCACTCACTCGCTTTGTTTTCAACACCATAGACAGGAAAGTGTTCCGCTGTCTGCCCCTATCGCGTGCACCCCCGCGCCAGTAGACTGTCGACCCAACGCGGTACGGTTTCCGACGCAGGCCCCAGATGGGTCTCGTCAAACAGCGCCCCTCCGGCGGATGGCTCAAGGTTCAACTCCACCGTTCGCACGCCTGAGGCCCGAGCCTCTTGCACAAACCCCGCCGCTGGATAGACCTGACCCGAGGTGCCGATTGAGGCGAACAGAGTGGCCTCGGCCAGATGATCGTAAATCTGGTCCATGAAATACGGCATCTCGCCAAACCAGACCACATCGGGCCGGGCTGAGGGTTGCTGGCAAGCGGGGCAAGGCTCGCCCACCTCCATTTCGGGGGGTGAGGTCCAGCGGTGCCCGCAGGCCGCACACAGCGCCCCGGCCAAGGTACCATGCATGTGGATCACATCTGCGGCCCCGCCTGCTTCGTGCAGGCCGTCGACATTCTGGGTGACAATGATCACTTCGCCGGGCCAGTCCCGCTGCAATCGCGCAAGTGCCTCATGCGTCGCATTGGGTTGCGCCTTGGCAGCCTGCACCCGGCGGGCATTGTAGAACTGGTGCACCAGCGCCGGGTTGCGGGCAAAGCCTTCGGGCGTGGCCACATCCTCGATCCGGTGCTGCGCCCACAACCCGCCTTCGTCGCGGAAGGTCCCCAGCCCACTTTCGGCGGAAATTCCAGCCCCGGTCAGAATGACGATCTTTTCCATGCCTGCCTCTCGCGCTACACCCGTTCCCATGACACAGCGTATCCTTTTCGTCTGCCTGGGCAATATCTGCCGCTCACCCGCCGCTGAAGGCGTTTTTCGCAGCTGCGCCCCGCATCACCGGACCGATAGCGCCGGAACCTCGGGCTGGCATATCGGAGACCCGCCCTATTGCCCGATGCAAAAAGCTGCCCGTGCCCGTGATATCGATCTGAGCGACCTGCGCGCACGGCAATTTGTGGCCGAAGATTTCCACCGTTTCGACCTGATCATCGGCATGGATGCCGACAACATTGCGGGCATCGAGGACCTGCGCCCAAAGGGCAGCGACACGCCCGTTCGCCTGCTCACCGACTTCGCGCCCCATATCGGGGCAGACCACGTGCCGGATCCATACTACACCCGCGATTTCAACGGGGCGCTAGATTTGATTGAAGAGGCGGTGGCGGGGTTAGCAGCGCATCTAAACACGAGCGGGTAGGCGCAGAAGGTCAAATTGGAAATTGCGTTAGGCCATTGCTACGGAATGCAGCACGCCGCTCCAGCGGCCTCTAATCAATCTCGGCGGTCAGCCGTTTGGCTAAGATGCCGATCAGGATCACGGCAATAGCAATGAACACGGCACCAACCATCCAAGCCGTTGGTGTCGAATAGACCTCAGCGATGGCGCCTGCCAAAATCAGGCCCAAGGCCGCCCCAAGTTGCTGTATCAGCGACTTGAGAGACAGCATTGTGGATCGCTGTCGGTCTTCTACGCATCTATGCAGAATACTGCTGGCTGGCGTCTCAGAAGCCCCAAGCAGAACGGAATAGAGGATGAATACCATCGCAAAGCCGACGATGCCGCCTTGTAAAGCCAAGGCGATCTGAACAACGGCCGTGCAGACAAAAGCCGCCGCAAGGGTAGTCGCGTGTCGTCGTTTGAATATTCGATTGACGCGAGGGGACAGCGACGCGCCAAATGCGATTGAGAAGAAGTAGGCAGCGGTCACAAGGCCAATGACCGTATTCGCATAGCCCTCATCCAACATTGGCTTTGCATGGGTCGGCCACAGCACCTCAACCGGATTAGTTCCCATCAGGAAAAACGCCAAAGCCGCCAAAAGCACCGACAGCGCCGGATGTTTCAGGGCAAGTAGACCCGCGTCTTTAACCACCAATGGTACAGCTGCAAACCCCTGCATCACGGCTTTGGAATTCAGTGGGCGGGGTTTTTCCACAATAAAAATAACGGTATAGGCGAACACCCCGAGCATCATTGCCAGGCTCGCAATATATGACACATCATAGATACTGACACCCAGCCTCTCTGCCACACCGCCAAAGAGATCAGGCAGAAGGCCGCCCAAAACAGCCCCCACCGCCAAGCCCATGGCATTGGCCCATTGCGCTTTTGCGAGAGCGGGTTGAACATCCACATTTGGGGCTGCGGCTTTGAAGGTTTCAACGAACCAGGCGTCCAGCGTACCTGATCGCAGGGCGCGCCCAAAACCGATGAACGCAAACGACAGCGCGAGGACGTAGAAGTCGCGTGTCGAGAGGAAAAGTACCAGAGAGATCACGCTGGCGACGACCGCACCCAGAAAAACCGGCTTGCGTCCAATGTTATCGGCCAATCCGCCGAACGGCAGTTCCATCGCCATGGTTGTAAGGGAGTAGACCCCAAAAAGCAGGGAAATCTGCAAAAGGTCCATGCCTCGGTCGGTGAGCGCCAGCGCAACGACGGCAACCGTCAAACCCATCGCAAAACGATCCAGAAACTGGTGGATCTGAAACACCCGAATGTGCCGTCTCGCCGGACTGCTCAGCGCAGCGAAAGAGAATTCTAGTTCCGTTGCCATAACCGCACCCTCATCTTTGCAGGCAACTTACGCAACAGCTTCAAAAGGCTGACCTCAATCGTGCCGCCTTGCTCAACGACGCCAGAAACACCCGCCAAGCGTCCCGGTTTGACGTCCAAAACCACGCTCCGTCCTATCCGAACACCTTCAACTGCCCGCCCAACCACGGCACCTGCGCAATTGCGGGGTCGATGATCTGGCTCTGCATCAGCCTCCGGATCATACCTGCGACTTCCTGTGGCACCTGATCCGACCAGTCCGAGCGGGTGAACAGGGAAATCGTTCGTGCGAATTCACCAAACGGGGCGGGGTGCACCTCTAGCCCGTCATGGAATCGCGTTGCGCGCATATAGCCCAGCGGGGTGGTGATCGCCCAGCCAAGGCCCCGCGCGACCATCGCCATCAGGGCAAGGTGCGAGCCAATCTCGAACCGTTCCTCGAACTCCATCTGCTGACGGGCCAGATGGCCTTCGATCTGGCGGCTGATCAACTGCTCGCGGGCATAGCGCAGAAAAGGCAGGTCCTGCATCGGCTGCTCGGCCCCTTTGGGCGCAACCAATATGAACGGGTCTTGCACCAACGGGTATTCGACCACGCCCTCCAACACCTCGCCCGAGTGGGCCGAGACGGCCATGTGCAGCCGCTGCGCCTCAAGCTCTTCGAACAGGTCCAGACTGGGCAGGGTGGTGAGCTTGAACTTGGACCGGGTCAGGCTGTCGGCCAGCAAAGTCGCCAGCCGCGGCGTCAGATCATTGTCGAAATCGTCGATCAGCCCGATGGAGAGCGTGGTCAGATGCCCCAGATCCATCACCGCCAGCTCGCTTTGGGCCACCTGCAGCTCGGCCAACACCGCCTGCGCGCGCGCCAAAAAACTGCGCCCGGCCTGCGTCAGCCGCATCGGTCGCCGCCCGTGATCCACCAGATCGGTGCCTAAAGCCTTTTCCAGGTTGCGCAACTGCTGGGAAACCGATGGCTGGCTGAGCCCCGTGATCTCGGCCGCCTGCGCCACCGATCCCGTCCGTGCCAGCGCCTCGAAAACCTCAAGGCCCCGCAGGGTCAGCCCTTTCATCACCATCGCACATACCTTTCGCTGCGCCTTTCTGGGGTGCAGCGGGCATCAGGTCAAGGATTGCCTTGGACTTAGCTACAGATCGCCTGCGCCATCTGGCCAAAGTTCTGATACCGATCCCACAGCGCATCATCGCGCGCGGTCTGCGACATCTTCAACTCCTGCGCCTGATGGGGGTCTTCGAACCACTTTGCCACGGTCTTCTGATCGCCACGCGTCAACGCCTGATCCGCCACACGCTGGATGCACGTACACCGCGCCCGCGTCGCCGCCTCACGGTCCGATGCCAAACACGCCCGCTTGATCTGCGCCGCGTCCACTGTGTGGGCCGCCGACGTCAGCGATGCCGCACAAAATGCGATTAAGAGGAACTGTTTCATACTCGAGCCTCGTTTTTTGCCTGCCCGGATGGGTCTTATGCCCCTCTCGGTCTGCGGCGGAGTATGAATCAAAGTGGATTCGGGATCAATCACACGTTGCGAAAAAGTGAATACCCGAGTCGGAAACACCCCACCCCGTAGGCCGGGCTTCAGCCCGGCACTAGTCATGACAAAAACGGAAGCCAGTGCTCGATAGCTTCAATTAGGGCTTCGATTTTCTCTGGATACTTTGCGGCATACCCCGCCCCGGCAGCAGGAATACCCCACTTGATCAAAGTGTCGACAGCAAGATCGCCTTTGCTCGCGCACCACCTGAGAAAACTTGCTAGTCCGGATTTGAACTTAGCTAGGATTGCCTCAATCCATTCGCGAGCAGGATTTTCATCTTCTAGGGCGGTTGAGAGTTCTCTCTCTGCTTCCCAGATCAAAGTAACCGAACCTACCAAAAACTCATCTTGAATACTCTCAGGTGGGTTGTTCCCACCGATACCATGGCGTGTTTTGGTTTGGACTTGCGAGTTACTCTTGAGGTCCGCGAGTGCAGTCTCAACTTGCAACTGAGCCTGAATTCGTTCGATTTCGTTTGCAATTGCCTTGGCACCGTTTATCCAAGTGCCTTGGTGAATTTTCGCAATTCTCCGAAGAAGGTCTTGCTCTAGCAACTGTCCTGATACAATGCTGTCGAAGTAAGTGAGCCAAAACTCAAAAGCACCGCTGGTTTCGCGGTTGGCATGTACGAGTGCCATTCTGGTCCTGTTCGTTTCATTTAAATTTTGATGGCTCTTGTTATCTGCGGCTGCGATGGTCCCCCAAAGTGGTTGCCTACGCAAATGGTTCGTTATCTCGAATTCAGATTGGGTCTTGCCCCCAAGTACGTGGCTAGTGAGCAAATCGACTTCGTATCCAAGCAGTTCGAATGCGGCTTTCGGTGCGATCTTGTATTCCTTGACGAATTCTGGACCCGGACCGTTGCCTAGCTTTACGGTAACATCTGAGCCTGAACTCGTTTCAATTGTGAAGCAGTAGTAGCTGAATCGCTTTGATCGAACGGCATAGACAATTGGTTGGTTCTCGGGATATCGAGGCTCAATAAATTCGCTAGATTCTAACTCTAAGTCCATGGCTACTATTGAAAGTGCCATACCTTCCAGTATCGTTGATCCCCGCCGGTTCTTAAGTTCGACGGTGTCGACAATTTCTCCCAATATTCTGAGCAGGAACCGGGCAAGAAGGACTCTACGTCCTGGCTTGGATACCTTACTTAGCTTCACAATGGTGTCGTTGCTGTTCATGCCTGCGGCCTCAAATCACTTCTGACCTCTCATCAACCATTGCGTTCGCGAAACAGTTAATACATATCCCCAACCCATGACAGACCTCGCTCATATCCGCAATTTCTCCATCGTCGCGCATATCGACCATGGCAAATCCACCCTTGCTGACCGGCTCATCCAAGAGACCGGAACGGTCAAGGATCGCGACATGAAGGAACAGCTGCTCGACAGCATGGATATCGAGCGGGAACGCGGCATCACCATCAAGGCCAACACGGTTCGCATCGACTATACCGCCGACAATGGCGAGGCATACGTGCTGAACCTGATCGACACCCCCGGCCACGTGGACTTTGCCTATGAGGTCAGCCGGTCGATGCGTGCGGTCGAGGGCTCTCTGCTGGTCGTGGACTCGACCCAAGGGGTCGAAGCGCAGACGCTTGCCAACGTGTATCAGGCCATCGATGCCGATCATGAGATCGTTCCGGTGCTGAACAAGATCGACCTGCCCGCGTCGGACTGTGACCGCGTGGCCGAACAGATTGAGGACGTGATCGGCATTGATGCGACCGATGCCATTCAGGTCTCCGCCAAGACGGGGCAGGGCATCCACGAAACGCTTGAGGCCATCGTGCAGCAACTGCCCGCACCGCAGGGCAATCTCGACGCGCCGCTCAAGGCGATGCTGGTGGATTCGTGGTACGACGCCTATCTGGGCGTGATCGTTCTGGTCCGCATCATGGACGGCACGCTGAAAAAGGGGATGCGGGTCAAGTTCATGTCGAACAACACCCTGCACCATGTCGATCGCGTCGGCGTCTTCCGCCCGGAGATGGAGATGGTCGACAGCCTCGGCCCCGGTGAGATCGGCTTTCTGACTGCGTCCATCAAACAGGTCCGTGACACACGCGTCGGCGACACCATCACCAATGACCGCAACGGCACCGAAGAGGCGCTGACGGGCTTCAAACCCGCGCAGCCGGTGGTGTTCTGTGGCCTCTTCCCCGTCGACAGTTCCGAATTCGAAGACCTGCGCGATGCGATCGACAAACTGGCCCTGAACGACGCCAGCTTCAGCTTTGAAATGGAAACCTCGGCGGCGTTGGGCTTTGGCTTCCGTTGCGGCTTCCTTGGCCTTCTGCACCTTGAGGTCATCCGCGACCGGATCGAACGCGAATATGATATCGAGCTCATCACCACCGCGCCGTCGGTGATCTATCACGTCTACATGAAAGACGGCGAGATGATCGAGCTGCACAACCCCGCCGACATGCCCGATCCGTCCAAGGTCGACCATATCGAGGAACCGCGCATCAAGGCGACCATCCTTGTGCCGGATGAATATCTCGGTGACGTGCTGAAACTCTGCCAGGACCGCCGCGGCATTCAGCTGGACCTGACCTATGCGGGCACCCGCGCCATGGTCGTCTATGACCTGCCGCTGAACGAGGTAGTCTTTGACTTCTACGACCGCCTGAAATCGGTGACCAAGGGCTATGCCTCGTTCGACTACCAGATGACTGGCTATACCGAGGACAATCTGGTCAAGATGTCGGTGCTGGTGAATGACGAACCGGTCGATGCGCTGTCGACCATGGTTCACCGCGACCGGGCCGAGATGCGGGGCCGGGCGATGTGCGAAAAGCTCAAGGACCTGATCCCGCGCCACATGTTCAAAATCCCGATACAGGCCGCCATCGGAGGCAAGGTCATCGCCCGCGAGACCCTCTCGGCGCTGCGCAAGGACGTGACCGCGAAGTGCTACGGCGGGGACGCCACGCGGAAACGCAAACTTCTGGACAAGCAGAAGGCCGGGAAAAAGAAGATGCGCCAGTTCGGGAAGGTTGATATACCTCAGGAGGCGTTTATTAGCGCCTTAAAAATGGACAGCTAACAGCTGGCCATTTTTACGGCGGGTGGACGAAAGCGGTTGGCGCAGCCAACTGCGTGCCCACGCTGTGAGGTTAGGGACACCTGTTAGCTCTTCCCCTCGCTTGGCTCCTTCTGTGCGGCCTGAAGCAATGATCATTAAATCAACCTCTGTGGTGGAAGCCCTCCTAGGGATTGAAAACAACCCAAGGGCAGCTAAGCTGCTAGAAAATTTCTGTTTCTGGTAGTTTCAATGACCTACGGTGAGTTCGAAGTATATGATCCTAGTACTCCACCTGAATTGGACCTCAGTTGGAGCGGCAAAAAGAAAGCCAAGGAAATTGTCGACTGGCTGGAGCTTGAATTTCAAGACATTGGCGATTTCGATTTTGACGATTTAGTTAGCGAACATGTGTTCGAGAACTTTGACGAACTTCAATCGAGCGTTTGGGACCAAGCAAGCTCGAGCCGCGAAACAGTCCTAAATTTCTTCGGAAACTCCATCTTGGCCAATCAATTGGACGAGGTAGTCCGAGCCGTTGAGGATCATTTTGAAGGCGATTTATTCCCCGCTGATCATCGCATCTATCTAGATGTATCTGAAGATGGCGAAGACGAGCAGATCGAGTTTCCGGATACCGAACTCGTTCAATCTATTATTGAGGACATACCGAGCATTTTGGAGCTCTTGTCTGTTGTGCGCAACGATATTCCTGACAGTCTCGGACACAACCAAGGTCCTGATTTCCTTCTGAAAGACGACGAACTTCAAAGGTTAGAAGAGCGTCTCGTAGCGCTCAAAACTTCACTGAAATCGCCAAGTGAGCAGACTGACGAGTTGATAGTTGAAACCGGCGAAGGCTTTCAAAAAGTCGGATCAAAGCTGGCTGCACATGTCGGCGAAATGACTAAAGTTTCGACACTGAAGTTTGCCGAAAAATTTGGCGAAAGCACTGGAACATGGGCAGGTAGAGCGGCGATCCTCGTCATCTTTGGTGAGAGGTTGCTTCAATTGTTGTTGTGACCTCAGCGAAATATTTCGACCCACCCGCCCGGCGGCACCGCCGGGCCGCGCCGACCCGCCCCCGTCAAACCGAAGGTTTGCCTCCGGCAAAACGGGCGGCGCGTTTGCGCCTCCCCTCGGGTCGGTCGCGGCCCTCGGTTCTGCTGATCGAACGGTATTCATAAACCGTAGGGCGGGCTTCAGCACGCCATTCACTCCATGGATCGGATGGAGACGGCGGGCTGAAGCCCGCCCTACGAGGGTATTGGTGGGTTGAAAACCCACCCTACGTAGGATGGGTTCTTAACCCATCACTCACACTGTGACCCACCTCACAGCCCCAACCCCATTCTCCTGCTACACTTGACCCAACGGAACCCTCGGCAGGAGGCGCAGATGTCCACATCCATGATCCCCATCATCGCCCTCGGGTCGGCGGGTCTCTATTCCGTGGCCATGATCGCGATGAAGTTCTGGTGGAAGCTCCCCGGCGTGGGCCTTGGCCTGCTGATCGTTGCGACCCTGCTGGCCGGGGCAACGCTCGAACTCGCCGCGCTGCGCGAAGAACGGTTGGGCATCATCTATACCGGCATTCTGGGGGCCGAGGTTGTTCTGATCGCCATCGCCTCGTTCTTTCTGTTTGGCGAGCACTTCTCGTATCGCGAAGTCGCGGGCATCGGCCTTGTCATCCTCGGCACCGCGCTCGCCTGGGCCTGACGCAAACATTAACCGATTATGAAGTTTCCCTTAGGTAAGTTGTAACCGGCACACCTCCGCCCAATCTGTATCCCACAGCAAGGATGTTCGTTTTTGAACTCCAAAGGGTCGCTTTCAGGAGGAGATCCCCATGACCAGATACATGACTGCCGGAGCTGCCGCTTTGGCCACCAGCCTCACTCTTGCCACCGCAGCCATGGCCGATACGCCGGACCTGCGCGGCACCTGGGCGGGCAGCTATACCACCGTTGGGCCGAACCGGACCACAACTGGTGACGCGCCGCGGTTCAACAATGCCGAATGGGTGCTCGACATCCAAAAGCAGCAAGACAACGTGTTCTGGGGCCCCAGCAAGTGGCGTTCGAATGCCACTCAGGACTGGCGCGTCATGGATGCGACCGGCACCATCAGCCTGGATGATCCGACCCGTGTCAGCATCGTGGAAAGCTCGGCCGATCCCGAGATCGGCGTGAACGCCCTGATCGATGCCCGGTACGAGGATGGCAAGATCTATGCTGATTTCCGTAGCCTGCGTCGAGGAACGACCTACAGCACCGTTCTGGAACGTCAGGTGAACTGAAGCGTCTCTGACCGGACCGATGTTAAAGGGGGTATTTGCCGCTGAGATTTTTGACTGCGGCAGGAGTAGTAGGTGACCCGGCCCGGTCAGGACGCTTCTCATAATCGGAACAGACGTCTCCACAGGGAGGCAACGGGCCGGGCGGCGATCTCGCCGCCCGCGACAGGGTCCAGACCACCGCGCCTGAGGATGCGGCGTTCCTCGGCCCGGGTCATCTGGATCTCGCGGACCTTCAGCGCGGCGTCGCGCGCGGTGAGGTACCTGCCGTCCGGCCCAGGTTCCATCCCCGGAATACCACGCCCCTTCGACCACCACCCGCGCAGCCCGCTGAGCGGGTGTTTGTGTCCGACCCGGTCGTCATCCTGCAACTGCCAGATCCGTTCAGCCTCGGCCATCGACACCAGCGCAGCCTGTGGTTTGCCATATCGGGTCAGCACGATCACCTCTCGCGGGTCTTGTGACAGGGTGACCAGTTCGCCCAAACGGGCGCGGGCTTGGGAAATGGTCAGGCGCATGAGCGAATCTCCGGTTGTTCGATTCGAAAGATTGGGGGTTTGAGTGTTGTACAACTCGGACAATTCCCCCCTAACGCAGCGCGCGCGACCTTTGCAGCTGCAGAAAGTGGCGAAAATCGGGGTGTTTTCTTAAGTCTGGACTTATCCCTTCACAACCCCGCCATTTGGCGTCGATTTCCGACTTGTCCACATGGCTCTCCCGGCGGATATCAACAGTTTATCCACGTCTAATTTTCATGCTGCAGTGCTATTTTCTTGCCGGATCATGACGCTGGTGCAACAGTCTGATCACTGCTTCAGTTCTTCGGAACAGGGGCGGGACGCAAGGGCCAAGGGGGCCGCCGCGACGAAGACAGGTTTTAGGATTTGTACTTGGTTGCAATGGCTTACCGGCGGTGGATCAGGTGATCTGTACTACGGTTCGGATCAGGTGATTAGCCTCTTACAAGGTCTGCGCGGGCTGTGACGCGACATAGTGCGTGTGGCAGTCGCCAAGGTTCTTTCGGGGGCCGAGGCAACTGGATCGGGACGGCCCTCGGGCGGCCCGGACCGGCAAGGCGTCAGGAGTGTCCGCAAGGATGCATGCAAAGACCGCGTCTGAGCACCTGACGCCTTTTCCTATTTCAGAACCTTCGGTTCATACAGGCTACCACGCACCACTCTCCGAACCAGAACGGGGTTCTTTCGCTTGCGCAAAAGAACCCCGTAGAAGTGTCAGAAATGCAATGCCGCGTCTATGCACCTGTACGGGCAACATTACCTGGGTTGAGTAGGTGTGGCAACTATATATTGCGGGTGGGCGTTGCCTTAACGCAACATCCCGTCACAATCAGATGTTTTCCTGAACGTCCTCAGCCGCATTCTGAATCGCGTCACCCGCGTTTTCGATATCTTTTCCAGCGCCTTTTGCGGTCTCGCAGGCAGTGAGGGTGAACAAGGCCAAACCAATCAGAATTGTGCGGATCATCAGTTGCTCCATAAGTGCGTGTTTCGGATTGGTTAGCAGTTTTAGTAGGGCAGAGCCACCGGTTTTACAGCGTCCTCATTCAGGCCGATGGTTATGAACCGGCCTTGTCCTGTGTGCAGAACAATTCATAGACCACTTCCAGAATGCGTGCGGGCCGCTCATCGGCCAGCCGATAATAAATGGCTTTCCCCTCGCGACGGGGAACAACCAGACCTTCCAACCTAAGGCGCGATAATTGCTGAGAAACAGCCGCCTGCCGCGCCGAGAGCAAGCGCTCCAACTCGGTCACAGATTTTTCCCCTGACACCAGGTGGCACAGGATCATGAGGCGCCCTTCATGGCTGATGGCCTTCAGAAAGTTGGACGCACGCGTCGCATTCTCAACCATCCGGTCCAAATCATCAGGTGACATTTCCTCGGTCATTTGCGGCAAAGCCATGATCGTATTCCCTCGTTACTCTCGCCGAATCTCATATTGGCAAAGAGCCTCGTTGCGGCGCGTTCACTTGGTACAAGTTTCAGGCATGTATTGCTATATGTACGGATCAAAATAGCGTGATGTGACGAGCGTATTGGTGCCGCGAGCTCTTATCGGTCACATGCATCAGATGCAATCGAGACGCTTGAGCACGCGGAAAACACCGGAACGTTCGGCCCCCCTTGCAGCCCCCCTGTGGCGGCACTAAGACTCGGGTAACTCTTCTTCGGGTAATGTCCCGATCCATCGCAAAACAGGCAGGTTCCGAATGTTCGATCCAGTTGAAACATATATGAACACTCTCGTCCCCATGGTCGTCGAGCAGACCAGCCGGGGCGAGCGCGCATACGACATCTTCTCGCGTCTTCTGAAAGAGCGGATCATTTTCATTAACGGCCCGATCCATGACGGCATGAGCCATCTGGTGGTCGCGCAGTTGCTGCACCTTGAGGCGGAAAACCCGAACAAGGAAATCTCGATCTACATCAATTCGCCCGGCGGCGTGGTGACCAGCGGTTTGTCGATTTACGATACAATGCAGTATATTAAGCCGAAATGTTCCACATTGGTAATCGGTCAGGCGGCCTCGATGGGTTCGGTATTGCTGGCCGGCGGTGAGAAGGGAATGCGCTTTTCGCTGCCCAACAGCCGGATCATGGTGCACCAGCCCAGTGGCGGCTATCAGGGCCAGGCCAGCGATATCATGATCCACGCGGCCGAGACGCAAAAGCTGAAAGATCGCCTGTATGACATCTATGTACGTCATACCGGGCAGACCAAAAAGGCGGTTGAAAAGGCGCTGGATCGTGACAACTTTATGAGCCCGGAAGAAGCCAAGGATTGGGGCCATATTGACGAGATCGTCGAGAACCGCGCCAAGATGGATGGTGACGAAGACTAAGTTCAAAACAGCGCGCGTCCGGCGTGAGGATTGATTTTGAGATTGTAGCTGCCAGAACGCTGGCCTAAGCTGCAGGCAATGACGGCAAACGCGACCCTTTGGATGGGGTCGCCGAGACGGAGCCCGAGGGGTAAAGCATGGCGACGAATTCAGGCGGTGACGGCAAGAACACGCTCTATTGCAGCTTTTGCGGCAAAAGCCAGCATGAGGTGCGTAAGCTGATCGCAGGCCCGACCGTATTCATCTGTGATGAGTGTGTTGAGCTCTGCATGGATATTATCCGTGAAGAGACCAAAGCCAGCGGTCTGAAATCCTCGGACGGTGTGCCTACGCCAAAGGATATCTGCGAGGTTCTGGACGATTACGTGATCGGTCAGGCCACCGCCAAACGGGTTCTGTCGGTTGCGGTGCACAACCACTACAAACGTCTGAACCATGCCCAGAAAGCGGGCAGCGATATTGAGCTTGCGAAATCCAATATCCTGCTGATCGGTCCCACCGGCTGCGGTAAAACCCTGCTGGCGCAGACGCTGGCACGGATATTGGATGTGCCGTTCACCATGGCGGATGCAACCACGCTGACCGAGGCCGGTTATGTGGGTGAAGATGTCGAGAACATCATCCTCAAACTGCTGCAGGCCAGCGAATACAATGTCGAGCGCGCTCAGCGCGGCATCGTTTATATTGACGAGGTCGACAAAATCACCCGCAAGTCCGAGAACCCCTCGATCACGCGCGACGTGTCGGGTGAGGGTGTTCAGCAGGCCCTGCTGAAACTGATGGAAGGCACCGTGGCCAGCGTTCCGCCACAAGGTGGCCGCAAGCATCCGCAGCAGGAATTCCTGCAGGTGGACACAACCAATATCCTTTTCATCTGCGGCGGCGCATTTGCAGGGCTCGACAAGATCATCGCGCAGCGCGGCAAAGGCTCGGCAATGGGCTTCGGCGCGGATGTACGTGACAATGACGAACGCGGCGTGGGTGAGATTTTCAAGGATCTGGAACCCGAAGACCTGCTGAAATTCGGCCTGATCCCGGAATTCGTCGGCCGCCTGCCGGTTCTGGCAACGCTCGAAGATCTGGACGAAGACGCGCTTGTCACCATCCTTACCAGCCCGAAAAACGCTCTGGTCAAGCAATACCAGCGCCTGTTCGAGCTGGAAGATGCCGATCTGGCCTTCACCGATGATGCGCTGAAAGCCATCGCCAAGAAGGCTATTGAACGCAAAACCGGCGCACGTGGCTTGCGCTCGATCCTCGAAGATATCCTGCTGGATACGATGTTCGAGCTGCCGGGCATGAAGAATGTGACCGAAGTTGTGGTCAACGAAGAGGCGGTGACGTCAGAGTCGCAACCGCTGATCATTTATGCAGACACGGCGGAATCAGCCTCGGCTGGTTAGTCCAGCCTTCACTCTGCATCGATCACCAATCGCACACTGGGTAGGGGGCTCTGCCCCCGCCGCCCGTAGGGCGACTCCCCCGGGATATTCATAGCTAGATGAAGCAGGGGATCCGTTCTTCATCTGGCCAAAAATATCCCGGAGCGCGAGGCAGAGCCTCGTATGAAGCCGGCCTTGCGGCCAATGAGGCAATTGTTTGGTGAGCGGAACATGACAATCAGACGTATTTCTTCAGGTGGCGAATTCGAGGCCAAGGTTGGCTATTGCCGCGCAGTGGTTGCAGGTGGCTGGGTCCATGTCGCAGGCACCGTCGGGCAGGGGGAAACGGCAGTTGACCAGTGCCGCTCGGCTCTGGCGATCATCGAAATAGCCCTGACCGAAGCGGGAGCTTCGTTTGCGGACGTTGTACGCGTCACGTATATGCTTCCCGATCGCACCGAATTCGAACCCTGCTGGCCTGTTCTGGCTGAAACCTTCGGCGCCAACCCTCCGGTGGCGACAATGATTGAATGCGGATTGATCGATCCGAAATACCGGATTGAAATCGAAGTCACCGCGATCCTGCCGGAATGACGCACGAGGCGTCTGCGGTACTGGACCTCGGCGTGCCTTTGGTCCATATCTGCGTGGACAGAAATGCCGGAGGCAGCCGATGGGAATCCTGAACAGTCTTTTACGGGCCGTGACCTGGTGGAACGGAGCCACCCTGAACACGCAGTTTTACACTGCGCGCAAGGGGATCAAGGTCGGTGAAGACGACGAGGGCAACGTTTTCTATCACAATGCCGATGACAGCAAGCGCTGGGTGATCTTCAATGGCGAGGCCGAGGCCAGCCGCATCGATCCCGACTGGCATGGATGGTTGCACCGCACCTGGGATGAGCCGCCAACGGACAAACCTCTTCCCCACAAATCGTGGGAAAAACCGCATCAGGAAAATCTGACGGGCACTGCGCTAGCTTATGCTCCGGCGGGTTCTTTGCGCCGCGCTGATCCGGTTGAGCGATCGGACTACGAGGCGTGGAGCCCGGAATAAGCGATGTCTGCTCATACCAAGACCGAAGTTATTGTCGGCGGCGTCGTATTGGCCTGTGCCATCGCCTTTGGCGTCTATGCCAGCCAGTCCACAGGCCTTTCGCAGTCGAATGCGGGCTATGAGTTGGGCGCGTCTTTCCGTTCGCTGGAAGGCGTCGGCGTCGGAACCGATGTGCGCCTTGCCGGTGTGAAGATCGGAACAGTAACCGGGGTTACCCTGAACTCTGATACGTACCGCGCAGATACGCGTTTTTCGGTGGCGGATGGCATTCTGATCCCGGATGACAGCGCCGTTGTGATTTCCTCAGAAGGACTGTTGGGCGGCAACTTCGTTGAGGTGATGCCCGGAGGTTCTCCGTTCTATTTCGAAGCGGGGGATGAGATTGAGGATACGCAGGGCGCGGTCAGCCTGATCTCGTTGCTGGTCAAGTTTGTTGCCGGGGATGGCGGCGAATGATCCGTGCGGTTTTGGTGGCATTGCTGGTCGCCGCGACCTCTGCCGCTGCGCAGCAAAAGGTCGAATCCGGGCCTGGTGCCATGTTGCGCGGGCTGGATAAGGTCAGTGGGCAAACCCTGGATATCGAGGTGCAGAACGGGCAGACGGCGACCGTGTTCGGGCTGGATGTCGCATTGGCAGACTGCCGATATCCGGCTGAGAACCCAACCGGGGACGCCTTTGCCTATCTGACGATCTGGGAGCAGGGCAAAGCGCAGCAGCTGTTTGACGGCTGGATGATCGCGACCTCTCCTGCGCTGAATGCGCTGGATCATGCGCGCTATGATGTCTGGGTGATCCGCTGTATCACGCCCTGAGGGGTCTGCTGCAGATCAGCGGTAAAATCCGTATTCAATTCAAGCGCTTGTTTCAATTCGCCATGATAGACCGCACGCGGAATTTCGATCGCGCCCAGCGAGGCCAGATGCGCCGTTAGAAACTGCGTGTCGAACAGCGTAAAGCCGGTTTGGCGCAGCCGGTCCACCAGATAGGCAAGTGCGATCTTGGACGCATCCGTGCGGCGCGAGAACATGCTTTCACCGAAGAAAGCCGCACCAAGAGCTACTCCGTAAACGCCACCAATCAGTAGCGATCCGTCCCAAACCTCCAGCGAATGCGCGCGACCGGTTTGGTGCAATTCCTGATACAGGCGGCGCAGCTCGGGATTGATCCAGGTGTCCGATCGGTCGGCACAGCCATCCACCACGCCCACAAAATCCTGATTGATGCTTACCCTAAAGCCGCAGGTCCGGATACGCCGCGCCAGACTGCGTGAGATGTGAAATCCATCCAGCGGGAACACGCCGCGAAACTTTGGGTCGACCCAGAACAGCTCGGGGTCATCGCGGTGCTCGGCCATCGGAAATATGCCGATGGAATACCCATGCAGCAGCAGTTCGGGGGAAAGGCTCATGACGGATGCCTCGGGGCCGGAAGGCTGCCGCCTTCCGACCTCGTGTTCTTAGTCGGCCATGTTCTCCGCAAGCCAGTGCTCCAGCCAGTGGATGTTATAGTCACCGCTATGCAGATCGGGTTCCTGCAGAAGCGCGTGGAACAGCGGCACGGTGGTGTCGATGCCGTCGACGATCAGCTCTCCCAAAGCGCGTTCCAGACGGGCCAGCGCCTCGGCCCGGTCACGTCCTTGCACGATCAGCTTGGCAATCAGCGAGTCGTAATAGGGCGGGATCGAATACCCATCATACAGCGCCGAATCCATCCGCACACCCAGGCCACCCGGCGCGTGATACGCAGTGATCTTGCCGGGACAGGGCGAGAAGTTGGGCAGTTTTTCCGCGTTGATCCGAACTTCGATGGCGTGGCCATTTATTTCCAGATCATCCTGACCGAACGACATGTCCTCACCAGCAGCCACAAGGATTTGTTCGCGCACCAGATCGACGCCAAAGATGCCCTCGGTCACCGGGTGTTCGACCTGCAAACGGGTGTTCATTTCGATGAAGTAGAACTCGCCATTTTCATAGAGGAACTCGATGGTACCCGCGCCGATATAGTTGATCTTGGCGACCGCGTCGGCGCAGATCTTACCGATCTTCGCACGTTCTTCCGGGGTGATGCTTGGGCCGGGTGCTTCTTCAAACACTTTCTGGTGGCGACGCTGCAGCGAGCAATCGCGCTCACCCAGATGAACCGCCTTACCCTTGCCGTCGCCAAAGACCTGAATCTCGATATGGCGCGGGGTGGTCAGGTATTTCTCGATATAGACCTCGTCATTGCCAAAGGCAGCTTTGCCCTCGGCGCGTGCGGTCATGAAGGCGCTTTCCATCTCATCGGCGTTTTGCGCCACCTTCATGCCGCGACCGCCGCCACCGGCGGTGGCCTTGATGATGACGGGATAGCCGAATTCCTCACCGATGCGCTTGGCGTCGGCCAGCGTGGGGACACCACCGTCGGAACCCGGAACACAAGGAACCCCCAGTTCCTTCATCGTGTCCTTGGCGGTGATCTTGTCACCCATCACGCGGATATGTTCGGCGGTGGGGCCGATGAAGGTAATGCCGTGATCTTCGACGATCTGCACGAACTCGGCATTTTCAGACAGGAAGCCATAGCCCGGATGGATCGCCTGCGCGCCAGTGATTTCACAGGCCGAGATGATCGCGGGCACGGACAGATAGCTTTGCGGGCTGGGCGGAGGACCGATGCACACCGATTCGTCCGCCATGCGAACATGCATCGCGTCGCTGTCGGCGGTGGAATGCACGGCGACCGTCTTGATCCCCATTTCACGCGCGGCACGGATCACGCGCAGGGCGATCTCGCCTCGGTTGGCAATCAGGATTTTGTCGAACATGGGCCCGCCTTACTCAACGATGACCAGAGGCGTGCCGAATTCCACAGCATCGCCATCGCCGACCAGAATGCGCTTGATGGTGCCCGATTTGGGCGCGTGGATGTGGTTCATGGTCTTCATCGCTTCGACGATCAGCAGCGTGTCGCCTTCGGACACAGACGCACCGACACTGATGAACGAGGGCGCGCCGGGCTCGGGCTGCATATAAACAGTGCCCACCATGGGCGAGGTCACCGCGCCGGGGTGGCTGGCAGGATCGTCCACTGCAGCGGGGGCCTCGGCCGCAGCTGCTGCCGGTGCTGCAGCAGGGGCAGCGGCGGGTACTGCGGCAGGAACGGCAACCTGAACCGGTGCGGCAACAGCCTGCGTCGCGCGGCTGACGCGGACATTCAGGCTGTCGTCATCGCCATATTCGCGTTTAACCTGCAATTCGGTCAGGTCATTTTCGCGCAGCAGTTCGGCCAAAGCCTTGATAAACGCCACATCCGCTTCGTGTTTGGTATCTGTCATGAGTGTCCTCGAAGGTTCCCCTATGGCCCGTCTGTTCCCTGCGGGCTTGGTCTGATTACGCAGGGTTATAAGCCATGCGGTCGGCCATGAAAAGCGCCGTCTGAGCCTGTCAAATGGGGGTTTTTGCGTGAATTACGAGGGTCGGAGCGTTTACAGCGGTGTTCCCGACAGCTTTGCCACCAACTCGGGCAGTTTCCGGGCGCCGTATTTCTCAAGAAGCCGGGCGCGATAGGCCTCGATCGTGCGGTAACTGAGCCCCAGTTCAACACCGATTTCCTTGGCCGACAGGCCCCGGCAGGACAGGATCGCAACCTCGCGTTCACGGGTGGTCAGTTCAACCAGCGGGCGTTCTTCCGAGATGTCCGAAAAGCTCCAGATCCCGTGACGGAACGGATCGTCAGGCGTCAGCGACCGGCCCCGGGCACGGCACCAGAACAGATCGCCATCGCGCCGCCGCATCACCCGTTCGTCCGTGTAATAGCCGGTATCGCGCATCACCTGCAGGCTACGTGCGCCGATCCTCTCCCAATCCGCGACCGAGGGGTAGAGGTGCAGCAAAGGCATGTTGCGATAGTCCACCTCATCGCCGCCAAAGGTCCGCGCGAACTGCAGATTGCACCGGCGAATGATCCGGTTTTCCAGCTCGACAAGGCCAATGGGTGCGTATTCGAAGGCGGGATCGCTCATGCCCGTATGGTGACGGGAATTGCGCCGAAAGAGAAGGGCGCGCAGCTAGAATGAATTGGTTTCTTTCGATGTGTTTTGTTAAGGTTGTAAATCTTCTTTGAAAATTTTGCGTTAACAGTTAAAAATCATGAGGGTATTCTGCAAACCCAAGCGCAGCAGCCAAGGATGCGAACGCAATGCGAGACACCCTGACCGGCAGCCGGATACGCGAAAGGCGGCAAATCTCAGGGCTGCGACAGGCCGAACTGGCGCGACAGGTGGGCATATCAGCCTCGTATCTGAACCTGATCGAACACAATCGCCGCCGCATCGGGGGCAAGCTGTTGGTCGACATTGCCAGCGCTTTGTCGGTCGAGCCCTCATTGCTGACACAAGGGATTGAAGAGACGCTGATATCAGCCCTGCGCGAGGCAGCAGCGGATGCGGTCGGTCAAAAAGCCGAGGTTGATGGGCTGGAAGAGTTTGCTGGCCGCTTTCCCGGCTGGTCCGGTGTTCTGGCCCATATGCACCGCCGCGTAGTGTCGTTAGAGCGCACGGTGGAAATCTTGTCAGACCGGCTGACACATGACCCGCATCTGGCTGCCTCGATGCATGAGGTGCTATCAACCGCCGCTGCAATCCGTTCAACCGCCGCGATTCTGGCCGAACCCGGAGAGATCGAGCTGGAATGGCGCGACCGTTTCCATCGCAACCTGCATCAGGATGCAGAAAGGCTGGCCGAAAGCTCGAAGGCGCTGGTGACCTATCTTGACGACAGCGACGGGCAGCGCGATCTGCGCGGCATCCCGCTGGACGCGGTTGAGGCTTATTTTGCCGAACAGGGGTTCCATTTCCCTGCACTTGAGGCCGGCGGGCAAGCGGAGGATATCCCGCTTGAAGGGCTCGATTCTGCCGCCGCCAATGCAGTGGCCTCGGATTTGCTGGATCTCTACACCGCCGATGCGCGCGCCATGCCTCTGGATCAGGTGTGCGCGGCGCTTGATGCGGCGAACCCTGATCCGTTGGCTTTAGCGGCGATGTTTTCAGTGGATCTTTCTACGGTTCTCAGACGGTTGGCCTTTCTGCCCGAAGGCACACTGGCACGCCCAGCCGGGCTGGTGATCTGCGACGCATCCGGTAGCGTTCTGTTTTACAAACCCGCGCCGGGTTTTGCGCTGCCACGCCATGGTGAGGCTTGCCCGCTTTGGCCTTTGTTCACAGCCCTGAACCGGCCTCTGGTGCCCCTCCGCAAACGGGTCGTCCAGCTTGGCCGCACCGCTGCCGAGTTCGAGTGTTTCGCCATCGCGTCGCCGCAGCCCGCCGCGGAATTTGGGGCCGAGCCGGTCTACCGTTCGGTCATGCTGGTGCTGCCGGTTGAAGACATGGTGCAGCCTGCGGAACACGCGGCGCAGGTCGGGGCCAGTTGCCGGATTTGCCCCAAACGCCACTGCAGTGCGCGCCGCGAGCCATCGATCTTAAGTGAAGGGTTTTGACAGTTTCGTGACGCTGGGCGTAAGCTGGGTCTGACGGGTGGCCAGACGTGCAACCGGTCATGGGGAGGACATGCAAATATGAGCCGCAAGGTTCTGTTGATCGAGGATGAGCCCAACATCACCGAGGCGATCCGCTTTTTGCTGACGCGCGAGGGCTGGCAGGTGGAAACGCATGCCGAAGGGACCGATGCGGTGCAAGTGATTCTGACCGCGCGGCCTGATCTGGTGATACTGGATGTGATGTTGCCGGGAAAAAGCGGCATGGATGTGCTGCGCGATCTGCGCGAACACGCTGAGATGAAGGCGTTACCGGTCCTGATGCTGACCGCGCGCGGGCAGTCTCGTGATCGCGAGATGGCCGAACAAGCCGGGGTCAGCCGTTTCATGACCAAACCCTTCTCGAACACCGAGGTGCTGACCGCAGTGCGCGACCTGCATGCGCAGGCGTCCCAGTCATGAGCACGCCGGGCGACGGCAAGGTTCGTCCGTCCCTGTTTCTGGAAAGGCAAAGCTATCGTCGTCGCAGATTGGCAGATGCGGCGCGGTTGTTGCCCTTTTTGGGCGCCGCCCTGCTCGCGCTTCCTCTGCTCTGGCCCGATTACAGCTCTGGTCCCGAGGCGGTATCGCTGTCGACGGCCATGTTCTATATTTTTGCATGCTGGGGCGTTCTGATCCTGATCAGCGTGATCTTTGGCATTGCCGCCAGACGCATGACCGCCCGCGATACCGCCGAGCCCGAGGCCGAGACATGGCAACCCTGAATGTCCTGATTCTGGTCTGTCTGGGCTATGTGGTGCTGCTGTTTGGCGTGGCTTTCGCAGCGGATCGCGTTGCGGCACGCGGAGGCGGCAAATGGCTGCGGTCGCCGCTGATCTACACCCTGTCACTGTCAATCTACTGTACTGCCTGGACGTTTTATGGCGCGGTTGGCAATGCCGCGCGGTCCGGGCTGGAATTTGTGACCATCTATCTGGGCCCGACGCTGGTAATGGTCAGCTGGTGGTGGGGCTTGCGTAAGCTGGTGCGCATCGGGCGCAGTCAGCGCGTGACATCCATCGCTGACCTGATCTCGTCGCGCTATGGCAAGTCCAACACGCTGGCGGTCTGCGTGACCATTCTGGCGGTGCTGGGCGGCACGCCTTATATCGCGCTGCAATTGCAGTCGATCACGCTGTCATTCTCGATCTTTGCCGAGGCCGATCCCACCGGTCTCTACCGCGAAGGCTCCAGCGTGTTCTGGGTGGCCGCCGGGTTGGCCGTCTTCGCCATCCTCTTCGGGACGCGCAATCTGGACGCAAATGAGCGCCACCACGGTGTCGTTACTGCTATCGCGTTGGAATCGGTGGTGAAACTCTTCGCCCTGCTGGCTGTCGGCATCTTTGTCGTCTGGGGCATCGCTGGGGGATTGGGGCCGATGATGGACCAGATTGACGCCTCCGAGATCGGCCAGTGGCATGTGGACGCTGGACGCTGGACCACCTTCATCTTCCTCTCGGCTGCCGCCTTTGTCTGCCTGCCGCGGATGTTTCAGGTCATGGTGGTTGAGAATGATGATGAAAGCCACCTGCGCACCGCCGCCTGGGCTTTTCCGCTTTACCTGCTGCTTATGAGCCTTTTCGTGGTGCCCATCGCCGTGGTGGGGCTCGACCTGATGCCCGAAGGCTCAAACCCCGATCTGTTCGTGCTGACCGTTCCGCTGTCGCAAGGCAATGATTGGCTGGCAATGCTGTCCTTCATCGGCGGGTTTTCCTCGGCCACGTCGATGGTGATCGTGACAGCCATGGCGCTGTCGACGATGGTGTCGAACCACGTGGTCATGCCGATCTGGCTGAATACACAGGAAGGCACGGCGTCAGTCTCGGGCGATGTGCGCACCATTGTTCTGATGGCGCGGCGGGTTTCGATCGCCGTGATCATGGCGCTGGGTTATTTCTACTACAGCCTGTCAGGCGGCGGGGCCGCGCTGGCCTCAATCGGCTTGGTCGCCTTTGCAGGGATTTCCCAAATCCTTCCCGCGTTGGTTGGCGGCCTGTTCTGGCGTGGCGCTACACGAACCGGGGCGCTCGTCGGGCTCAGCGTCGGGTTTTTCCTGTGGATTTACACGCTGCTTCTGCCCGGAATGGGCGGCGGCATCATCCCGGCTTCGGTGATCGTAAACGGCCCCTTCGGTTGGAGCTGGCTACGCCCACAGGCGCTGTTCGGGATCGAAGGGATCGATCCAATGGTGCACACAGTCATGTGGTCGATGTCGTTGAACACAATTGCCTTCTGCGTCGCCTCGATGCTCAGCTTTCCCAGCCCGCTGGAACGGCTGCAAGGCGCGCAGTTCGTCAATGTTTTTGATCATTCGGTGGCACCGCGTGGCTGGACCGGCTCGGTCGCGCAAAGCGAAGACCTGATGATCATGACCCAGCGAATTCTTGGCACCATCCCAGCGCAGGTGTTCTTTCAGGCCGAGGCCGAGCGCCAGAATGGCCGCCCCGGACGGCTGCCGGAACCAACACCACAATTTCTGGAACGCCTTGAGCGCGAACTCAGCGGCTCGGTCGGGGCCGCGACCGCTCATGCGATGATCGGGCAGATCGTGGGCGGCGCGTCTGTGTCGGTCGAAGACCTGCTGGCCGTGGCCGACGAATCCGCACAAATGCTGGAATATTCCAG
This sequence comes from Ruegeria sp. CE9, assembly GCF_056537425.1. Classification (NCBI taxonomy): domain Bacteria; kingdom Pseudomonadati; phylum Pseudomonadota; class Alphaproteobacteria; order Rhodobacterales; family Roseobacteraceae; genus Ruegeria; species Ruegeria sp. CE9. The sequence continues at coordinate 26,113 of NZ_JBQFRO010000006.1, read as the reverse complement.
CCAGCTTGAGGCGAAATCAACCGAGCTCAGCCGCACCGCGCGGCAGCTGCGCGAGGCAAATGCCAAGCTTACGCAGGTCTCGATGCAAAAAGACGCGTTCCTCAGCCAGGTCAGCCATGAGTTGCGCACGCCGATGACGTCGATCCGCGCCTTTTCCGAGATCATGCGTGATACGGGCGGCCTGAGCGAAGAGGAACAGACCCGCTATGCCGCGATCATTCATGACGAAGCGCTACGCCTGACGCGGTTGCTTGACGATCTGCTGGACCTGAGCGTTCTTGAAAGCGGGCAGGTCAGCCTGAACATGGGCGAAGCAACGCTGAGTGAGGTGCTGGATCGCGCCGTTTCAAGCGCGCTGGCAGGCAGTGATCGCAAAATCGGCGTGCGACGAATCCGTGCCAGCGAACGCATCCCGCTGCACACTGATCTGGACCGGCTTGGTCAGGTGTTTATCAACCTGATTTCGAATGCCCAAAAATACTGCGACGCGGAAGAGCCGGTGCTGACGATATCAGCCCATGATGTTGGCGGGCAGCTGGTGATCGATTTCGTTGACAACGGCGGTGGCATCCCGGTCGAGGCGCAATCGATGGTGTTCGAGAAGTTCGCCCGCGTCGGCTCGGACAAGGCGGGTGGGGCCGGGCTGGGTCTGGCGATCTGTCGCGAAATCATGCAGCGCCTCGGCGGCGAGGTCGCGTATCTGCCCGGGCAGGGCGGGGCCGCCTTCCGCGTCAGCCTACCGCTCGCCTACCGTCAGGCCGCGCAATAAGGCTGTCATAAAGACATTCGTAACGGTCTGCAGGTTACACCTTTCTCCGGAGTATTCTTGAACGGCAGAGCGGGGCGATGACCAAATCAGCATTGGCACGCAAACTTTCGGCGGGGCAAGGCGGCGTTGATACGCCCAGATCAATACTGCGCGCCTTGCGTCTGGGTTTGGCGCGCGCAGCCGGTGATGGCATAGGGCTTGCGCTGGCGGTCATCGGGGCAAAACAGGCGGTGCGCGCGCAGGAAGACGTGGCCGCGCGCTTGAACCAGGGCTGGCTGATGCTGATTTTCGGCTCGGATCAGGGCAACGTGGCGGCTGTGTGTCTGGACCCAGGGTGCGTGTCCGCAGTGGTTCAGCAGCAGACGATCGCGATGGTATCTTCTGATCCGCCGACTGAACGCGCGTTTACCGATACCGACGCCGCCATGGTTGCCCCACTGCTCGAGGATATGTTGGGTCGGGCCCAAAAACTGGTCGAATCCCCGGCGGATATGGCCAGCCTGTCGGGATATGAGTTCACGACGCGGGCCGAAGATCGACGCAACCTGACCCTTGCGCTGGTGGACGAGGCATATCGGGTATTCGATCTGACGGTTGAGCTGGCAGGCGGCAGCCGACAAGGTGAAGTTTGCATCCTGTTGCCCGAACGGCCGCCCGCGGACGACGAGCAGGCAGCAGATATCGCCGACACGGGTATGAATCTGGATCAGGCATCCGGGGTTATGCGCGCCGAACTGAACGCCCTGATCAGCCGTATGTCATTGCCGCTCACCGCTCTATCAGAGCTTTGTGTCGGGGATGTACTCCCGTTGCAAGATGCGTGTGTGGATCGGGTCGAAGTTCTGGCAATCGACCGCACCCGCACGGCGGTCGGACGTCTGGGTCAATGTGGAGGAATGCGCGCGGTTCGGATCAATGAACAGAACCCTGTTCCGACATTGCTTGCCAAAGAGGACCAGAACTTTCTTGCCGGTAAGACAAGCGCCAAGCCCATGCCCGAAGATGAGGCAATGCCATCCCTTCTGGACGATGAAATTTCAACCCAGGATCTGACGTTGGATGAGGCGATGATGGACCCAGACGATTTACTGTCCACCACCGCCGATCAGCGGGTCGCCGAGATTTCGCATCTGGCCGGATTGCCAGCGCCCGGGGGCGATGGCTGACCCCGAAATCGTTTAGTCTTGCACGCGCAGCTGTTCAAGCGTGGGGCGCAGCCCGTCCAGCGCATATCCCGCCTTGCCGGTCGCATCCAGGATTTCATCCGGGCTCAACTGGTCGCATTGTCCGAGTGCCCAGACCACCGAACACCGGGTGCCGGACGCGCAATAGGCCAAAACCGGGCCGCTGCAGCTTTCGGCCAGATCGCGTTGCAGCGCGACATTTTCGGGCGTCATGGTCTGATGCGTCAGTTCCAGAACTTCGTATTCCATTCCGGCATCGCGCACGGCCTGCCCGATGGCATCGGATTGCTGCTCGGGCGGCACCTCGGAATTTGGGCGGTTGCAGATCACCTTGACGAAACCTGCCTCGGCGATGGCTGGCACATCCTCAACCGTGATCTGGGGTGAGACGGCATAGCGGGGGGTAATCGGTCGAATCTCCATGGCACTTGCTTAGGCTGCGTTCGCCATCCTGTCCAGTTGCGCGCCGAGCGTCGGCGCCGCCAACATGCCCGCAATCATCGCGATCAGGAACACAATACCGCCAACGCCCCCATATGTCAGCGAGGCCATTGCCGGGCCGGGGCATAAACCGGCCAATCCCCAACCAACCCCGAACAATACCGACCCCACGATCAGGCGGCGATCCAGTTCGATTTGAGGCGGGGCAGGGAACTGTCCACCCACAACAGGAACCCTGTTCCGCGTCAGCCGCCAGGCAATCAGCATAGGCAGGATCGCTCCGCCCATGACAAAGGCCAATGTCGGATCCCAATTGCCGAACACATCCAGCCACCCCTGCACCTTGGTGGTGTCGGTCATGCCCGAGATCAAAAGCCCGGTGCCGAACAACGATCCGGCGAGAAAGGCAAACAAACTGCGCATCAGATCACCCCCAAAGCATGGCGAAACAGCGCAACCGTCAGCCCACCGGCAAGGATGTAGAACACCGTCGCAACAATCCCGCGCAGCGAGAACCGGGAGATTCCACAAACACCATGACCCGACGTGCAGCCATTGGCGATCCGCGTGCCCGCCCCAACCAGCAGCCCCGCAAGGATCACGATTGCGAAATCCGGGGTCAGATGAGTCTCGGTCTGCGGCGCAATCAGCGGGCGCAGCAGAAAAGGCATCCCGATCAAGCCACCGACAAAGGCCAATCGTTCGGTCATTGCGCTGCGATCACTGCGCGCGACCAGCCTGCCCAGAATGCCGCTGGCCCCCATGATCCGTCCGTTGCACAGCAGGTAAACGGCGGCACCCAGCCCGATCAGCAGACCACCCGCCAGACCCCAAATCCACTCGATATTCATTGGCTCGATTGCCCTCTTATCACAGCTTGTTGACAGGAATTTTCATGAAAACATCACCCTGTTCATCTGCTGGCGGCATCTGACCAGCCCGCATATTGACCTGCAGCGAGGGCAAGATCAGGCGCGGCATCGCGAGGGTTGCGTCGCGCGCATCCCGCATCTCAACGAACTCTTCAACGCTGCGGCCCTGACCGATATGCACGTTCAAAGCCTTCTGTTCACCCACCGTCGTCTCCCACGCGTATTCATCTCGACCGGGCGCCTTGTAATCATGTCCGACATAAATCCGGGTCTCGTCGGGCAATGACAGGATCTTCTGGATCGAGGCAAAAAGATCCGCTGACGACCCACCCGGAAAATCGCACCGCGCGGTGCCGAAATCCGGCATGAACAGCGTATCGCCGACAAAGGCCGCATCGCCGATCACATAGGTCATGCAAGCGGGCGTATGGCCCGGCGTGTGCATGACATCCCCGCGCATCTGGCCAATGTGAAAGCTCGACCCTTCGGCAAACAGCGCATCAAACTGGCTGCCATCACGCTGAAACTCGGTGCCTTCGTTGAAGACCTTTCCAAAAGTGTCCTGAACCACCACGATGTTTTCGCCAATCCCGATCTTGCCGCCCAGCTTCTCCTGCAGGTAGGGGGCCGCCGACAGGTGATCGGCATGGACATGGCTTTCCAAAACCCACTCGACCTTAAGCTCCTTCGCCGTCACATAGTCCACAATCTGATCGGCTGAACCGGTGTCGGTCCGACCTGAGGCGTGATCGAAATCCAGCACGCTGTCGATGATCGCGCAGGCTTGTCCTTCAGGTTCCTGCACCACGTATGAGACGGTGAACGTCTGCGGGTCGAAAAAGGCTTTCACAATGGGCGTCATGGGGTCCTCCGTTCAGCTTTCATACATATATCAATAGTGGAATGTGTTTAAAGTGCCAAATCACGAATTGATGTCTGTCAAAGCAATCACTGTAATTTGAGCGTATGCTTTGAGCGACCCAAGGCATAGTGTCGGTTTTTCTTCCGATTAGGCAAGATTTCGCGATGTTTTGGCCCGGTCTCGTGCTCGTCTTAAACTCGTTACCTATATCGGGCACACTTGCACCATACGGGAGGATGAAATGACTGCTCAGGATCTTTTTACCGAAGCGGAACGGCTTGAACAAAAGTTGAATGGTGCGTGTCTCGAAACCCGGCTCGCGCTTCAGCCTCGTGTCAGCATGGTTTTGGATAAGATGCGTGCGCAACGTGTCGAGATACCCGCGCGCCTGCGCCGTTTGGATGCCGCCCTGTGCGAAGATGCATTGGAGGCGCGGTTCGACAATATGCCGATCTGATCGATCCGGTTATCCCAGCGAAATCCCGAGGATAACCATCATAAGCCCAAGTACCGACAGAAACAGCGACGCCAGATTCCACGGCAAGACGCCTTGAACTGCGGCGCGCAATTCATCATCCGTCAGGTTGGCCTTGCGTGCTTTCATCACCCGCAGGATGCACCAGACCAGTCCGATCAACCCGGCCACAGACAGGGCGGCCCCGCCCCAGACGATAATGTCGAACATGTTGTCTACGCTCACCCTTTGAACCCGAGACCGCGCTTATCGGATCAGCGCAGGGCAGACAAGCCCGCCGCGCAGAATGCCTGCTTGCGGTCGGGTCGGTGCCGATGTATCCGGCATCTATTTTCAGCCTTTGGGAGAGACGCAGATGGAAGACATCACCGAAGATCAGGCCGCAGCCAACTACCGAGTGACCGCAGGCGAGCTGCGCCAGTTCATCGAACGGTTCGAGCGTCTTGAAGCCGAAAAGAAAGACATCGCCGACCAGCAGAAAGAGGTCATGGCCGAGGCCAAGGCCCGCGGCTACGACACCAAGGTCATGCGCAAAGTCGTCGCGCTGCGCAAACGCGACAAGGATGACATCGCCGAGGAAGAGGCGGTCTTGGAGATGTACAAAGAAGCGCTGGGCATGTAGCCCCTGCCGCTCAGGGTTTCAGAAACCGGATATCTGGCATGGTTTGCAGCCGCGCCAGATCCTGCTCGTATAGCTCGGTAAAGGCCGCAAGGATATCCTCGTTCCAGCCGGGCAATTCCACTTCTTCTTCAATCGCCTCGGTCAGCGCCTGCTGCTGAAAAACCTGCGCCAGCCTTCCTCTGAGCATTGGATCATTGGGGGCAGCCTGCTGCTCCAACAAGCTCTGGATTTCCTTTTTGCCCACTTCCGTGACCAGCGAAGACAGCAGCGCGTATTCCTGCGCAAACGGAGCATCTTCTGGCAGTCCGACCATAGCGCGCGCGATGTCACCAAGGATCAGCGGAGAATCCTCGTTGCTCCACAAGGTGATTTTGACGTCCGGCGCAAGGTCGCGAATATCCTCGATCATCGCAAGCCAACTCAGGCAGCTCAGGTCGGTGGTCGACAGGATATGCGCGCGTTCCGGTGCCGATAGCAACATCAGCACCTTTGGAATAAAGCTGCCGGGATTGCGCAGACCCACGAACAGTTCCACCGTCGAGTCGCTGAACAGTTGGTCCAGATAGGCCATCCGCTGCCCGGCATTGGCATAGAACTGCCCGTCCATGATGATCGAAGCCCGCTCGCCCAGATACAGCGCGCTTGACAGGATCGCCCGGTCCACCTGTTGCCCCTTTGGGAACAGTTTCTGAAACCGCGCCAGCGTATCCTGACGCGATGGTCGGTCGGCCGAGGGTTTCAACGCCGGGCGAAAGATTTTTCGGAACGGCCGAAGCCCCCAGAACGCAACATGGTTTTCACCAACAACCTGCGCATTTGCTTGCAGAAGGCCGAGCAACTCATCGTGATCCGTAAAGTGCGCGCCGGCCTGGATGACCATCTGCATTTCGTAAACGTCCTTACCTGGGGCCGAATTGCCATTTGGGTTACAACCTGTCCCCGGGGCAGTCAAATTCGGAAAGGGCCTGATCTCATCGCTATCCTAAGGCAAATCATCACAAAGTTAAGATGACCCCAAATTTCGGGCTTGCAGTCCTGGGTCCGAAACATTAATCGACACCCAGCGCCCCTATAGCTCAGCTGGTAGAGCAACTGATTTGTAATCAGTAGGTCCGCGGTTCGAGTCCGTGTGGGGGCACCATCTTACATCTGCACCTATGTTTATATGCTCCATCTGGCTCGCGACCCATGTTGTGTCGGGGGAAACATAGGGGAACTAAAGACTTAGTTGTCGCGCTTTATTGTGCCTTAATAACTTACCGAGATGTTCCGCGCTCATCGCCCATTTCCCACAAAATGCGGCCAGTCCAATGTCGGGGTTTATCAGGAACCCGGCCCCCGCAATCTTAGGAAACCAACAAAAATCGCGCGAAGCCCTTGTCCCTTGGTCTTCTTTATTAAGTTTTGATTAAACTCAAATCGAACAGACGCTGAAACCTTGTACGCTAGACTGATCAAAGCCACCTAATCAGATAACTATTTGGTATTTGAGAGGCAATCGAGATGAACAAAGCACTGATAACCTGTGCGCTTGCGACCTCACTGCTCTTGGCTGCTTGCGGGGCTCCGACGACGCCAACTCAGGCGCAAGTACAGCATGACGCTCGCTGTGCTGCCGGAATCCTTGGTGGCGCTGCCCTTGGGGGAGTCGTTGGAAATCGGTTCGGTGGCGGTACAGGTAAGACACTCGCGACTGCAGCAGGTGCAGGCGTTGGGATGTATGCAGGCCAGGCAGCGTGCAATTAACAACCTTGCAGTAAACCCTCGTACCCCAGCCTTGTTTTGCTCCGCAAATATTGGCTTCGCAGGACATTTAGGTCCCCTTGTCTGGTGGCTGCGCGCCAAGTTTCGCAGGTGTGCGAAATGCAAGGTCAGTTGGCTTAGCAGCAACACCCTAACTGCGTTGTTTCTCGCCAATGGGGTTCGCGGGTCGGAACTGACAAAGCATAACCGTTATGGGGGCAGGGTATCAGTGCCTTGCCCCTTCATGCGGTGTCTTTCGGTTGATTGTTATCCAATCACGACCCGGATGGGCGCACTTGCTCGGGGTGCTCGTCCTCGGCCACCACCTCGTCCGAAGGTTTCAGAGACAAGGGCGGGTCCTCAGGCTCTTCCGATATCGGGGCGGGGGCGGCAGGTGTTTTGGCCAATACCTCCTCGGGGCCTGGAACTGCGCGCGCGGTTGGGGCGGTGCCCTCATCCACAGGTTCGGTCTGTTCGGGTTCTTCCAGCGCTATTGCCCGACGAAACACCAGAACATTCCGCCAGTTGGTCGTCGATCCGGTCAGGCCCGAACGTTCTTCGCTGGGCAGCAGTTCGGCGCGTTGGTATTCCCAGCCGTCCTGACCCAACTGGTTCAGCAATTGCTCGATCGAGGTGGCAAACCGGCTCTCGGGCGTTTTAACGCCTTTCGCTTTGGTGCCTTTTTGCGGAGCGGGGACAACTTTGTATTCGTAGCGCTGCATCAATTGGTCCTGATTGCCTGACCCGGTCAAATTAACATTTTGGCAGGCGGGTGAAAGCCAAGATCACGCATTGGCGAATTTCGGCCCGTACTGTTGCCTTAGCTCCGCGCTGCCTTGCTGACCAGCGACAGGCAGGTTTCGGTCGCAACCGCCATATCCTGGACCGAGATCCACTCCAGCGGGCCGTGAATGCACTGCATGCCCGTAAAGATATTCGGCGTTGGTGTGCCGAACTCGGTCAGGCGCGAGCCGTCGGTGCCACCCCGGATCGGGACAGATACGGGCTCGATCCCCTGTTCCCGACAAGCGTCGCGCGCCAGATCGACCGGGGTCATGTCCTTTTCCAGCCAATAACGCATGTTGCGGTACTGATGACTGATATCGCAGGTGATGGTCGCACGTGGTTCGGTCGCCTGCACGGCGGCGCAGACCTGACGGACAATATCGCGCTGGGCTTCCAACGCCTCCATCTCGAAATCGCGCAGGATCAGCTTGATCTCCATCTCGGATGAGCCGCCATTCATGTCGGTCACATGGATGAACCCTTCGCGCCCGTCTGTCACTTCGGGCGTCATCGTCGCCTGAGGCAAGGTCTGCACGATCTTTGCCGCCAGGTGCGCCGCGTTTACCATTTTGTCTTTGGCCAATCCGGGGTGGATCGACACACCGGTGATCTTGATCACCGCGCGGTCGGCCGAGAAGCTTTCATATTCGATCTCACCCAGTTCCTGCCCGTCCAGCGTATAGGCGAAATCCGCGCCCAGATCTTTGGGCAACTGTTCGGTAACACCGCGTCCGATCTCTTCATCGGGTGTAAAGGCAATGCGAATCGGGCCGTGGGGCAAGTCTTTGTTCTCCAGCAAGTGCCGCGCCATCGTCATCAGAATCGAAACGCCCGCTTTGTCATCGGCCCCCAGCAGGGTTGTTCCCGACGCGGTGATCAGATCATGCCCGATCTTCTCGGCCAGATAGGGGTGTTCTTCGGGCGACAGCACCAGATCAGAATCATCGGGGAAGGTAATGTCACCGCCATTATACCCTTTGATCACCCGAGGCTTCACGCCGGTTGCATTGAACTGAGGCGCGGTGTCCACATGCGCCAGAAATCCGATCGTCGGTCCGTCGGCCGTACCGGGGATGGTGGCCACGACAACGCTGTCGCCGGTCATCTGAACGTCTTGCGCACCTATCTCGGTCAACTCTTGCCGCAACAGGTTCAGCATGTCGAACTGGATTTCGGTGCTCGGGGTCGAAGGCGAGGTCTCATCGCTCTGACTGTCGAGCGCCGCATAGCGTACCAGCCGGGTTTCCAACTCCTGATCGAAACGATTTTTCATGACGGCTCACCTCTCTGATTTGAGGGGATGAGAATGCGCATTCGGGCGCTGAGTCAAGCCGATGGCTTGCCCCAATACCGGTCTCGAAAATTAAGTTTTCGTTATGTACAAGTCGAACAAACCCCTGTTCGGGGTTTGTACAACTCGGAAGATTTATGAACCCAGCTTCTTGCTGACCAATTCGTTAACGGCCTTCGGGTTGGCCTTGCCGCCGGTGGCCTTCATCACCTGACCGACGAACCAGCCAGCCAGTTTCGGGTTCACCTTGGCCTTCTCGACCTGTGCCGGATTGGCGGCGATGATCTCGTCCAAAGCGGCCTCGATGGCGCCAGTGTCAGTCACCTGTTTCATGCCGCGATCCTCGACGATTTTCGCAGGGTCGCCGCCTTCGGTATAGACAATCTCGAACAGGTCCTTGGCTATTTTGCCCGAAATGGCATCAGACGAAATCAGATCGATGATCCCACCCAACTGAGCGGGGGACACCGGAGACTCGGTGATGTCATGATCTTCTTTTTTCAACCGGCCAAACAGCTCGTTGATCACCCAGTTCGCAGCCAGTTTGCCGCTGCGTCCCCCGGCGACCTCCTCGAAGTAAGCAGCCGATTCCACCTCGGCGGTCAGTACCGAAGCGTCATAGTCGGTCAGTCCGAACTCACTGATAAAACGCGCTTTTTTGTCGTCTGGCAGTTCGGGCAGCTTGGCGGCGATGTCATCCACCCACGCCTGTTCGATTTCTAGCGGCAGCAGGTCAGGGTCCGGGAAATAGCGATAATCATGCGCCTCTTCCTTGGACCGCATCGAGCGTGTCTCGCCCTTGTCCGGATCATACAGGCGCGTTTCCTGATCGATGGTACCGCCGCCTTCGACGATGGCGATCTGGCGGCGGGCTTCGACCTCAATCGCCTGCTGGATAAAGCGCATCGAGTTCATGTTCTTGATCTCGCAACGTGTGCCCAGATGCGAAAAGTCCTGTGTTTCCTGATACTTCTCGTAAGCACCCGGCAAACAGATCGAAACGTTTACGTCCGCCCGCAGGTTGCCGTTCTGCATGTTGCCGTCGCAGGTGCCTAAATAACGCATGATCTGACGCAGCTTGGCGATATAGGCGGCAGCCTCTTCAGGACCACGAATATCGGGGCGCGAAACGATCTCCATCAGGCACACACCGGTCCGGTTCAGGTCGACAAAGGACATATGCGGGTCCATGTCGTGGATCGATTTGCCCGCGTCCTGCTCCATGTGGATACGCTCGATCCGTACCATGCGCGCGGTGCCATCACCCATCTCGACCAGCACTTCGCCTTCGCCTACAATAGGCTGATAAAGCTGAGAAATCTGGTAGCCCTGCGGCAGGTCAGGGTAGAAATAGTTCTTGCGGTCAAACGCCGATTTCAGGTTGATATCAGCTTTCAAACCCAGCCCGGTGCGCACAGCCTGTTCCACGCAATACTCGTTGATCACCGGCAGCATTCCCGGCATCGCGGCGTCCACGAACGCCACGTTCGAATTCGGCTCGGCACCGAATTGGGTCGACGCGCCCGAGAACAGCTTGGCATTGGATGAGACCTGAGCGTGCACCTCCATCCCGATCACCAGTTCCCAATCGTGCTTGGCCCCGGCAATGGTTTTGGGTTTGGGCATTTCGTATGTCAGGTCGAGCATGGCGCGCCTCATTTCCGCAGAAGTCTAAGCCTGCGTATTAGGCCCGGCGCGCCAAAGGGGCAAGGGGCAAAGGCGCTTTAGCTCTCTGAGAATTGCAGCCCCGTCGGCGTGAAGGTCACGCTTTGGCCGCTGCGCAGCTCATCCCGCAGCTGATTGGCAATGGCCTTCAGCGCGTCTCGGCGACCGCGTGCAGCGAAACGCTCGGTCGAGTTGACGCGCAGACTGTTGTTGAACCCGTTCGCCGCATGGGCCCAGATCAAGGGGTGCAGCTCGGTCAGGTGATCGCGAATAAGCCAGTTTGCGGCTTCGCATATCTGCTTACGCGCGATATCAGCTTTTGGATTCTGGCCCATTCGGTTTTGCAATGTGACCGAACAATAGGCCGCCAACAGATTGATGGTCGGCTGATCCGGGCGGCGCGCAACGATATCGCGCAAGCCCTCCAGGAAATACTCGACATCCACCCGCGCGCACGCTTCGTCATCCAATGCAATGGCGTCGAATTGCACCCAGGTATAGCCCCCAGCCCCCCAGATGTTTTGCGTGCGCGCGGCGTTGCGCAAAGCCTGAACCTCAAGCTCTTCATAGCTACCGAACCAGCGAGGCAGCAGATGGCTACCCATCGCGCGCATGTGGCGGTGGTTCTGTGGGTCGAGCGTGATCAGCGCCTCGTATTTGTCCGCGACGCGAGTGCGCGGGTCCACGTGGCCGGCCAGCAACGCACAGTCTGCGGCAGCGATTGCAGGGCTGTCCGGCAATGCCGCGCGGCAGAGTGGCAGCAGCGCGGCGGCGCGGTCAAAATGCGCCGCACAGCGGGATTGATGCAGGGCTGGCAAGGTATCGGGATGCGCCGTCCCACGCCAGGCCCAGGCAAGATCAATATGGGCGAGAGCAACCACCAGCGTGATCATCGGATCGTCGGGATGGTTTTGTATCTCAGATTCCAGTTCGGAAATCCCACCCAGAAGATTATAGTCTGACAGTTCTTTGTGGTCCGATAGCGCATGTTCCGTTGCCAAAACCACATCCGAACGGGCCCCAAAAGCCAGTAAATCGGCAATTGGCTGTCCGCAAGGTGTGGACCTGCGGCCCTCATCTGCGGCGCGCATTTCTTGTGAAAGCTCTGCCCACAGATCCTGCCGCGCCAAATAGCGGCCCCGTTCGATGACCTTGTGGCCGATCGCTTCATCCGCATTCGTTTCAGCAATCGGAATGTTCAACTGCCCAGATGCAACAAGCCATGCGGTGGCATCGGCAACCGACGCTGGCAGAGGCGTTGAGGTGGGATCAGTAGAACCGAAAATACGGGCGGCAAATGCCTTCAAAGACCAAAACATGGCAAAACTCGAACTGGAACAAACTTGTAACCCGTCCAGTTTGCCAAAAATTACACTCAAATCAAGCGTGCGTCGCTTTGAACCCAGGATTCGAGGGCCAATTGCGCCCAGAATCGGGGAATCGTTTCAGAAAACTTTAAAATGATGGCGCTCAACGGCGAATCCGGCTTGATTCAGAATCTCTTCAAACTGTTTGTGCGGCGGAAGTGATTCATCAGGCAGACGCAGGCGTTTATCAGATTTCAGCACTGCAGATACACGCACTGAAAAGTCCCAGCGGGTGTCAAAGCGAAATCGGTCGATGTCCGACAACTCAATCTCGCCCTGACGTTTGCCCGTGTGCCAGCGCAGCGCTTTATCGGTCAGTTCCATTCCCGCGCTGGTATCTTTCAGAACATCCGCAAGTGCGGGCAGGGTTGGCAGGGCCAGTAAGGCCATCAGCCACCATGCGGCGTTCAGCAGGATAACCAGCCCGATCAAAAGGGCATAGACACAGATCAGAGTCATAACCGCACGCTGGGTGCGGTTCTGCCGGGTGAACGCAAACGGGGTCATGCGCCGAGGATGCGCGAGACCATTTCGGTCGTATCCCGCGACAGATTAGGGGTTTCGGCGATGCGGTTCAGCTGACTACGGATCAGCGCCTGACGATCTGTGTCATAGCGTTTCCATGTCTGAAATGCGCTGCACATCCGAGCAGTGGTTTGCGGGTTCACTGGATCAAGCCTGATCAACCAGTCAGCCAAAAGGGCATATCCTGCCCCATTCGCCTGATGGAACCCTGCATGGCTGCCTGCCAAAGACCCCATCAATGCGCGAAAGCGGTTGGGGTTTTTCCAATTGAAATCAGCATGCTCGGTCAACCGTCGCGTGGTCTCAACCGTATTTTCAGGCCCGGTCATCGCCACTTGCAGAGCAAACCATTTGTCCATCACCAGCCGGTCATGCTGCCATTGTTCATAGAATGCGGCCAACTCGGTTTCGCCTTTGCCTGCGCGCAGCAGACACGACAGGGCAGTCAGCTGCAGTGTCATGTTGTCGGCGCGCGCGTATTCCTCGGCCGCCTTGGAGCCGCCGTCCAGCCGCGAAGTCAGGGCAAGCGCCGCGCTGCCCAATGCCCGTTTGCCAGATTGCTCAGCATCCGGCTGGTAGGGCACGTCAACCAGTGTCTCGCTATGCAGTCGGGGCAGCAGGTCCTGTACATGCTGAGCGGTGGCCTGACGCAAGGTTTCAACCGCCCGCCAGATCGCCATAGGGTCGGGGGTGTTGCCCTTGTCATACAGCGCCGCCGCCAGCTCTGACTGCGTTGGCAGGCCCAGCATCAGCGCGCGATAGGCCGGGTCCAGTGCCTGATCGCGCAGAACTGCCAGCAACCCGTCGAGGTAATTGGCCTCAGGCGTCGCCTCATCCGTGATCATGCGCAGCAAGGTATCCTCGGCCAGCGACCGCCCCGCTTGCCAACGGTTGAACGGATCGGTGTCGTGGGCCAGCAAAAAGGCGCGCTCGGCGTTACTTGTTTCGTGCTCAAGGATCACGGGGGCCGAGAAATCGCGCAGGATCGAAGGCACGGGTTTGGCGGCAAGGCCTGTGAAAGTAAAGCTCTGCTGGGCTTCGGTCAGCTCAAACACTTCGGTCGCGCGCACCTCGTCCCCGTTAGCGCCAAGCAAGCCAACAGCGACGGGGATGACCTGAGGCAGCTTGTCATTCTGCCCCGGTGTCGGCTCGGTCCGTTGGTTGAGCGTCAGAGTGTAGGTTCCATCGGCCCAGTCTTCGGCGACCGAAACGCGCGGGGTGCCCGACTGGCTGTACCAGCGTTTGAACTGGCTCAGGTCGCGGCCCGTGGTGTCTTCGAATACTTTGAGCCAATCCTCGATCGTGCAGGCTTGCCCGTCGTGGCGGTCGAAATAGAGATCCAGCGCTTTGGAGTAGGCCTCATCCCCAACCAACCGTTTCAGCATCCCGATGACCTCGGCGCCTTTTTCATAGACGGTTGAGGTGTAGAAGTTATTGATTTCCTGAAAGCTTTCGGGCCGGACGGGGTGCGACAAGGGTCCGTTATCTTCGGGGAATTGTCGCGCGCGCAGATCTATCGCGTCGTGGATGCGTTTCACTGGGGCTGAGCGCATGTCCGAGGTGAACTGAGCGTCGCGGAATACAGTAAGGCCTTCTTTCAGGCACAGCTGGAACCAGTCGCGGCAGGTGATGCGGTTACCGGTCCAGTTGTGGAAATATTCATGGGCGATGATCGCTTCAATCCGCTCGAAATTCATATCGGTCGAGGTTTCGGGGCTGGCCAGAACGGCAGAGGAGTTGAAAATGTTCAGCCCCTTGTTCTCCATCGCGCCCATGTTGAAATCGTCGACGGCAACGATGTTGAAAACGTCCAGATCGTATTCACGGCCATAGACGTCCTCGTCCCATTTCATCGACTTTTTCAGGGCTTCCATCCCAAAGGCGCATTTGCCCTCATCTCCAGGTCGGACCCAGAGGTTCAATTCGACGCCGCGACCTGACATGGTGGTGAACTGACCGGGATGGGCGACCAACTCACCGGCCACCAGCGCGAACAGATAGGCAGGCTTAGGCCAGGGATCACTCCACTCAGCCCAGCCTTCGCCCATTCCCGATGGATTGCCATTCGACAGAAGCACTGGAAGGCCGCCGTTGATGCGCACGGTGAAGGTGGACATCACGTCAGGCCGGTCAGGGTAATAGGTGATTTTGCGGAACCCTTCGGCCTCGCACTGGGTGCAGTACATGCCATTCGACATATAAAGCCCTTCAAGCGCGGTGTTGTTGCCGGGATCGATCTCGACCACGGCCTCCCATACAAAAGGCCCATCAGGAACGGTGGCAGTCAGGCCTTCCGGCGTCACCTCAGGCGTGATCACGTTGCCATCAATCGCGGCACTGATCAGTTTCAAGTCTTCCCCGTGCAGGAAGAACGTACGGTCAGTGGCCTCGGGGTTCGGGCGGAACGCAATGCGAGAGGTGACCCGAGTTTCATGCGGGGCCAGATCAAAGGTCAGATGCACGCTGTCCACCAGATAGCCAAACGGGGTGTAGTCTATCAGATAGATCGTGGTGGGGGCAGCGTCGCGCATCGGGGGCCTCATAATCCGTGAGTCTGGCGCGACGTTAGGGGCTTCGCGCGGGTGCTGCAACCAACGCGCAAACGTTCAGGCCAATTTGAAACAGTTTCCCAATGGGCCAAAAGGCCGCGACCTAAGGGCATAAGTTGCCTATCGGAAACGAACGCCCTAATTGAAGGACGCATACCATCGCACACAATCGTAGGGGATTCGGAACATGAGCAGTAGACAGACCCGCAGCGGGCTGCAGATCGACCCGGTACTGGTGGACTTTATCGAACAGAAAGCCCTGCCGGGAACGGAAGTTTCTGCAGACCAGTTCTGGTCGGGTCTGGCGCGGCTGGTGAATGAGTTGGGGCCAAAAAACCGAGCATTGTTGGAGAAGCGCGCTGATATTCAAAGCCGGATCGATGGCTGGCATGCAGCGAGGCGGGGCCTGCCAATCGATGCAGGTGAATACCAGTCATTCCTGTGCGAAATCGGTTATCTGGTTGAAGAAGGCGACGATTTTGAGATCGAGACCGCCAATGTCGACCCCGAGATCGCTCTGACCCCAGGTCCGCAACTTGTTGTGCCGATCACCAATGCGCGCTTCGCACTGAACGCGGCGAATGCCCGCTGGGGCAGCTTATATGATGCACTTTATGGCACGGATGCGCTGGGCGATTTGCCGACCGGGAAAGCCTATGATACCGAACGTGGTGGGCGCGTCATAGCCTGGGCCAAGGCGTTTCTGGATCAGGCCGCACCGTTGGCCCAAGGGTCCTGGGCGGACGTGTCCGGGCTGAGCGTTCAGGATGGCGCGCTGATACCGGCTCTGGCGGATACGTCGCAGTTTGCCGGTTTCGGTGGAGCGGGTGAAAAGCCTGAGTTCGTATTGTTGCGCAACAATGGGATGCACATCCAGATCATGGTCGATGCGCATAGCGCGATCGGTGCAACCGATCCGGCGGGTATTGCCGATGTGCGCTTGGAGTCCGCGCTTTCAACGATCATGGATTGTGAGGATTCGGTTGCCTGTGTCGACGCGACCGACAAGGTGCAGGCCTATGGGAACTGGCTCGGCCTGATGGCCGGTGACTTGACCGAAGAGGTCACGAAAGGCGGTGCAACCTTCACCCGCAAGCTTGCAGAGGATCTGGTCTATTCAGCACCCGATGGGGCGCAGGCAGCGGTGAAAGGGCGCTCGCTGATGCTGGTGCGCAATGTGGGTCACCTGATGACCAACCCTGCCGTGCTGGACGCCGAAGGCCGTGAGATTGGTGAAGGGTTGATGGATGCGCTCTGCACGACGCTGATCGCTATGCATGACCTCAAGCGCGAGGGTGGAAACTCGGTCAAGGGTTCGGTCTATGTGGTGAAGCCCAAAATGCACGGCCCCGAGGAGGTCGCGTTCTCGGTCGAGATTTTCGACATGGTTGAAGACATTCTGGGCCTGCCGCGCAATACAGTAAAGCTGGGCATCATGGATGAAGAACGTCGCACCTCGGCCAACCTCAAGGAATGTATCCGCGCCGCAAAATCGCGCGTCGCCTTTATCAACACCGGGTTTCTGGATCGCACGGGGGATGAAATCCATACCTCGATGGAGGCCGGTCCGATGCTGCCCAAGGGCGACATCAAGGACACGCCATGGATCGCGTCTTATGAGGACCGCAATGTCGATATCGGTCTGGCGTGTGGCCTGAAGGGCAGGGCGCAGATTGGCAAAGGCATGTGGGCGATGCCGGATCGGATGCAAGACATGTTGGCGGCCAAGATCGGCCACCCCCAATCCGGCGCGACCTGCGCCTGGGTGCCGTCGCCCACCGCCGCGACCCTGCATGCCACGCATTACCACAAGGTCGACGTGCTGGCGCGCCAGGATGAGCTGGCCGCTGAAGGTGCACGGGGGACGTTAGATGACCTGTTGACCATTCCTCTGCTTGGTGGTCGCAATCTCAGCTCGGATGAGATCACTCGCGAGATCGAAAACAACGCACAGGGCATTCTGGGCTATGTGGTACGCTGGATCGATCAGGGGGTCGGTTGTTCGAAAGTGCCGGATATCAACGATATCGGTCTGATGGAGGATCGCGCGACCTGCAGGATCTCGTCTCAGGCATTGGCCAACTGGCTGCATCACGATCTAATCAGTCAAGAGCAGGTGATGGCCGCGCTGCAGAAAATGGCAGCTGTTGTGGATCGTCAGAATGAAGGTGATCCGACTTATAACCCGATGGCTCCGGGCTTTGACGGGATCGCGTTCCAGGCGGCTTGCGATCTGGTGTTCCGCGGACGGGTGCAGCCCTCGGGCTATACCGAGCCGGTTTTGCATGCGCGTCGGCTGGAGCTGAAGGCGAGCGTAAACTAGAGGCAGCGGCGGGAACGAGGGGGCTGTCTGCCCCCTCGCGCTCCCCAGAGGATATTTTTGACCAGATGAAAGGGATCGGGCATGGTAATTTCATTGCGTAAAGCACGGACTATCATTCGCAAAGCGCTGGAAAAAGGGCGCGAGATGGAACTTAAACCGCTCTCGGTTGTGGTGTTGGATTCCGGTGGGCATGTGATTGCGTTTGAACGCGAAGATGGCGCCGCGCCCGGACGTTTTGCAATTGCGCATGGCAAGGCTTACGGATCGGTGATGCTGGGCATGGCTGGCACGGCGCAGATGCAGCGGGCCGAAGGACAGGCTTATTTCATGGCGGCAGTGAACGGTATTTATGGTGGACAGGTTGTTCCGGTTCCCGGTGGTGTGCTGTTGCGCGACCGAAAGGGTGCGGTGATCGGAGCGGTTGGCGTAACCGGCGACACGTCAGATAACGACGCCCAGGCTGCGCTGGCGGGTATCGAAGCAGCTGGGTTGAACGGCGAGATTTAACGCCTTTGCAAACGGTGTCGCAGATGTGCACCGCTGAACAAGCGCTTGCGCTGCCATGCAGGGTCTGTGCCGTTGCGCGCGGCCAAGGCTGCCGATAGGTTTTGCAAGAGACGAGCGAAACAAGGGAAATGGAATGGCGCGCCCCGTCGTTGGAATTATCGGGAATTCTTATCTGATGAATGATCAGTACCCGACCCATGCGGGTGGGACGATGAATTCCGAGGCGGTTTCGAACGTCTCGGATTGTTTGCCGCTGCTGATCCCTGCCGATCCGCGCTATGTTTCGGTCGATGAGTTGCTAGAGGTCTGCGATGGTTTCTTGCTGACCGGTGGCCGACCCAATGTTCACCCTGAGGAATATGGCGAACCCGCTACCGAGGCGCATGGCGAATTCGACCGGGCGCGCGATGCGATCACCCTGCCTTTGGTACGGGCGTGTGCCGAGCGGGGGCAGCCGTTTTTCGGGATCTGCCGGGGATTTCAGGAAGTGAATGTGGCCTTAGGCGGCACGCTCTATCCTGAAATCCGCGATTTGCCTGGGCGTCAGAACCACCGGATGCCGCCTGACGGTACTTTGGAAGAGAAATTCGCCCTGCGTCATGTCGTGAGTCTGACCGAAGGCGGTGTATTTCACCGCCTGTTGGGTGCGGCCGAAGTGATGACCAATACGCTGCACGGGCAGGGGATCAAAACGCTGGGCGAGAATGTGGTGATCGATGGCCACGCGCCTGATGGCACGCCCGAGGCGATCTATGTCAAGGATGCGCCGGGCTTTACATTATCGGTCCAATGGCACCCTGAATGGGATGCGGCGAATGACCCGGTCTCGCGGCCGTTGTTCAAGGAATTTGGTCGCGCTGTATATGATTGGAAAAACGCGAAAACGGTCGGCGCGATCCGGCAGTCTGCTTAGCCACGCTGATCCGTCGATGGATCGTTCTAAGGTTTGCCAGCAACATTCGAATAAAAAGATAATTGGATATCTTTCCTGAACCGGGAATTTGCGCCGAGATACCCTTGGCAATATTCAAATCTGATTGGGTTCGGAGCAGTTCATGCGCATCTTTTCAGGAAAGTACCCTCGTGGTTTAAGAAAATTGGTTCCTGCGGCACTATGTTTGGTGATCTTGGGAACTGCAGGGCATGCGCAACAATGCAGCTCGGCCGGAGACCTGCTTTACATCGGGCGAACACCTGACTCTTCATCCTCATTGTGGTTATCGCAGACGGAAAGCGGTGCTTTTCGTCTGGAAGCTGCGCAGGGCAACACGTCCGTTGATACCTGGAGCCGTTCTCGGCCCGGAGTTCATCTAAGCTTGTCTCCCTTCGTATCTAATGGATCAGGGGGCGTTCATCGTCTGTTCAAACGCGGCGGGGCACCAAATGGGCGCGACTGTCTGATCGATACGCAAAACCAAAGAAGAGATTGGACGCTGCCTGGATGGGGCGGCGGCAATGGAGGAGGCGGCGGCGGCAACGGCGGCGGAGGAAACGGCGGTTCCGGTGGCGGCAATGGCGGCGGCGGAGGTTCGGGTGGATCAGGTGGTGGATTCGGGGGTGGCGGTGGCTTTGGTGGCGGCGGCGGTTCCGGTGGTGGTTTCGGGGGCGGCGGGTCAGGTGGAGCCGGCGGAGGGTCCGGCGGTGGCTCAGGAGGCTCGGGTGGAGGAGGCGGCGATGGAATTGGTGAGACCGACGAGAGCGGTCGGCCTGTCATCCCGACCTATGCAAATGGGCGATCCGCAGGTGTCGATCAAAGTTGCGTTGCGGATGCGACCGGTAAGCTAGACCCTGCCTTGTGTGATCCAGTTGCCATTGGCCCTCCGCTAACGGAAGGGCGCGAGTTTGGGCCAGCTTCTACATGGAATGTCTGGACCAATATTACCTATACCGACATTGAGGACAGCCGGGGCATCAGCGAACTTGACGTGAACGACAGCTTTTTCGAAATTGGAATTGACCGTCTTGTACGGGATAATCTGGTTTTGGGTTTGCAGCTTGAATACGAAAACACTCAGCTAGACGGCTTTGAGGGGCAGTTTTCTCAGGATACTTCGGGATTCGCGATCGGACCCTATTTCGCCTGGCGGATGTCTGAGAGGTGGGTTCTGAACGGTCTCGCCACGATCGGTCGCTTCTCGACAGACGTGGATGTGCTGGAGCTGAGCGGTGATTTTGATCGCACCCGCTGGCACGCGAATCTCGAAGCAATTGGACAATATGAGGCCGGGGCTTACTTAATTCGTCCGTCGATCTCTTATGATTACTATCATTATAGCGCCGAGGATTACGATCTCACCGGGACGTACCTGGGAAATCCAGCCGAGTTTATTGGTGAAATCCAAGAAGCAAAATACAGTGCCCTAACGCCCGAGGTTGAAGTAAGTCGCCCGTTCTTCAATGGCAGCTACGTCATCTCACCCTATGCATCGCTCAGCGCGACCTATTGGTTTGAACGCGAGAACTTAGGGGGTGGAACAGTTGCAAACACGGACAACGATGTTGTTTGGTCGACCCGCTTGGGCGTGAGAGGGCGCACAAGCGAGGCTGTTTTTCTGGAGGCTTCGATCGGCTATCTCGACATGTTCGAAAGTGATTTTGAAGCGACGGAAGCTGCAGTCTTTCTTTCTGTCAACTTCTGAGGCCATCAGGAAGAGCTCGCGCCGACCCAGAGCCGGGTCGGCGCAATTTGATCATACGAGCAAGTCGAACTGCTTGTTCAGTGGCAGGCTACGGGCGCGTTCGCCAGTCAGGTCAAACAGCGCGTTCCCCAGTGCAGGCATTGACGGGGGTGTCCCGGGTTCACCAACGCCGCCCAGATGTTTGTTGGTCTCCAGTATCCGGACTTCTGTGACTGGGGTGGTTTGCATCCGCAACGCATCATAATCTGGGAAGTTGTATTGTTCGACCTCGCCATCGGCAAAGGTGATTTCTTCCTGGACTGCTGCAGACAGCCCGTAGATCATTCCGCCGATCATCTGCGCCTCGACCGTTGCCGGGTCCAGGGCGAGGCCGACATCGCAGGCAATCCAGGCCTTGTTGATGCGGATGGTGCCGTCTTCGTCCACAACTTCGATGACCTGCGCGACCGGGGTCCCAAAGCTATAGGCCATTGCCACGCCGCGCCCCACGCCATCTGGGGTTTTGCCGGTCCAACCTGACATCTCTTTTACGGCCTCCAGACACCCCGCAGCCGGGGCGAATTCGGACCTTGCCAACTCCAATCGGAATTCAAGCGGATCGCGCCCTGCGGCATGGGCCATTTCATCCAGGAAGGTCTCGTGGAAGAAGGCATTGTGGCTGTTGCCGACCGATCGCCAGAAGCCAACCGGTACAGCAAGATCGGCGACGTGACCGCTCATGCGGTAGTTGGGCACGGCGTAGGGCTGATTGAAAAAGCCTTCGACCAGAACTTTGTCGGGGCCGCCGCCAGCAAATCCGGTCACACGTTCAACGGCCTGATGTGTCGGGGATTGCGAGGCGACTTTGCCGTCAATCAGGATAGCCTTGCCGTCTTTCACCGCCCCCCGCATCCGCGCCATAGCGCCGGGGCGGTAGAAATCGTGGCGCATATCCTCTTCACGGCTCCACGTCGTTTGAACCGGGGTGCCGGGCATCTCCATGGCGACCTTGGTGGCGATCTCGCCAAAATCCAGCTCGCCCCGGCGGCCAAAGCCACCGCCCAGATAGGTGGTGTGGATTTCGACTGCGTCGGTTTCCAGACCAGCGGTGTTGGCCGCGCGGATCTGGATCAGCGTTGGGGCCTGATGACCGCACCACATGTCCAGCTTGTTGCCGGAATAAAGAACAGTGGCGTTCATCGGTTCCATTGTGGCATGGGCCAGATATGGCACGGTGTATTCCGCTGTGATCTCGGTGGCACCTTCGGGAAGGGTTTCGACATCGCCGTCATCGCGCATGGTCGAGTTCGGCGCGTCATCAAACGCTTTGGCAATTTGCGCGAATATCGCATCACTTTCGGGCGGATAGGGGGCATCGCCCCAATCCACGTCGATCGCCTCGACCGCCTGCATGGCAAGCCAAGTGTTGTTGGCGATCACTGCGACACCCGTGCCCAGATCGACGATCTTTTCAACACCGGGCATGGTTTCGGCGCCACTTGCGTCAAAACCGTTCATTACACCGCCCAGCTTGGGGTTCATGCGGACCGAGGCGAATTTCAGACCCTCTGGCCGCACGTCGATGCCAAATTCGGCGGTGCCGGTGGATTTGCCCGGAATATCGACGCGGGGCAGGGATTTACCAATCAGACGCCATTCGGACGGATCGCGCAACGCAACCTCGGGCGGTTCGATCTGGCCTGCGGCCTCGGCCAGCTCGGTATAGGGAATGCGGGTGCCATCCGGGGCAACCACTGCGCCATTTTCGGTCTTGAGTTGGTCGCGTTTCACACCCAGTTGGTCCGCCGCGGCCTGTTTCAATGTCTCGCGTGCGGTGGCCCCGGCCATCCGCATCCGCTCGAACCCGTCTTTCATCGAGGTCGAACCCCCGGTGACTTGCAGGCTGAGCGTTCTGCCAAGAACGCCCAGAGCTTCGCCCAGGTTGTGCTGGAATTCCGAGATGTCGTAGCCCTTGCCCGGCAGGCTTTCCCCCATGAGGGCGTGGTTGTAATAGGCCGCCGCAGCCGGACCGTGCAAGACGCGGATATCGTCCAGTTCAACGTCCAACTCTTCGGCGATTAGCGCCGCCCAGGTTGTCATAACGCCCTGACCCATTTCTGCGCGTGGTGCGAACAGGGTCACGCCCTGCTGATCGATCAGAACAAAAGGGCTGAGCGCGGTTTCGCCGTCACGCGGTTTCAGCGGGTTGGCCGCGGGGCGGGTGACGTAATAGGCACCGAAGGCCACACCGCCGACGATGGCGGCTGAACCGATCAGGAAGGTGCGGCGCAGGATTTTACCGATGCTTGCCATGGATCAGGCCTCCTTCAGCTTGGATGCGGCGTCGTGGATCGCGGCGCGGATGCGAGGGTATGTGCCACAGCGGCACAGGTTGCCTTGCATCGCATCGTCGATATCCGCGTCAGTGGGGGTCGGGTTTTCGGCCAGCAGTGCTGCGGCCTGCATGATCTGGCCAGACTGACAATAACCGCATTGCGCCACCTGGTGGTCAACCCAGGCTTTCTGGATCGTGGCCATGGCGTCGGGTGTTCCCAGCCCTTCGATCGTGGTGACGTCGCCCCAGACATCCGAAAGCGTCACCTGGCAGGACCGTACGGCCTCGCCATCAATATGCACGGTGCACGCGCCGCAGGCTGCCACGCCGCAACCGAACTTGGTGCCGGTCAGTCCAACTTCATCACGCAGAACCCATAGCAGGGGTACATCATCAGGCAGATCAACCTGATGGGTCTTTCCGTTGATCTTAAGGGCCGTCGTCATGGCGCACCTCACTTAGCTTTGACTGGTCTCTGACATATTTAATGAAAAGTGTCAGGCTGTCAATTGACAAAATGAACAAAAACTGTCAGAGGTTTTGCCATGACGAGTGCACTAGAAGATTCCAAGACCTCCGCCATCCTGAATTCGGCCTTTCAGGCCTTTGCAACCTATGGATTTCGCAAGACATCGATGGATGACATTGCAAAGGGCGCAGGCATGTCCCGGCCAGCGGTGTATCTGCATTACAAGAATAAAGAGGCCATCGTTCGTGAATTGACCCAGTTCTATTACGGGGAAAAAACTGCTGCTGTGGCCGAGGCCCTGAAGGCGGCCGGACCTTTGCCCGAGATTCTCGCGCAGGCGATTCAGGCGCAGTCGCAAGGGATGGCTGAGATTCTGGCCTCGCCTCATGGGCTCGAGATGCTGGATGCCACGAAATCCATGTCAACCGATATCGTGCAGGAGGGCGAGGCTGAACTGACCCGCCTCTATGCCGATTGGCTACGCCGCGAGGATGCGGCAGGTCGTGCGCATTTGCCAGTTGGACCGGACGAGGCCGCGAAGACGATCACGACGTCGTTGAAGGGCATCAAGATGACGGCCTCCAGCGCGGAAGAGTTCGAACAAGGTATCTCGCAATTGGCTGCGCTGTTGGGCGCGGCGCTTGAGGTCAGGTGACGCGCAGTCGCACTTTGTATTCTTCTTTGTCCCAAAGCCGTTTGCCCATGATGTCCGCCAATATGTCGACGGCCTGACTAACATCACCCGCGTCGATGTAGAGCGGTGCAAATCCAAACCTCATGACATCGGGTGCACGGAAGTCACCTATGACGCCATGTGCGGCCAGCGCCTGCATGGCGGCATATCCTTCGGCAAACCGAAAACACACTTGGCTGCCTCGGAGGTTCGGATCGCGCGGGCTGGCCAATTCCAGTTCAGGGCAGGCGGCCTCGACGCTATCTATGAACAGTTCGGTTAACTCAATGGATTTGGCGCGTACATCTTCCATGCCGGCCAGGTCCCAAATATCCATCGCCGTTGAAAGAGCTGTCATCTGAATAATCGGAGGGGTGCCAACACGCATCCTCTCGATCCCGGAGCCTGGGCGATAATCCAGATCAAAGGCGAAAGGTGCTTCGTGACCAAGCCAACCAGACAGAGCTGGGCGAACCCGGTCGCGCAGATGCGGGGCGACATAGATGAATCCTGGCGCGCCGGGGCCGCCATTGAGATATTTATACGTACAGCCAATGGCAAAATCTGCCTTACACCCGGACAGGTCCACCGGAATCGCGCCGGCAGAGTGGGCCAGATCCCAGACTGTCACTACACCCTTCGCGTGGGCCAGTTCGGTCAGGGCTTTCATGTCATGCAGAAGACCGGTCTGATAACCCACTTCGGTCAGCATCAGCACCGCGACTTCTTCGGTGATGTGCGCCGCGACATCTTCGGGGTCGACAATACGCAGCTCGTAGTCGGGGCCCAATGAACGCAACAACCCGTCTGCCATATATAGGTCCGAGGGGAAGTTGCCGTTGTCGGACAAAACCACCTTGCGCCCGGAATTAAGTTCCAGCGCCGAGGCGAGCGCCTGATAGACCTTGATCGAAAGTGTATCGCCGACCATGACGCAACCGGGTTCCGCGCCAATCAACCGCGCGATGCGGTCGCCGAGCTCGGTCGGCAGGGCCATCCAGCCCGCCGCGTTCCAGCTCGTGCTTAGCATCTTGCCCCACTCGTTTTGCAACATCTCGCCAACGCGCGCGCCTGCTGCTTTTGGCATTGGGCCCAATGAGTTGCCATGCAGGTAAATAACGCCCTCGGGCAGGTGAAACATGGATTTGGTTTTGGCAAAATCGGTCATGGCGAGACTTTGTCTTTCTGAATTGGTCAGGTTGCAACTGGCTATCTGATCCCGTTGTGTCTGTCTATTGGTGCGGGTTATCCAGCGCCCTGGGCCGATGCGACACCCTGCGCTTTTGCCAATGTAGTCAGAAAACGATAGGAGAGCGATCAGAAGCGACATCTGCCACCCTATGTCGCCGCGCGAAGGGACTGCCATGCGCCTGATCGACACTCCACCTGTTTGGCTTGTGGGCTTTGCCGCGCTCGCTTGGATGCAGGCGCGCGCGTTGCCTTTGGGGTTGTCGTTGGACGGAGCAATCACGGATCTGCTGAGCGGTATTCTGATCGGAGGCGGTATTGTCTTGGTGATCATGGCCGTGGTCGAATTCCGCCGCCATCGCACGACGGTCATTCCGCATGAAACACCATCGGCAATAGTGCAATCGGGCATCTACAAGCGTAGCCGCAATCCGATTTATGCCGGTGATGTTCTGATCCTGACTGGGCTGATTCTGCGGTTTGACGCAGTGCTATCGCTGGTGCTGATCCCGATTTTCGTCTGGCTGCTTGAACGGCGCTTTATCATACCCGAGGAAGATCGGCTGCGCCGTACTTTCCGGGCCGATTTCGCTCGGTATGAGCGTAAAACGCGGCGGTGGATTTAAGGGTGTGCTTATCATGACACAGCGCCACAATTGCTGCGCTTGCGAAATAATCTTGCGCGAGATACATCTCTGCGTGACATTCTATGCTGATCACCCATCTGGCCTGAAACTAAAATTAGGGGGAACCGACTGGTGAAAATAGGAACGCCGAAGGAAACGTTTAAGGGCGAGAACCGGGTTGCGATGACGCCGGACTCGGCTTTGCAGCTGCAAAAACTGGGCT